>WFMB01000011.1 GCA_009177185.1 Bacteroidales bacterium
AACTAACTTCAGTGAAGGTCGCCGCATGGTGTATGACAAGGTGGTAGCAGACCTTGAGGACATCGTTGCATGGTATGAGGCCAATGATCCTAATAATATGCCGGCATACGGCCAGGTTGGTGGATTTGGCGAAGAAGCCCACATTTGTGATTAGCGTGTTCGATGCCGACCATGAGAAGGTGGCGATGGAGGGAACATACAGGATTCTCTATGGCACAGAGGCGGTGGCACAAGGCTCTTTTGTCTCGGGCGACACGCTACAACTGCCCACAGCCTTGGTGCCTGGCGTGAAGTATAGCATTGAAGCCACCGTCGTCAACCCTCACAACGACAAGGAAATGAAGGGCTTGGCGTATGTGATACCTTATGATTCCGCCCTTCCTGCCACAGACCTTGCGGCGATAGGGACGGGGGAAAAGCGTCGTCCTGACGGACAGCCAGTGGAGCAGGACGTGTTCTATACGGACAACGCTGAATATGAAGTTGGTGGACATGTGAGTCTCTACCTCTCCACGTCTGAGACAGATGCTTATGTTATATATAACGTGTATGGAAAGGATGGCATCTTGGAAAGCCTGCGTGCTGTGACCGACGGAACAATGAAGCACTTGCGGTTGTCTTACAAAAAAGAGTGGGGCGAGGGCATCGCGGTGACGGTAATGTATGTGCGTAACGGGCATAGTTTCATCAGGCAACAGGCGTTCCGCTTGGCTCAACCCGACAAGAAACTGAAACTGGAATGGGCTACATTCCGTGACAGATTGCAGCCGGGACAGCAGGAGCAGTGGACATTGATTGTGACGGACAAGAACGGACACAGGGTGACAGGAGCGGAGATGACGGCTGTGCTCTATGATGCAGCACTTGACCGCATCTATCCTCACGCTTGGGATTTCAGTCTTGCTTTCAGTAGGTTCACACCCCATGTGATGACCTCTCGGTTCTCGCAGTCGTCGTTTCCTGCGTTCTATCTGAATGGGAACATTCCTTCCTATAAGAGTTATTCGCGTACTTTCGACCGCTTGAATGGCTTTGAACACGACCGCTATATGCGAAATAGAAACGTTCGTATGATGTTGAAGAGTCGGACAATGGGGGTGGCGACGTATGCGGCGGCAGAGGTGGCTAAGGCTGAGGTTGTGGAAGATATGGTTGAAATGGCTGATATGGATGGAGCTGCCCTCACGCTCACCAATGCTGTGGCGGGAGGAAAGGAAGAGGAAGACTTCGACCATGCCACTATTCGCGAGAACTTTGCCGAGACGGCTTTCTTCTTGCCACATCTTGTGTCGGACATGCAGGGAAACGTAGACATTCGTTTCACGCTGCCTGAGTCGCTGACGGAGTGGAAGTTCATGGGCTTTGTTCACACGAAAGATGTTGATTATGGGCTTATCAAAGCGACAGTGGCGGCGCGCAAAGCGTTCATGCTGCGTCCCAACATGCCACGTTTCCTGCGTTGGGGCGACAAGGCGGTGATTGCGTCGTCGGTCGTCAATCAGAGCGATGAGGCTCTGAAAGGCGGAGTGCGTATGCGGCTCATCAACCCGGTTACGGGCGAAGTGCTGCTGACCATGGAGAAGCCTTTCGCTGTGGAGGCTGGCAAGACGACTGGTGTCGATTTCGGCTTCGACGTGAAGGAAGAGTGGAGCGACCTTGATTGCGAACTTATCGCCATGTCGGGTCATGTGAGCGACGGCGAGAAGAACCCTCTTCCCATTCTTACGACGAAGAAGGAGATGGTGGAGTCAGTGCCTTACTACATTGTGGGCAATGCTGACGGCACAGCGGTGACGAAGGACATCGACCTGAGCCGATTGTTCAACGAGAACTCCAAGACCGCCACGAACCGTGTGTTGCAGGTGGAATACGCCGACAATCCTGCATGGATGTGCATTGAGGCGTTGCGTGGCGTGAAGAATCCTGCCGAGGATAATGCCATCGACTATGCGGCTTCGCTCTATNCCAATACCCGTCTGGTAGATTTGANGAAGACCTTCNNCATGTTAGAGCTGTATGAGANCCCCAACGACTTGCAGCAACGGGTGTTGGTGGCAGAGCAGAANCNCTCCGAGTTGCAGCAGGGTGATGGTGGCTGGTGTTGGTTTAAGGGCATGAAGAGCAACTACTACACCACCATGGCAGTGTGTGAGCAGTTGGCAAAGATGCCCCAAGGTAATGCCTCTATTCGGACCATGTTGGACAAAGGCATGAAGTACCTCGACCGTCAGGAGTTGGAGGCGTACAATGCCCTCAAGGCGAAGAAACGTGCCGTGTGGTCGTCNAACTCCGTGCTNCGCTATCTTTACCTCTCTGCCCANATGCTTGACAGAGCCGTGAGCAAGGAGGTGCGGCAGATGCGTGAAGCCTATTTGGCAAAGGTGGAGCAGACCCCGAAGGACCTNACCATCTATGGTGTAGCCANTGCGGCTTATGCGCTGAGGGCGTTTGGGCATATCGAGTCGGCGGATAGGTTTGTGGATTTCTTGAAGGACTACACCGTGGAGAAGCTGGGGCAAGGTCGCTTCTTCGCTACTGATGCCGCCTACTACGCGTGGATGGATTATCGCATCCCGACACAGGTGGCAGCGATGAAGGCAATCCGTCAGCGCGACAAGAAGGATGCCATGCTGAACGATATGCAGTTGTGGCTCATTTCGCAAAAGCAAGTACAGAAGTGGGACAATCCGATGAACACGATTGATGTGGTCGACTTCCTCTTGCAAGTGTCACCGATGGAAACCTTCCACGAGGTGAAGCTGCCTATGCTGAAAGTGGATGGGCGTGAACTGCTGAGCATGGTTGCTGGCACCATCAATACGGAACGCGACCAGTTGGAGGGTCGAGAGACCAACCTCGCCTTGCAAGGCAATGTGTTGGCAGATGTGCCAGCCGATGCCGTGAAGGGTGGGGTGAAGCAGCTGGAAGTGCTGAAATATACCCCGGGTATCTCGTGGGGAGCGGCTTATGCTACGTTCTTGGAGGATGTGAGTCAGACGAAAGGCTATGCCACTGACGAGCTAAAGATTCGGCGGAAGTTCTATGTGCAGCGTGCTGGCAGCACCGAATGGATTGACTACAAGAAAGGGCTGACCCTGCATGTGGGCGATAAGTTGAGAATCCGTCATGCCATCACAGCCGACCGCGATATGGACTTCGTGCGTGTGACGGCACAGCACCCCGCCTGTCTCGAACCTCTGCGCCAACTCTCGGGCTACCAGTGGCTGGGTGGACGAGGTGGTTATCTGTCCATTCACGATGCCAGTTTCGACCTCTACTTCGATTGGTTCACACGAGGCACTTCAACCGTCGATATGGATTATTCGGTCGTTCGGGCTGGCACATACGAGGTGGGTGTCTCCACGGTCGAATGNGNTTATGCCAAGCAGTTCGGNGGACATACAGAGGGGATGAAGGTNANTGCNGAATAGCCGTAAACACTGCGACATAAATAGTTTTTGTTCCTTTCGTGGGCACACAGCTGGCTTAANTGCCGCTGTGTGCCCACGAACTTTTATATGCTTGTTGCTTGGTATTCGATGGTTTCTTCATCATTTCTTTTATTGTTTATTATAATCTGAATGTTGCACGAAGCATGGCGGTGCGACCACAGAGACCATCGTCATATCAATAGGTGTTGATGCCGTCGAAGACAGTGTAGGCGTAGCTGCGCTGGTTGAGCAGGTTGTCGAGTTCGAGACGGAGGACAAGCCGCTCAAATTTGTATTGTGCCGAGGCGTTGAAGAGCGACATGTGCTTGTATTGGTCGGCGGTAATCTGGTGCCGCTCTTCGACACTTCCATGCCTGGTAGTTTTTTCAGCCCGTCCTCCAGCGTCAACCGCTCCGGCCCGTTCGTTCAGTTTGTCCCTGCGCTCCTTTGACCAGCACGAGGAGCATCATTGTCACTATAAGCTTTTTCATTGTTCGGCTTGCTTCAAATAGATGGGAAATTGCCATGCCTGTTGATGGAAGTGCTTTCANGACCTCCACATNGGAGTCNCCGACATCGGTNGGTCGGAGNNGGGGNCTCCGATTGNTCGNTGTCGGGGACTNCGATTNNGGAGGGGNTTTNAAGGGGNGNGGAACAAGNGNTTTTTATTCCAATTCNNGCGGTTGNTATACATGGCTNTNTGGCAGNGCAAGCAAATGGGAGGTCATATCCACGTAAAACGTGCCATTGATACAATTGACTGTTGCCATTGGTGCATTTCCTTCGTCGTCCTGCGTCTGAATGGTGTAGCGGTAGAAAGCCACGAATTGTGAACGGTCAATGCTGTCGTTCCTTTCCTGTGCGAGTGCGCTTGTGGATAAGAGCATCCACACGAATGCCGCCCAGGTCGAGTGTTTGCACACCTGTGTCAAAAAATTATTTGCCATGCGTTTCATCCTTTCATGTTGTTTTTAAGTGGTATATGACAATGATATTTGTTTGAGGAAAAAAGCCAGCTACTTTCACAAGCGGCTGGCTTTGTGGTTAACCGTAACTAATCTATTTACTTTTGTTATTAGTGAGTTTAATGAATTTCGCTAATAATAACCATTATTGGAGGTGGAAGGTGATAGGGATGGTGAGCCTCTGTCTTACGACCCGACCTTTTTGTTTGGCAGGTTCCCATTTGGGCATGAGGCTGCACACTCGGATAGCTTCCTCTTCGAGGGCTTTGTTGGCTTCCTTTTCCATTTGGGCTTTCTTTTTTCCCTCAGGTGGTGTCTGCCCTTTCTTCTGTGCGACGACTGTTATATCGGTGTTTGGGGATATGTCGCCTTTGACAATCTGGAAGTCGCTACAAGTGCCGTCTTTATTGACGATGAACTGCACGAGCACTCGCCCTTGGGCACCATTCTCCTTCGCGATTGTCGGATAGCGCGTGTTTTTACTCAAAAACTGCATGAGGGCTGCTTCACCACCCGGATATTTGGCTGTCTCTTCAACTACAAGGCAGACCTCGGAGGAATTATCGTTGTCGTCAGCCATTTCCTTGTCAGGTTTTGCCTTGACGACCACGACTCTGTCAGACTTTTCCTTGTCAGGTATTGCCTTGACGACCACGACGCTGTCAGGCTTTTCCTTGTCAGTTTTTGTCTGGATGACAATAGCACCGTTCTTGGCTTTCTCACCGAAAAGCGCAGTGGCACACACGCCAGTCAGTACACTCATGGACTCAATCTCATCGCTCTTGACGCGGAGGAGTTTGGCTACATCCTCTTCGTCCATAGCGTTGATGTCCTTGCCGGGTTGGGAGGCATCGATGTTGATTATCTTTCCATCCACCACGAAGAGGGGCTTTAGGGTGTCGGAGGCAAGGTCGGTTGGTTGCTCTTTCACTTCATTGAGGACAGGCACTTCTTTGGCTTCCAAAGTCTTCACCATGTCTTCCACGGAGGTTGTCTCGGCAGGTGTGGCGAAAGCATTGACGGTCAATGCCACCACGGGGACGGCACAGATAGCTTTGAGCATGAGCCATCGGTTGGAAGGTTTTTGGTACATCATAAGAATACGTTTTTTGAGTGACCCGTGATTCAGGTTGTTGGTGAATGGCTGCAGACGATCGCCTACGACTTTCATCACGAGAAGTTGTTGATATGATTTTGCATCGATGCCTTGGTTGATGACTGCTTGGTCGGCCTCATACTCGTGGATGGCTCTGAGGTCTCGGCTGAGGAACCAAATGAAGGGATTGAACCACAGGAGGGTCTTCATCGCCTCGCAGAGCAGGAGGTCGTAGGTGTGCCCCAAGCGGATGTGCTCCTGTTCGTGGGCGAGGATATAGCGTCGTTCGGTCTCGTAGTCCTTCACGTTCATCACGATGTAGCGGAAGATGCTGAACGGCAACGCGTCGCGGTTGTGCAGGATGACGGTGTTGCCTCGTCCGTCTGTTTGTCGGATGCCTCCATGCAGGAAACGGACGAGCGAACAGGTTTGTAACAGGGTGAGGGTGAGCATGACGGCGACTCCTGCCCAATAGAGCCATGTGAGTGCCTGCATCCATGTGACAGGTGTGGCTTTTGATGCCGTGATGATGACGGGCGTGGCGTCTTGCTCGATGTAAGTCTGCATCTCATACACCTCCTCGTTCAGCACTGTGGGATGNTGGGTGGTGAAGTGGCACAGCGGCAGGATGAGCGACACGAGCATGATGCCCACCAGCATACTGCGGTTGAACCTGTGGAATGTCTCTTTGCTCAGAAAGACGAAGAAACAGCTGTAAAGGAGTGCCAGCGTGATGGCGGCTTTGAGAATGTATAGCATATCTTTTTGAGGATTAAAGATGTTATCGAAGTGTCTTGTCTAACGGGAGCCTGTTTTGATGAGGGTCATGATTTCTTGCAGGTCTTCCTCCGACACCTCTTCTTGGCTTGCGAAGAAAGAGAGCATGGATTTCAGCGAACCTGCGAAGAAGGTGCTCTTCACTTCTTTCATCACACGGTTGGTGTAGTTCTCACGACTGATGAGCGGCTCGAACACGAAGGTCTTGCCTCCACCCTCCTGCTTTTTCGACTGGATGAACTCCTTGTTCACCAATATCTTCAGAAACGTGGCGATGGTGGAGTAGGCAGGCTTCGGCTCGGGATATTGCTCGATGATTTCGTGGGTGGTCATGCCCTCGCCCTTGTCCCAAAGCACGTTCATGATTCCCATCTCCGCCTTGGTCAGTCGTCTTTCTTCATTGTCCTTCTTCATGATTGACTTGATTTTGTGCTTTATGCGCCGCTTANCNTAAAGCTAANGTTTTANNTTTTCTGTGGCAAAGGTAATCTAANGTTTTAGATAAGCCGCAACGAATAGCGATAAAAGTTAGCTTCTCACCCAATGTTTAACATTCTTTGTTAGATATTCGTCCTCCTTTATTAGATATTAAGAATCAAAGATATAACCGAATGAGATAATAACTTTCCGTTTGCTGCGAGAAAGTCATGCTACAACATTCTTACATACAAACAGCCCTCCAAAGTCTTGTGCTTGACTTTTGGAGGGCTGTTCGGGGAACTTGATTGGTGAGTATTAGACGTTCACAGGTGATGGCTATTGGGGAATGGTTGTATAAAAATGGTNGTAGTTTGTATNTCCNCCAATTATACGATGNCTTGTCCGATATGTAGGTGACAACAAATTGGAGGTTTCATTGCTCCATTGGCATGATATTCCTGCAAGTGACAGCAGTATTTGTGGAAGTCTGTCAGTCATAAATGGCTTGTTTTGTGCTTGTTTGATACTCCCGATTATATTGGGGTGATTTTGACGATAGTTTTTGGAGCACCATATCCACATAGGAATTTCATATTCATAACGAGCTTGTGTGCCTGTTGGGTCTTGGAAAAGTCTTCCATGTATAGCCAATTCATCGTAAACTTCTTCTCCGTGGTCTGCGATGAACAGGACTACGGTTTCTTCTTTCTCGTATAGAGATAGTAAACTATCAAGAACGATGTCGTTGTATCTGGTTGCATTATCGTAGTGCATTATAACTTGTTTCGTATCCTTTGGTAATGTTCTATCTTCATAATCTTCTATCGAAAATGTTGATTGTGAATGTGGATAACGTGCTGAATAGTCAAAATGTTGACCTATCAAGTGAACAATGTCTAAAGTATATGCTGGACGTACAACATCTGTCATGTAGTTCTTCATTTGAGTGAATAGTCCCAAATCATACTTAGATGATTTCCGATTTCGGTAGGAGAAGAGCAAGTTGCTCAGCTCCATGTCGGTAAGAAAGAAATGACCCACCTGATTTGTCGCTCCTTTGTGGAAACCTGTCAGAAAATACTGATTGGAGAAGAATGTAACTTTGTAGCCAGCACGTTGAAATAGTATAGGGAATAACGGGTATTGGGAAATACTCCGCTTACAACCATGTTCCCAAAGCGAAAACATCTCAATAAATACATTACTGGTANTGTTNCAAGGCNTTACAATATCGGTNAATANGAATNGTTCTNCCTGTTGNNACCGCATTTGCTGTNNTGGTGTGGTTGGNANCCGATAGTTGTAGAGCGAAGAATGATGTTTGTTATAGNTNTNNCCAATAATNAGTACTATATGGGGAGATATGTATTCNCAGNTATNAATATCAGCTTCAAATGTAGAATGTTTTATTTGGTCAAGAACTTGCCCCGATTGTATAGACGTAAAATAAGCAAAGATGATACGATGCACAGGGGTTGGTGTTTGCTCGTGATAATGTCTGAAAATGAGTCCTTCCAGATTCTCCATATTTTGCTTCTGTATGAAGAGTAGCGAATACTTGTATAATGCAGGAATTTCGTAAACTATACAAAAGGAGAGGATTGCTATCCACACATAATTTAACCTTTTCTTTATTATCGGTTGTTGCCATCTTAACAAAAACGATATAGGAAACAGTATTGCAACCAATAAAAGGGTGGCAATTCGCCAATGACGAATAACATTGATGCCGATGAAAGTTGACAAAAATTCATGTGCCTCTCGGGTGTCGCTTAGTTGTACATTTGACAATAATTGGGGCGTAATTGGTGTTCCCAAAAATACTTGGCAATAGCAGTCCACGATGCAGATAACAATGACACATTCGCCCAAGAGTACCTGTATTATCGGGCGCAAAGTGTTAGGAAGTATGGTGGTTATCCAGCTTAGCAAAAATGCCGTCAGAATTGGTGATGTCAGACTATGAATCGACAGCTTGTTTGTCGTGTTAACACAGAGCAAACAAGCTGTCAAACATGTCAAAAAGAGAATAAATGATTTCAAGATATTACTTCTTAGTTAGTCTCCATTGGAAGTCTGCATCGTAATAATCATTAACATACATTTTTGTACCTTTGATAGAAAAATCGTAAAGGTCTATGTCTGTTCCTGAATAGCTGTCATAGTATTTGATGGTAATCATACCTGTGGATTCATCAAGCATTTCATAAGAGAATGTGCCATACTCTGTCTCAGATTCGACGGTCATATTATATGTACCAGTTCCGTCTTTTTTGAATGTTAGTGTCATGTGGTCACCCCAATCATCAAGACCTGTCCATGTTCCAACAATAATGTTAGTGGATGATTCGCCACCACCATTGTTATCGTCATCATCGTTACTGCAACTCGTGGCTGCTAATGACACAACCACCATACTCACTGCCAACATGGCTACAGTGAATAAAGAATTTAATTTTTTCATGTTTATATAAAATTAAGTTAATACTATTGGCTTTTTGAAAAAGCCGATGCAAAGGTACGTCTTTTTAATGCAGTGGCGCAGTAAACCATGTGNTGTNATNNNCTGCATATCTGTTNTGTTTTTGTCTCATTCAAGTGGTTCAATATCCTTTGATAGTTCGGCGAGGAAATTGTGGCGAAGGATTCGTGAGATACTTGCCAGCATAGCTGTGTCAATACTGCTGCTGCGGAGTATGCGATACACCACGGTTCTGTCGCGATTTAATTTGCGAGCAAGCCAACTTATGCTGCGCTCTTGTCTGTCAAGTTCGTCTTTGATGCGTTGTCCTATACAAATCATAGTTGTGTCGTTATGTCTTGTCCTGCCGTAGCCATGTATGTTGCGGCAAGACGAGGATTGATTCATTTCCAAATGAAGCATAACAAAAAAAGGCGCACCCACCACATGCTTATCTTCAAATCTGGTCAACCGCCAAGTAAACCATGCACACAAACAAGCACGAGTGGTCTGCGCCCCTTAGGGGACACAGACGCTCCATCGCTTGTTCTCATGTGCTGAATAAATTGGCGGTTATTCGATTTGTGAGAACAAGGACTTAGTCCTAATATCGTAAGATAAACAAAGAGTGGGAAACGCTTTTCCGCAGTCTTCTTATTTTTGAACTCTTTGTTGAGACTGCCTTGTGATGTGGAAATCAGGCTTTCCCTGACATCGCAATTGTGGCATTGTCTTTGACTGCAAAGGTAGTGTTTTTTAATTGGTTTTGTCAGACAACGATGGATGATTTTAGCATAAGACCATATTTTTCTTGTGCAAAGAAGTTTCTGTCATAAAATTGCTTGTCACTTTCGTCGGAGTGTGGTGACATCAATAGGACGGTCTGAGAGGTGGACAAAGGCACTTGTTGGCATGGGGTGGAAGTATGGCTGTTGCCAACGAGTTGAAACGGCAGCATGAAGCGTCAAACAGAAGTTCTTTGGAGAATTTCGGACATCAATACTTCGTTATATCAAACTCTCGTTAATTTAATCTTAAAACGGCGTACCTGCTACTCTACTGCGCACAACAAGCCTATTTTTGTATCACTCCAATGCTTTTGGAAGTGACATCCGCAAACGTGAATTTGCGGATGTCAGAACAGGTGTTGTTATTCCCAGCTGGAATATCAGTAACAGATAAATCATCGGTATCTTTATTTTGTATGATGCACACCGGAACTACCATAAAGCTCGGTTCTGAGTTTGCCGAGTCCTGCAATCTGTTCGTCGGTGCGTTCTCCAAAGACTTTCAGGTTTTTCAAGGCATCTGTCAGGAGTGTATACTCCTCGTCTGACAACGTTATGTCGGCTGCACCGAGATTCTCGGCAATGCGGGCATCGCTGCGCATGCCTGGGATGGGAATGATGTTGGGGCCTTTCATCACCCATGCCAGTGAAATTTGTGCTGGCGTGCATTTCTTTTCCTCTGCAAATTTTGTGACAAGGTCAATGATGGGTTGATTGGCTGATACGTTCTCTGGCTTGTAGCGTGAAATGACACGACGGATGTCGTCTCCTTGGTATTCCGTTTGCGCTGTGTACTTGCCGCTCAGCAATCCGCCTGCCATGGGCGAGTAGGCAACGAAGCCTATGCCCAGCTTACGACATAGCGGAATGACATTGGATTCCCATTGTCTTGCCATCATAGAGTATTCGCTTTGGACGGCTGCCAAAGGAGTAATGGCATGTGCTTTGCGAATCTGTTCTGTGGTAGCCTCTGAAACGCCCCAAGCAAGTATCTTGCCTTCCTTGATGAGTTCACCAAACCAGTCAGCCATTTCCTCGACATTCACCTCGGTCGGAACGCGATGTGCATAGTAGAGGTCGNNANGGTCNGTCTGCATCCTTNTCAGGCTGTTTTCCACAGCAAAGNGCACGCCGTTGCGACTCAGTTTNCCGCCTTCGATATCCTCTTGACCAAGTAGTGCCGCAGGGGAGTATTTTGTACACAACACGATTTCGTTGCGGATTGGTTTCAATGCCTTTCCCACGAGCTCTTCATTTCTGAACGTGGCATAGATTTCCGCTGTGTCGTACAACGTGCAGCCCATGTCATGCGCTTTGTGCATCAAACGGATAGACTCACTCTCTTCTGGGATTTTTCCATAGGCCGTGCTGAATCCCATACAGCCCATGCCAATGGCTGATACTTCCAATTTCCCTAATTTTCTTGTCTTCATCATTTTTTGTTTATATATTTGTTCATGTTTTCAAATCTGCTGCAAAGGTATGGCGGTTTTCTTGCTCTGTTGTTACGAATATATGCAATAAGTTTTAGAAAATCGGAATAAACCGCACTCGTATGAGGATTATTATGTAATTTTGTGTCGAAATATGAGAATAAATGTTTACGCCTTTTGTTTCTGACGAGCGTCCCGTAGCCCTCTATGCAGGTGTTCCTCCGCAATATACCAGCGAGGGACTTGCTATTGACTGCGCATTGATTTTGCATGTGCTTCGAGGTACGGCACGTGTCCTTTGTAACTTTGATATGATAGAAGAACAAGCTGGTAGCGTAGTGTTGTTTAATCCTGGGGATATTATCAAGGTGGAGAAGCGGTCGGCAGATTTTGAGGTGGAAATCTTGGCGTTCNGTNGTTTCATNCAATTGGNGGTACTGNATCAGCTGGAGAACGTCNATGCCAATGCACTCAAGAAGAACATTNTCCTCAATGTGCCTGAAATCTCGGATGCTGCGGGTGGAATGGTCAGTTTGTTGAAACCTGCCATTGCCGTCTGCTCCGCGCGCGAACTATATTTTATCAGTATCATGCAATTGCGAGCTTTCTACATGCTCTATCAGGTAATACTTCGCCAAAAAGAAATCGAGGTCGATGTATTCAGGAGTCGCAGTGATGAACTCTTCTTTCGCTTCCGTCAACTGTTAAGTGAGCATTACCGCACAGCCCGTACTGTTGCCTTCTATGCAGAAAAACTCTGTATCACGACTCGTTATCTGACCAACATCGTGCAAGCTCACTATGCTAAGTCGCCTAAAGAGGCTATTGACACCTATGTCATTATGCAGATACGTCTCGATCTCCTTCAGTCGGATATATCTCTTACGGAGTTGGCATACAAGTATAATTTCTCCAGTCCATCTTTTTTCAGCGACTACTTCCGTCGCAATGCTGGGTGCAGTCCACAGGAGTATCGGATGAAATACAAACTTGATTAGACGCTCTATATCGCAGGAATAGGGAAGGGTGGTAAGCTGTCATTGAGTGACACGGAAATGGAGTTTGATGAAAACAATGCTTAAAAGAGAAGTTAAAATGGTGTAGCTGATAATCAGCTATTTAACGATTGTAATGAAAAAAACTTGCAAAAAAGTGTTGAAAACATTTGGTGGTTTCTGAAAAACTCTCTACCTTTGCACTCGCTTTCGGGAAGGAACGGAAGAAACAATATGACAAAGTCTGGTGAGATAGCGTTATTCCGACGGACTTCCCAAATAAAGCAAAGGGGCGCTTAGCTCAGCTGGTTCAGAGCGTCTGCCTTACAAGCAGAGGGTCGGCGGTTCGAATCCGTCAGCGCCCACAAGGGTGAAAGCCCAAATCTTTGAAATTGGAATTTATATGGCTCGCTAGCTCAACTGAATAGAGCATTTGACTACGGATCAAAAGGTTACAGGTTTGAATCCTGTGCGAGTCACTCTCGGAAAAAGCAATGTAGCAATACTAAGCTTGGGTAGGTAGGTAAGTGGTTAAAACGGGCAGACTGTAAATCTGTTGCCTTACGGCTTCGGCGGTTCGAATCCGTCCCTGCCCACGGATAGATGGAACGAAAGTGAAGTCAATCAGGGTTAAAGCCCACGAATGAGGAGATGTCGCGGAAGTAGCTCAGTTGATAGAGCACTAGCCTTCCAAGCTGGGGGTCGCGGGTTTGAGCCCCGTCTTCCGCTCAAAAGTCGGAACTTCCGATGGCAACACATGAAATCCTTCAATGGAGAGGTGGCGGNATGGTAGACGCGNTACTNTGAGGGNGTAGTGGGCTTAGCCCGTGGGAGTTCGAGTCTCCTCCTCTTCACACAAGGAACAATGCTTCAGTAGCTCAGTTGGTTAGAGCACATGACTGTTAATCATGGGGTCGTTGGTTCAAGCCCATCCTGAAGCGCAATACATAAGATGCGTCCTTAGCTCAGTTGGTAGAGCAATTGACTCTTAATCAATGGGTCCAGGGTTCGAGCCCCTGAGGGCGTACAAGGAAGGGATGGAGACAAAATCAAAATCCCTTTCATTTTAGGAGAGATGGTAGAGTGGTCGATTACAACGGTCTTGAAAACCGTCGTGCTGAGAGGCACCGGGGGTTCGAATCCCTCTCTCTCCGCAAAGAAAGGCTGATATTCAGTCTTTTTTTTATTGATATAATAGCTATACAGACACAAGTTGCCGTATTTTGACTACTGAGTTTGTTTCAACTTGTATGTCCAACCGATGAAGATATTCCAACCCAAAGCAGAACTGAGCCTGTATGTGCGTTATTATTGGACACTGAAGAGTTGCCAACCTTTCTGTACACAGACTTTTCCCATCGGCTGTAGCCAGATAATCTTTCACAGGAGGTCGCCTCTCTATATTCCTGAGCTTAATAGTTGGCAGCATCGGTTAACGATAAGTGGGCAAGTGAATTTCCCTGCACATATAACGTCTGATGGCGATATAGATATGGTCGTTGTTGTCTTTTATCCGAATGTCATCAGTCTTTTTTTGGGCATTCCGCCATCGGAGTTCTACAACATGGAGATATCGGGTGGTGACATAGGGAATGCCGAGTTGGATGAGCTTGCCGTGAAGGTTTGGGATTGTGAGGACGATGCCCGTTGTATAGAGATAATTGAAATGTGGTTGATGTCAAAGGTTCGGGCTTCGCTGAATGTTGACAGGATTGGGGCGTCAGTCAATTGGTTGATGCGCAATCCGTCAAAGCCTGTTGTAGAGCTTGCCGATGCTGCTTGTCTTGGCAAAAAGCAGTTTGAACGCGTGTTTCGCGAATCTGTAGGTATGAATCCTAAGGAATATGCCAGAATCGTTCGGTTTCAGAAATCGCTGTGGATGTTGCAAAAGGGGGATCGGCACTATGCTGCTATTGCTTGTGACTGTGGTTATGCCGACCAATCTCATTTTATCCGCGAATTTAAGTCTTTGAGCGGCTATTCGCCCAAGGCGTTGCTCAAACACTGCGTTCCATACTCTGACCTTTTTTCTAATCCTGCATAAATGTCTCTTTTGTTCTATTGAGGTGTTTTTCTTCGTCGTATCTTTGTATCAAAAAAAATGATGCGAGAGATTAACCCTCAAAGGACCACACGTGCTTATGCGTTTGATATGTGGATGTCTGCCCCGATGCCGATGGTTACATTTATGAAGTCCCTTGAGGTCGGCAAACTCAGGAGGTTTAGCCGTAAACACGGCTGGAAGTTCAACATGCTGATGTGTTGGTGTATCGGTAAGGCTGCTACGAGAGTGAAGGAGTTTTACATGCTTCCGTTGGGCGATAAGATGGTGGAGTATGATTCGTTGGCGGTGTGTACAATTGTGGTCAACTCGAAAGGAGGAATAAGCTCGTGTGACATTCCTTTTTCCGATAGTTTTGCCGTGTTCAATGCTGATTACTTGCGTCTGACCCGTCAAGTGGCCGATAGTTGTGAGAATCACGACATACCAGACCGCATGGTGATAGGCACCTCTGCTTTGGTCCAATATGATATAGATGGAGCTGTGGGGATGTATAGTGGTGTTTATAACAATCCTTTCTTGATTTGGGGAAGCTACAGAAAAGGGCTATTAAAGACCACACTGACCGTTTCGTTCCAATTCCACCACACCCAAATGGATGGTGCCCATGCTGCTCGTTTCCTCAATCTTTTACAAAGGGAGATTGATGGGATTTGGTCATGTTCGGCAGGGTTCTGAGGAAAATGTGTGTTTCCTTTGTGTTGTGCTCGTTTAATCGTAACTTTGTAGCCGTTTTTAGAAAGAAGGTTTGATAGGATGAAACGGAAAGATATAGAGATGGCTGTGAAGCAGTATTTGGCAGCGCATGGTTATGAGCAGATGACGTTGAAGGCGGCGATGTTTGATATGGACGGGGTGTTGTTCGACTCGATGAAGAACCATGCGAAGTGTTGGCATGAAACGATGGCGCATTTTGGTCTGGATTTGCCAGAGTGGGAGGCATATATGCACGAAGGACGTACGGGAGCTGGTACCATCAATCTTGTTTCTCTGCGCCAGCGTGGATGTGAAGCAACGGAGGAGGAAATACACAATATATATAAATATAAGAGTGACTTGTTTAATCTGTGTCCGAAGGCGGAAAGGATGGCTGGTGCGTATGAATTGCTTTGCAAGGTGAAGGAAAGTGAGGTAGTGCCGATGGTAGTGACTGGCAGTGGGCAGAAGACGCTGTTGGAACGATTGAACAAGAACTTCCCTAATATGTTTAGGAAGGAGCTGATGGTGACGGCTTTCGATGTGAAATATGGAAAACCGACCCCAGAGCCGTATTTGATGGGCATGGAGAAGATGAGAAAATGGGGAGGCGAAAAGTTGCTGCCCTATAACTTCATCGTTGTGGAGAATGCTCCTTTAGGTGTAGAGGCAGGTGTAGAGGCAGGCGTGTTCACTATTGCGGTGAATACGGGACCTCTTCCTGATGAGGCGCTGCTAAGCAAGGGAGCAAACTTTTTGTTCCATTCTATGCAGGAGTTCTGTGATGAATGGAAAACGGTCTTTAGCTGTTTAGCATGATGCCGTTGATGATTCTGCTGTTGATGTTTCGACGGGCAGAGCAGAAACGGTCGTAGTTCTGATAGGTGTCGATGCCTGAAACATAGATGTTTTGGGGATTGACACCTTTTTCTATCAGTTGTAGGCGGTTGCATTCCCAAAGGTCAATGTGCCAACGGGTTTCAGCCACGTCTTTCTGTCTGTGAGAGTTCATCAGAGGATAGCGTTGGGCGAGTTGCTCCATCGGGAATCCTGCTTGGGCAAAGAGTTCATAGACTTCATCACCAATCTCGAAGCTTTCGGGACCGATGCCTGGACCAATGATGGCATGGAGGTGTTGAGGGCGTGTTCCGTAGGTGGTGTTGAGCAAGTCTATGTTGTTTTCAACGATACGTTTCTGAGTACCTTTCCAACCTGCATGTATGGCAGAGATAACTTTGGTGGTGTCATCCCAAAGGAGGACGGGAATGCAGTCGGCGGTGCGGACACAAATGCAGATATCGGTGAGGTGAGTAGCCAAGGCATCCACACCATCGAGGGCGAGTGCTTGTTTGAGTGGGTTCATGCCGAGAAAGGTCTCGTCAATAACGACGGTCTTGCCCTCATGCACTTGGTGTAGTGGCATGAGGAGACGGGGAATTGGTATGGAGACATTGCCATCTCGCGTAGTGGAGAAAGCAATGATGTGGGAGGGAGTGGGATAGATGTGCATTTTCGTTTTGAGATTTACTCTTCGTACTCGAAGTCTTCGAGGTCTTCAATCTCATCTTCGTCAAAGAACTCGATGTCCTCTTCTTCGGTGGTATCATCACCCCAGCCTTCGTTATCGTCGTTGGGCAGTTCGTTGATGTAGGCGAAGGTCTTGGTGGCATGGATGATGGATTCTTGGGTGTTGATGGCGGCGATTTTGTTACTCTCGCTATTCATCTCGTGCCAGAGGATGTCTTTAAGTTCTTGCAAACCTTGTTGAGCGACGGAACTGATGAAGACGATGGGGATATCGTCTGGCAGTCCTTCTTTTAGCATCTCTTTCAGTTCTTCGTCCTGTCCGAGGAGGTCACACTTGGTGATGGCGAGCACACGTCCCTTCGAGAGCAGTTCGGGGTTAAACTGTGCCAGTTCGTTGAGGAGCACGTCGTATTCGTGGCGAATGTCCTCAGTATCCGCTGGTACCATGAAGAGCAGCAGGGAATTGCGTTCTATGTGGCGAAGGAAGCGGAGACCAAGTCCTTTGCCTTCGCTGGCTCCTTCGATGATGCCAGGGATGTCGGCAATGACGAAAGAACGACCGTCACGGTAAGACACGATACCCAGCGAGGGCTCCAGTGTAGTAAAGGGGTAGTTGTCTATCTTGGGCTTGGCAGAAGAGACTGCGTTGACGAGGGTGGATTTACCTGCATTGGGGAATCCCACAAGACCTACGTCAGCCAAAAGTTTCAGCTCAAGAATGACGGCGCGCTCCTGCATGGGTTCACCTGGTTGAGCATAGCGTGGTGCTTTGTTCGTGGGAGTGGCAAAATTGAAGNTTCCCANACCTCCACGNNCACCATGCAANAGGGTNACTTCCTGTTCGTGCTCTGTTACGTCGCAGATGTATTCGCCTGTCTCAGCATCATACACGGCTGTACCACAGGGCACTTCAATATAAGCATTGGCTCCCTGCTTGCCTGTTGATTTGTTCTTCGAGCCATTACCGCCGTGCTCTGCCTGAATGTGTCGGTCGTAGCGGAGGTGGAGCAATGTCCAGTAGTTGCGATTGCCGCGCAGGATGACGTGACCACCGCGACCGCCATTGCCTCCATCGGGACCTCCCTTGGGCAGATACTTGGCACGGTGCATGTGGGCAGAACCACGTCCACCACGCCCCGAACGGCAATAGATTTTTACATAGTCAATGAAGTTAGATTCCATAAGATTGGATTGGAAACATAAAAAGTTGAAGGATTGAAGTTCCATGCAATTAGCGCATAGCGTGAAGCATTAACTTCAATTCTTCAACTTTTTTTATTTTACTTTTGGGTGTCAAGGAAAGCGAAGATTTCACCTAACATGGTCTCTTTTGAGCCTTTCCATGTGAATGCGTTGCGGATGCCTTCCTGTTCAAACCACTTGGAGAGGGGTTCGGTTTGCTTGTGATAGACCTCGAAACGCTTCTTGATGGTCTCTTCGTTGTCGTCTGCACGTCCCTGCTCTTTGGCTCGGTTGAGCAGACGGGCGAGAAGAGTCTCTTCGTCAACGATGAGTTCGAGCATGACTCCCATGTCGTGCTTGCGGTCAGCCAGCATCTTCTTCAGAGCTTCAGCTTGAGCGATGGTGCGTGGAAATCCGTCAAAGATAACGCCTTTGCCAGCTGGCAGTGCATCATAAGTCTTGGCAAGGATGTCAATCATCAACTCGTCAGGAATGAGTTGGCCATTGTCAATGTATCCTTGGGCAATCTTGCCGAGTTCTGTACCATTTTTAATCTCACTACGGAGCACATCGCCAGTGGAGATGTGTCCCATGTCGTAACGTGCAACGATTTCGTCGCTGTAAGTGCCTTTGCCTGAGCCTGGGGCACCGAAGATGATAATGTTCTTCATTTTGTTGTTTATGTTTATTTGTTGTTGTAAGTCATAGGCTGATGGAAACTATAAGAAGTTTTCTTTAGCCTTCTTTCACTACATAAATGCTTTTGTGGTTGCGTCCGATGCCGTCGTAGTCAAGACCATAGCCCACAATGAATTTGTTGGGAATCTCTATTGCGCAGTATTTCACGTTGATGGGTGCTTTCAACTTGTTTGGCTTCATGAGCAGGGTGGCAATTTCCACCGACTTAACACCTTTTGCTTTCAGCTGTGGCAACAAGTGGTGCATGGTGATTCCTGTGTCGATGATGTCTTCCACTATGATGACATCACGATTCGCAATGTCGATATTGAGACCGATTAGTTCCTTCACCTTGCCCGTTGTGTCCATCTTCACATAAGAGGAGAACTTTGCAAATTGAATTTCGTGGTCGAAGGTGAGGTGGCGCACCAAATCAGCGGCAAACATGAAAGCCCCATTCAAGATGGCGATAAGGATGGGAGTCTTTCCCTCGTAGTCAGCATTGAGTCTTTCTGCCAACGCTGCAACTCTGTCTGCAATTTGCTCGTGATGAATGAATAGCTCAAATTGCTTGTCTTTTATCGTAATCATGTTTGTGAGCGTTGCGTTTATTTAGTGCAAAGCTACAAAAAAATCCTTATTATAGGATACAAACGGTGATAATAAAGTGAAAAAACATACGATGAGGTGTTGTTTTAGGCTTTTTCTGTCTCTTTTATTAATGTGGATTTACTATTTTTGCACATCAAAGTAACTCTGTACTTCTCAACCTTTTCAGTACAATGAAGATATTATCCGCAGCTCAATTAAAGGTCATAGATGACTACACGATAGAGCATGAACCTGTCAATTCCATTGATTTAATGGAAAGGGCATCACGTGCGGTGGCTGACAAAATTTGTAGTCGCTGGGCAGTTGGCACTCCTGTTAAGGTCTTTGCTGGTCCGGGCAATAATGGTGGTGATGCATTGGCGATTGCCAGAATGCTGTACGAAGCCAAGTATCAAGTGACGGTTTATCTTTTCAATATATCTGACAGCCTTTCTCCTGACTGTGAGGTCAACAAGCAGCGATTGGTGGCGTGTCAAACGGGGATGGCAAATGCGCTGGGACAATCCTGCATGACGTTCACTGAGGTGACTTCTGAGTTTCAGCCGCCTGTGTTGGAGGAAGAGGATTTGGTAATCGACGGTTTGTTTGGTACAGGACTTTCCAGANCTTTGAANGGTGGANTTGCCTCAGTGGTGAAATACATCAATGCCTCTCCAGCTACGGTGGTGTCGATTGATGTTCCTTCGGGATTGATGTGTGAGGATAACACATATAACGTGATGAGGCACATCGTGAAAGCTAATGTCACATACACCATTCAGAATCCGAAACTGGCGTTCTTCTTCCCTGAGAATGAATGCTATGTAGGCGAGTGGGAAGTGTTGGACATTGGCATCATAGACCCATGCAATGAGGAGACGCAGACCCCCTATTTCTTGTCGGAGAAGACGGATTTTCAGACATTGTTGAAGAAACGGTCGCGCTTTGTTCATAAGAGCATTGTGGGCAAAGCGTTGCTGATAGCAGGCAAGAAAGGCATGGCAGGTGCCGCCGTATTGAGTGCAAAAGCTTGTCTGCGTAGTGGGGTGGGGAAGCTGACGATACGAACACCCGAATGCAATGTGCAGGTGCTTCAAACAGCAGTGCCAGAAGCGGTGTTGGATATTGATGTGGATTCTAATTGTTTCAGCCAGTCGTTTGACACGGATGATTACGATGCGATGGGTATAGGTCCTGGTATCGGCACATCTTCTTACACCACGCAAGCGTTTATCGAACAGGTTAGTATGGCGAAGTGCCCAGCAGTGATTGATGCCGATGCGCTCAACATCTGTGGCTCTCATCGTGGATGGATTTCTCAGTTGCCNAAGCATAGNATNTNGNCTCCTCANANGAAGGAACTGTTCNGTCTTATCGGNATGACACATNANTCNTANNAGGAGNTGGANCGTNCNCGCNATTTGGNTATGCGTCAGCAAATCTATATAATCATCAAGGGCGCATATTCGGCAGTTTGTACTCCTGATGGCAATGTCTATTTCAATTCGACGGGTAATCCCGGAATGGCAACAGCGGGTTCGGGTGATGTGCTGACTGGTATTATCTTGGCATTTTTGGCTCAATCGTATCCGCCTGAGGTGGCAGCTCGAATGGGAGTCTATATACATGGATTGGCTGGTGATATTGTAGCAGAAGAGTTGTGTCAGGAGAGTTTGATAGCCAGCGACCTTATCGAATACCTGCCTCGTGCTTTTCGTGCCGTAAGAGACGGGCAAATAATGAAGTGAACATGAAGAAAACAATGATAATGACCTTTGCAGCCCTAATGGCGTGGGGAGCAAAGGCGCAGACACAAGTAACAGAGTTCACCCCGGGTGTGGTTGCCAATGGAGTGAATTACGCATTGCCCAAGACGGCTTTGAATGTGGAAGCAGCCGCCCTAAAGATAGTGTATGTCCCTGGCGAATACGCAAAGTATGCAGAACGGTACTTGCACATTCAGGGTGTTGGTACATCACCTTCGACCACTTGGGAGTTGACCACGCTGAATGTCTATCAAACAGGAGTGCCCGACACAACGAAGATGTACACGGTGAAGCTGAAAGACAAGACGGTTGCACCGATGGCGCAACTGACCGAGAGCGGCATCTTGGTTGCTGTCAACACGCATACAGAGATAGAGGAACACGTTCTTCCTGCTTCTCATTCTACACACCATCAATTAGATGCGCGTCGGTATTTGACAGAGGAGATTCTTTCTGCTACTTCTACGGCAAAGATGGCGGAACTGACGGCTCAGGAGATTTTGGATATTCGCGAGAGCAAGAATGCCATCAAACGGGGACAAGTGGAATCCATGCCCAAGGATGGGGCTTCGCTCAAAATTGTGCTCAGTGAGTTGGACAGGCAGGAGGAGGCGTTAATGCAATTATTTGTGGGCTATAATGATACAACATGGGTGTCCAAGTCCTACAGCTATTTCCCAATTGGTGATGTGGAACAGGATGTGCTTTTCCGTTTCTCGCGCAAACAAGGATTTGTGGATGCGGACGACCTTGCAGGAGAGCCTTATTTCCTTTCTGTCAAGGACCAGCATACAGTGGTGCTCCCGAATGAAAAGGATTTGATGAAGCGTAAGATGGGAGGGCTTGTTTATAACATGCCCAGCATGGCGAAGGTGCAGTTGTCCACGATGAATGGCGTTTTGTATGAACGCGAACTCCCCTTTGCCCAATTTGGTACGATTGATTCGCTAAGCCCCACATTGTTTAACAAAGGGGCAACAACGAAGCTGACGTTTAACCCGGCTACGGGTGGAATCCTGCAGTTGACGCAATAGCTTTTCAATACACCTTGGGTTGGTAAACAGGACCTGCCGCTGGTATTTGTAGAATGACAGGTTCGGAGGAGTTGTGTTACATATTATAATAATACTATGAGTGTAGAATAAAGAAGACGGGGTGCGTGGTGCGCCTCGTTTTTGTGAGAGGATATGGAAGAAGAAGTAAAGCTGTGGAATGCTAATTATGTAAAAGTTTGGTGCGCCAACTTCATGATTTTCTTTTCGTTCATGATTGTCACACCGCTTTTGCCATTGTATTTGAGCGAGACTTATCATGTGGATAAAGNCACCATTGNGTTTGTNCTGTCAGGCTANACGCTGACTNCGTTGTTTGCTCGTCCNNTTGCAGGTTATTTGGTGGACAGCTTTCCGCGACGTGTTGTGTTGCTTACCAGCTATTTCCTCTTTTTCGTGTTCTTTGCAGGCTATCTGATTGCAGGCACCATGACGCTCTTTGCGGTTATCCGCACCATGCACGGTGCGCCCATGGGAGCTGCCACTGTGGCAAACAGCACTTGTGCCATTGATGTGTTGCATCCGTCGAGACGCGCTGAAGGTATTGGCTACTATGGCTTGTCGAACAATCTTGCCACGAGTATTGCCCCTACAATCGGGCTGTTCATCTACAGCACGATTGGTAACTATAACATCATTTTTCTCATCGCTCTGTTGGCAGCAGGTGCAGGGTGTGCCATCAATGCTACGGTGCATTTCCCTGCCAAGCTGACGGTCACCAACAAAGACCCTCTGTCCTTTGACCGTTTCTTCTTGGTGAAGGGATGGAGCGAAGGCGTGGTGATGGTATGTGTGGGAGCGTCGTATGGTGTGCTTGCCACCTATCTTGCCATCTATGGAAAAGAGGACTTGGGTATAACCGCAGGTACAGGCGTATGGTTTGCGGTGTTGAGTGGCGGACTAATCCTTTCCCGTTTGATAGGGGCGCGTTCGCTCCGCAAGGGGAAGGTGGTGGAGAATGTCAATCATGGCATTCTCATCAGCCTCTTTGGCTACTTGCTGTTTGCTGCGTTGAAGAACGAGGTGGGGTATTATGGTGCAGCCCTTATCATCGGTTTGGGCAATGGGCACATTTGGCCGGGCATGCAGACGATGTTCATCAACCTCGCTCCTAACAACAAGCGTGGAACTGCCAACTCGTCTCAGTTGACTTGTTGGGACATCGGCATGGGCATCGGAGTTGTGATGGGTGGTGCGGTGATTCATCACACTTGCTATTCTGGAGCATTTTGGTTCGCTTTCTTCATCAACCTTTTTGGTGTCCTGTTTTATTTCTTGTATGTGAAGCGGCACTTCATGCGACACAGGTTGAGATAGCCCTCCTGCCTGTCANNAGGCNAATANAAAANGATNCCCNCGATTANGNTGAAACGGGTCAAGACNTCATGTTTTGTTTTTGTTCCGTTTCACCCTAATCGGGGGTGTTTCGTGCATCAAGAAAAGTCTCTCCTCAACTCCCCTCTGAAAACCCCTCAAAATCGATGTCCCCGACATCGACCAATCGGAGTCCCCGACATCGGTCAGCCGATGTCGGGGACTCCGATTTTGAGGCTGTGACACAGCTCCTCATCCTGAGATGGCTTGTGGGCAGTGTTATGCTTTCCTGTCAGAGGACAAAAGATATTCGTCTTACCCCGAACCGATGCAGGGGCAAGCAGGTAATTATGTCTTCGTATGTGAGAAAAACGAAAGAAGATGTTTCATAGACGGAAGTAGATTCAGGGGATTCTTTTTATCTTTGCAACACGAATTTAAAACCTAACTCAATCAATGAGAAAATTATTTTATTTATTAAGTGTAGTGGGGGCGTTGCTTCCGCTTTCTGCGCATGCGCAGAATCCTTTTGTCCAGACATGGTGTACGAGTGACCCTGCTCCGATGGTGCATGGCGACAGGATTTATGTTTATACGGGTCATGACGAAGACAAGGCCGATTTCTTTTGGATGCAGGAGTGGCGTGTCTATAGTTCTGCCGACATGGTGAACTGGACCGACCATGGAAGTCCGCTCGCTTTGGAGAGTTTCAGTTGGGCCGACGACCGTGCGTGGGCCAGTCAGTGCATTGAGCGCAATGGCAAGTTCTATTGGTATATCTGTGCCCATTCCCGTCTGTCGGGCGGCATGGCTATTGGTGTGGCTGTGGGTGATTCCCCCACAGGACCTTTCCGAGATGCTATCGGTAAGCCGCTGTATGAGAATGGTAGCTGGGATCACATTGACCCGACTGTCTTCATCGACGATGACGGGCAGGCTTGGCTGTACTGGGGCAATCCCCGTGTCTATTGCGTGAAGCTGAACGAGGACATGGTGAGCTTGAATGGTGAGGTGACGCTGCTTGACATGACAGAAGAGGGTTTTGGTGCTCCCGACATGACGAAGCGTGAGAAAGGAAAGCAGTATAAGGACACTTATACGGAAGGTCCTTGGATTATGAAGAAGCCGCAGGGTGCTAACGCTTCGAAGAATACGAACAAGAAAGCAGCCAAGACTTCAAAGGGCTATTATCTCTTGTATGCTGCTGGTGGCGTGCCTGAACACCTCGCTTATTCTGAGGCACCAACCCCTACTGGACCATGGACCTATAAGGGTATCATTATGCCTGAAGGTGGCACTGGCTCGTTCACGAACCATTGTGGTTATGAGCGTTTCAAGGGGCATGACTACTTCTTCTATCACACGGGAAAACTGCCTGGTGGCGGTGGATTCGGTCGCAGCGTGGCTGTGGAAGAGTTTAAGTTCAATGCCGATGGCTCGTTCCCGACGATTCTGCCTACGGACAAGGGCGTAGAGCCTATTGGTACGCTGAATCCTTATGAGCGTGTGGAAGCCGAAACGATGGCTTTCTCTAAGGGCGTCAAGAGCGAATGGAATGATGAAACGGGTGTGTATATCTCTGACACACACGATGGCGACTTTATCAAGTTGCAGGCTGTGAATTTTGGCAAGAGAGTGCCTCGTACATTCACTGCGAGTGTGGCGAGCGCTTTGCGTGGCGGTTCTATAGATGTGCGCATCGACAGCTTGGACGGTAAGTTGATTGCCCGTCTTGAAGTGGGGCACACTGGTGGCTGGGAGAAGTGGCAGGAAGTGGTGACCGACCTTTTCGTTCCTGTGGTGGGTGTTCATGACCTCTATTTCGTGTTCCATGGTCGTAAAGGCGTGAAGGTGATGAACTTTGACTGGTGGAAGTTCCGTGGCATTGAAGAGTGCAACATGCCGTTGTTCTCAACTAAATATACTGCTGACCCCTCTCCATTGGTGGTGGGTGACACGCTGTTCCTTTACACTTCTCACGATGCCCATCCTGAGGACATCCCCGATGAGAATGAGCGCAATTCCGCAGGATTCTTTATGTATGATTGGCTGTTGTATTCGACGACGGATATGGTGAACTGGACCGACCATGGTGCAGTGGCTTCGCTCCGAGATTTCGAGTGGCGCAGCCGTGAGAATGGTGCATGGGCTATTCAGACGGTGGAGCGTAATGGTAAGTATTATCTTTATGCTCCTCTGCACGGGCATGGCATTGGCGTATTGGTGTCCGACAGCCCTTATGGTCCTTTCAAAGACCCGCTCGGCAAGCCGCTTGTATGGCAGAAGGAGCATTGGGAAGATATTGACCCTACGGTGTTTATTGACGATGACGGTCAGGCTTACATGTATTGGGGCAATCCTCATACTTACTATGTAAAGCTGAACGAAGATATGATTTCTGTCAGTGGCGACATCGTGAAACTTGATTACCACATTGAGCATTATCAGGAGGGTCCTTGGTTCTACAAGCGTAATGGACACTACTATTTGGCTTACGCTTCGACTTGTTGCCCTGAGGCGTTGGGCTATGCGATGAGCGACTGCCCTACTGGCAAGTGGGAGAGCAAAGGGTACATCATGCGTCCTACGGAGCGTGACCGAGGCAACCACCCTGGCATCACCGACTATAAGGGAAAGAGCTATGTTTTCGGTCAGAACTACGACATCATGCACATCGACACATGGGAGCATCATGAGCGTCGTTCCGTCAGCGGTCAGGAAATCACTTACAATGCGGACGGCACTATTCAGGAGATTCCTTATTGGCTTGACCAAGAGCCTATGAAGCAGATTGAGTTCCTGAATCCTTACAAGCGTGTGGAGGCTGAAACGATGGCTTGGGGAAAAGGCTTGAAAAGCTCGAAGATGGGCATTAAGAATACAGGTGTTGTGAAAGACATGCCTTATTCTACTGGGTGTGTTGAAATGTATATCACCGATATAGACGAAGGGGAGTACATTCGTGTGAGAGGTGTCGATTTTAGTAGTAAAGGCACTCAGAAGTTCATGGCAGCAGTAGCTTCCGCCAAGGGCAGTGGTAACATTGTTCTGCGCATCGACGGCATTGAGGGTCAGGAGATTGGTCGTGTGTCGGTGAAGCCAACAGGTGGTGATGAGAAGTTCCGTGTTCTCAGCAGCAAGGTGGCGAATGTGAAGGGTGTCCATGACCTTTATCTGCACTTTGAGAATATGAACGGCACTTTCAATTTTGACTGGTGGCAGTTCCAATAAGATGCGTCAACAATACAACATACAGACGATAATCATGAAAAAGGTAATCTTTGTGTTTGTGTTGATGTGCATGATTGTTTGTGCGTTCTCACAGTCGTATAAGCCTTGGACTCAAGGTGCTTTCGACACCAGGAAGTATCGTAATCTCTTTGTGGAAATGGGATACTCCGCACAAGACGTGGATGCCAGAGTACAAGAGGTTTTTAACGATGTCTTCTATGGTGCTAATAAGGTCTATTTCGAGGTTGGCGATTCGATGGGCTANGNGTCTGACATCAAGAACCATGATGTGCGTACCGAAGGCATGTCGTATGGTATGATGATTGCTGTGCAGTTNGATGAGAAGGNCATCTTTGNCCGCNTGTGGCGCTGGAGCA
Organism: Bacteroidales bacterium; assembly: GCA_009177185.1. GTDB lineage: Bacteria > Bacteroidota > Bacteroidia > Bacteroidales > Bacteroidaceae > Minthosoma. The sequence continues at coordinate 26,843 of WFMB01000011.1, forward strand.
AGAAGTATATGCAGCATCAGGACGGACCTCGTGAAGGGTACTTCGCTTGGAGTTGCAAGACGGATGGCACACACAATTCCGATGGTGCGGCATCGGATGGCGAACTCTATTTCATCACAGCACTCATTTTTGCCTCCAACCGTTGGGGCAACGATACAGGCATCAATTACAAGGCGGAGGCGCAGCGCATCCTCAACTGCATCATGCCGAGAGAGGTGGAAGGGCATCCCATGCCAGCCTTTGGTAGCTTCGGAGGAGGCCCGCAGGCAGGTGCTGCACCGCAGAAACAGAAGATGTTCCTCATTGACCCCGAAACGAAGCTTATCACCTTCACGCCCGATGGCTTTGGGCAGCGTTTTACTGACCCTTCTTATCACATCCCTGCTTTCTATGAAGTGTGGGCAAAGTGGGCAGATGATGGACGTGCCGACTACTGGAGAGAATGCGCAGAGAAATCACGTGCATTCCTGCATAAGGCTTGCCATGAAATGACGGGTTTGAACCCTGACATGTGTCAGTATGATGGCAGTTTGATGCAGGGTTTTGGTGGTCGCCGCAATGGTGGTAACAACTTCCGTTATGACTCATGGCGTGTGCCCATGAACATCGCTCTTGACTACGAATGGAGCTGTGCTGACCGTGAGTGGCAGCAGCAGTATGGAGAGAAGATTCAGAACTTCTTCTATTCGCAGGGTGTCAATGACTTTGTGGACCAGTATCGAGTTGATGGCTCTTTGCCAGAGGAGGACGAGATTCTCCAAGCTGGCGGTTTTCGTAAACTGCGCCACTCAATAGGTCTTGTGGGCACAACAGCGGCTGCGTCCATTATGTGCAGTCATGCCAAGAGCAAAGAGTTTGTCGATGCTTTGTGGAATGCCAAGCATGTTCCGTTTGAAGATGGCTATTTTGATGCTTACTACGATGGGTTGTTGCGTCTGTTCGCTTTTATGCATCTGAGTGGTCGTTATCAGGTGATTTACCCCAAAAACATAAATACGAAATGAAAAGAAACTTGATACTAATGTTTGCGCTGATGTCATTGCTGACACTCGGTGCGGAAACCCTTCCGTTCGGCAAGGGAAAATTGGCGGTTAGGGCACTTACGCCGAATGCCTTCCGCATCCAATATACAGAAGGTGCGACGGCTGAGATGCCAGAGTGGGTTTATGTCGAAAATGGCTCTTTGCCGCTGAAGAAGAAAGTACAAGGCGCGACCACGACACTCGTCTCTTCCGCTGGTACGATGCTGTGTGTAGATGCTGACCATCAGGAGGTGTCGGTGAAAGACCGTGCAGGAAAGACGGTCTTTCGTGCCACTCAGCATCAACTTAAAGCTGCTACCATGGCTGGTGAGAACACGCATGAGGCCACTTTGACATTGGAGTCGCCCACTGACGAATCTCTTTATGGTTTAGGGCAGTTTCAGGATGGCTATGTCAATGTACGGGGACTTTCTCGACGCCTCACGCAAGTCAATACGCAGATTTCTGTTCCGATGTTCCTGTCAAACAAAGGTTATGGTGTGTTGTGGAACAACTACGGCATGACCGAGTTCAACCCTGCCGAGCAGAGCGTTGCCCTTGTGAAGCAAGAAGGGGAGGGTGTGCGCGAAGTGGTGAATGTCACTTCCACTACTGGCGGTAAGAGTGAGGTGCGTGTGCGCAATCTCTTCAAGGCGCAATTCTCCGTTCCTACGAAAGGATTGTACTCTTTGCTGCTGGATGTTGGGCAGACGATGGCGCGTCGCCACACCCTTAGCATTGATGGCAAGCTTCTGGTTGACCATCGCAATATCTGGCTTCCACCTACAACCTCCATACTCTGCGAGCTGGAGGCTGGTAATCACACCATTGAGGCTGAATTGGAACGTGACGACAAGCCTGTGGTTTATTATAAGCCCGTGGATAATCAGACGGTGCTCCGTTCGCCAATGGCAGAGGCTGTTGATTACACTATTTTTGTCGGTTCTGCGGATGAAATCATTGCTGCTTACCGCCAAGTGACGGGGGCTGCGCCCATGATGCCTAAGTGGGCATTGGGCTACATCCATTGTCGTGAGCGTTTCCATTCTTCGGACGAGATAATCCAGACGGCCAAGCGTTTCCGCGACGAGCAGATTCCACTTGATTTGATTGTACAGGACTGGNAATGGTGGGGAAAGTATGGATGNAATGCCATGAAGTTCGATGAAGNCCATTATCNCGATCCTNGCAAACTAACAGACAATCTGCATGACATGGATGTACGGCTGATGCTTTCGGTGTGGTCGAAGATTGACAAGAGCTCTGAGGTGGGTAAGTCTATGTTGCAGCAGGGCTACTATATTCCAGGTACTGATTGGATTGACTTCTTCAACCCCGAGGCCGCCGCAGCCTATTGGAAGGTCTTCTCTAAGAACTTGCTTCCTTACGGCATTGATGCTTGGTGGCAGGATGCGACCGAACCAGAAAACGACGACTTGAAGGGTAGGAGAGTGTGGAATGGCAAGTATGCTGGCGAACGCTTCCGTAATGTGTTCCCCTTGTTGGTCAACAAAACTGTATTTGAGGGAAATCGTCAGGATGCACCTCAACGCCGTTCCATGATTCTTACGCGCTGCGGATTCCCTGGCATTCAACGCTATGGTGCAGCCATGTGGACGGGAGATGTCGGCAATGACTTCGAGACGCTTCGTATTCAGATTGCCTCAGGATTGGGCATGCAAGNCGCAGGACTTCCTTGGTGGACNTACGATGCAGGTNGCTTCNTCCGTCCTGGCNACCAATATACGAATAAGGACTATATAGAGCGTATGCTCCGTTGGATTGAGACCAGTGTCTATCTTCCGCTCATGCGTGTGCATGGCTACATGAGCGACACGGAGCCTTGGCGTTATGGAAGGGAAGCTCAGGATATCTTCACCCAGTGCATCCGTGAGCGTTACCGTCTCTTGCCATACATCTATTCTCATGCCGCGGAAGNATCGCTNAATGGCGGNGTGCTTATGCGTNCGNTCATTTNCGACNTNGCTGATGATGCAGAAGCACTTCTGCAACAGGACGAATATATGTTTGGTCGAGCACTGCTGGTGCATCCCGTCACAGAAGCCAATGTCAGCCAGTGGAGAACCTACCTGCCCAAGCACGCAGCAGGTTGGTATGATTATGCCACAGGTCAGCATTACGCAGGTGGTACATCCGTCAATACTTCTGTCACTTTGGCAACAATCCCTGTATTTGCCAAAGCTGGCAGCATCCTGCCTATCGGCAACGACCGTCAATCCACTGCCGAGCAGGTGGACAAGCAGATGACACTGCGTGTCTATCCAGGGGCTAATGCGGAGTTCACCCTTTACGAGGATGAAGGCACAAACTACAATTATGAACAAGGTAAATTTGCTACAATTCGCATGGTGTGGAACGATGCCAAGCGTACCCTAACCATCCATCGTCGCCAAGGTGCGTTCGACGGCATGCTCACAGAGCGGACCTTCGTTGTTGTATTGCCCGATGGCACAAAAGAAACAGTGACCTATCAAGGCAAGAAAGTCACCGTAAAGTTCTAAATACTGAAAAGGAATTGCAGCGTTGAGAAAAACTTCAACGCTGCAATTTTTTTTCTATCTCATCCATCCACTCTTGTTCAGCTCTTCCTATCACTTTTCCGTCTTTCGTCTTGGACGTAGCCGCATGCAGGGTATGGAATCCCAAGGCAGCAGCAGCTTCAAGGTTCGTCTTAGAATCATCNATGAAGAGNCACTCCTCTGCTTCTGCACCAAGCTGTTTTAACACCTCCAAATAGANGTCATCATTTGNTTTTGCCATGTGCATTTCTTGNGAGAGGAACACNTGGTCGAAAAGACTATCGACCACCTCCTGTCCCCCGAAGCATTGGTTCATAATCTTCACCCAATGTGCTTCGTTTGTGTTGGAGAGCATGCAGATTCGGTAGCCCCGTTCTTTCAGTTCCTTCACCTTGTCCAAGCGATATTGGGGGATGTCAATACAGCACGTGTTCCAAGCCTCCAGCACCTGCGCCGTCGTTGTGCCTGGGCGGCAATACTTCTTCACTCCCTCCAGAAACGTTTCGGTGGAGATGTCGCCTGTTTGGTAGAGGTGCATTGCGCCGTTAGCCACACTACCTTCCCCCAACACAGCTGCCTTTGTTCCAGCGGTTGCTTGCTTCTCTGCTTGTTCATACGCCTTGAGGTCGATGCCCAATGCACTCATCTGTTGCATACAATAGACGAGGTCAATGTCAAGCAATACGCCTCCAAGGTCTAAGATGATGTTCCTTATCACCGTTGTTTACGATTTGATGTGTACATCCATTTGCTGGAACGGAATTTCAATGCCAGCCTTGGTCAGTTCTCGATAAATCTTCTCTGTCGTCTCAAACTTCACAGGCCAATAGTCCGTAGCGTCTGCCCAAACTCGTACTTGGAACACGATACTGCTGCTGCCCATCGTGGTCATAGGGATGAATGGTGCTTTGTCAGCAGGCGCTTTCATGATGCGTTCATCAGCAGCGATGATGTCATTCAACACCTTTCTCACATCGTCAGGGTTCGTTCCGTAGGCAACCTCCACGTCAATGTCAATACGTCTTGTGCTTGCCTTGGTCGAGTTCTTCAGGCTTCCTGTTGCCAAAGTACCATTGGGGATGATGATGGTCTGATTGTCAGCAGTTGTCATTACGGTGTTGAAAATTTGAATCTCGCGCACCGTGCCAGCAAATCCTTGCGCCTCAATG
>WFMB01000045.1 GCA_009177185.1 Bacteroidales bacterium
CGTCCATCATCAGTCACCGACCAAATCTTCATCAAGGCAAACCGCATCCGAAGCCTCGAGACCAAGGGCATTTCGCTGGTTGGCGAAGGCATCTATCCTGAATTTCAAGCCATTGTCAACTACGGGATTGTGGGCTTGATACAATTAGAATTGGGCTACGCTGAGACAGAGGATATGGATGCAGCCCATGCAATGGCGTACTATGATAAGTATGCTCAAACGGCACTTGAACTGATGCTGCGCAAAAATCACGATTATGACGAAGCGTGGCGTTCCATGCGCGTGAGTAGCTACACAGACCTCATCCTCATGAAGCTCAATCGCACGAAACAGATTGAGGGAAACGACGGACAGACGCTTATCTCGGAAGGCATCGACGCCAACTATCTCGACATGATTAACTATTCCGTTTTCGGTCTCATCAAGTTATCCGAAGCGCACAATGGCACCAACAACTAAGTCACGGCTTCTCACCATCGCAGTGAACGTGTGCTACTTGCTTTTAGCCGCCACGTTCATCTTTAGCGGCTTTGTCAAGGCGAATGACCCACTCGGCACTGCCTATAAGATGGAAGACTACATCCATGCGATGGCATGGTTTACCTTGCCTGACACCTTCCTGCTGGGATGTGCCGTGATACTCGCATTCTTCGAGTTCACACTGGGTGTAAGCATCCTCTTCGGCATGAAAAGAAAGGCGACATCGGTTGTCACACTCATCTTCATGGCAGTGATGACGCTCTTGACGGTCTATATAGTCATTGCCAATCCCGTGTCTGACTGCGGTTGCTTTGGCGATGTGCTCGTATTGAGCAATGGTGCCACACTGGCAAAGAACGTTGTCCTGCTGGCTGCTGCCATTTTGGTACAACGCTATTACCGCTTGCAGAAGAACTTCTTGGGGCAAAGCCTCAAATGGTTCATCGCTTTTGTCACGCTCTGTTCCATCATCGGCTACGCCATCTATTGTATCGTGTGCCTGCCCGTGTACGATTTCCGTCCCTACAAGATTGGAACGAACCTCAGAGAGGCTGTAGCTGGAGCATCGCAACAGCCGAAGTTCGACGTGACAATCATTTATGAGAAAGACGGACAGACATTGACCTTGAATGCCGAGGACGATGACCCTGACTCCACTTGGACGTATGTGGAGACGCGTCGCATCCCTCGTGCCAACACGAACTTGGCTGTAGCCGACTTCTATGTGACTAATGCTGAAAACGAAGACATCACGTCCGACATTCTCCTCGATGACAGCTATACGTTCCTGCTCATCATCCCCGACTTACGGCATGCCGATGAAGATTGTATCAACAAGGTCAACGCCATCTACGAATACACACAAGACAACCAATTAGGTTTCTACTGCCTCACGGCTTCGTCCGACATCCGCGACCAACGCTATTGGCGTGACCACACAGGTGCCGAATACGATTGCTCACTGGCAGAGGAGCGAATGTTGAAGACGGTGGTGCGCGGACAGCCTGGTCTTGTGTTGCTTCACGACGGAATCATCTTGAAGAAATGGAGCAACTACAACCTACCGGAAGAAGAGGAACTGAAGGAGTTAATTCAAGAGTAAGGCAGGAAAGAGAGAGAAGACAAACAAAACAACATATACGTTTAACTCATTAAAAAACAAAACAACTATGGCAAAGAAAATTGTTGCTGGAAACTGGAAGATGAACAAGAATCTCCAGGAGGGTATTGAGTTGGCAAAAGGTCTCAACGAGGCACTCGCTGCAGACAAGCCAAACTGCGATGTTATCATCTGCACTCCATTTATTCACCTTGCAAAAGTGTCTGAAATCATTGACCACGAGGTGATTGGTCTTGGCGCGGAAAACTGCGCAGACAAGGCTTCAGGTGCTTACACTGGTGAGGTTTCTGCCGAGATGGTGAAATCTACAGGTGCTGAGTATGTTATTCTTGGTCACTCCGAGCGTCGCGAATACTACAACGAGACTCCTGAGATTCTGAAGGAGAAAGTGGAGTTGGCTCTCGCTAATGGTCTGAAGGTAATCTTCTGCATCGGTGAATCTTTGGCACAGCGTGAAGCTAACGAGCAGAACGCCGTTGTGAAGGCAGAACTCGAAGGCAGCGTGTTCCACCTCTCCGCTGAGCAGTTCAAGAACATCGTTATCGCATACGAACCCATCTGGGCAATCGGCACAGGCAAGACTGCCACAGCTGAGCAGGCTGAGGAAATCCACGCTTACATCCGCTCTGTCGTAGCCGAGAAGTATGGCAAGGAAATCGCTGATGAGACTTCTATCCTCTACGGTGGCTCTTGCAAGGCTTCTAACGCTCCTGAACTTTTCGCCAAGCCAGACATCGACGGTGGTCTCATCGGTGGCGCATCGCTTAAAGTGGCAGACTTCAAGGGCATCATCGACGCTTGGAAATAATCTCATACACACACTCATGTACGGTGTACGCAACTCGTACACCGTACATACTCACTCCAAGCCTTCGAGACAGGCAATAGGAAACGCAAACTTTCAACTCCATACTCGACAATGAAAAAGCTTCTTTCACTCACCCTCATCCTCCTTTTGTGTACCATCACCATGTCTGCGCAGACCTTCACCGACCATCTTAACAGCAAGGTAGCGGGGCAAGGCACAGTGACAGTACACCATGATTCCGCCATTGACGACATGGTGAACGGGAAAAAGCAATTCACCCCCGAGAAGAAAGACGAAAAGAAAGATTTGTCAGGCGTACAGAAAGGGAAGAAGACCCGTGCACGTGGCTACCGCATCCAAGTCTATTGGGGAGGCAGCACACGCACCGACGAAGCCAATGCTCGCCGTGCAGGTACACGCGTCACCTCCGTCTTCCCCGAATTGCAAGCCTACACCACTTTCGGCTCGCCCAACTGGCGTTGCCGTGTAGGCGACTTTGCCACTCACGAAGAAGCNGACGAATACCNCAACAAGCNCCGCGATGCCCACCTCTCCCAAGGAGCAATCATCGTCAAGAGCGAGGTGNTCATCTATCAATAACTACCTACAAGGACGAGATGANCAAAGAAGNACAGATTGAGATTCTCAAGAAAAACTGCCAACAAACCCTCGAGGCCATAGGAGAAGACCCACAACGCGANGGGCTGNCAAAGACACCTGAACGTGTGGCACGGACTTNCCTCGAACTCACCAAGGGCTACACGATGGACCCCATCGCCACATTAAAGTCCGCCATGTTCCAAGAGGATTATGACCAGATGGTGGTGATGAAAGACATCGAGTTCTACTCCCTCTGCGAGCACCACATCCTGCCATTCTTCGGAAAGGTACACGTGGCTTACATCCCCAATGGTCACATCGTTGGTCTGAGTAAGATTCCACGCATGGTCGATATCTTCTCCCACCGTCTGCAAGTGCAGGAGCACCTCACCAAACAGATATGCGAGTGTCTCCAGCAAGCCCTTAATCCGCTCGGAGCCATCGTTGTGATTGAAGCACAACACCTCTGTATCCAGATGCGCGGCATTGAGAAACAAGGTTCCACCACTCAAACCATGTACTACACAGGCGTGTTCGAGAACATTGAGAAACGCAAAGAATTCCTCAGTTTAATTAGGAATTAGGAGTGATACCACAATCCACCATCGACCGCATCATCGACGCAGCCAACATTGTTGATGTCGTTTCAGATTATGTCACGCTTCGCCGCGCAGGTGCAAGCTACAAAGGATTGTGTCCCTTCCACGACGACAAGACCCCCTCCTTCTCCGTCTCTCCTGCCCGTGGCGTATGCAAGTGCTTCAGCTGCGGCAAGGGCGGTAACTCTGTTCACTTCATCATGGAGATGGAGCAGATGAGCTATGCCGAAGCACTGAAACACTTGGCAAAGAAATACGGCATCCCTGTTGAAGAGGAAGAGATGACCGACGAGCAGCNGCAGAAGATGAACGAGCGAGAGAGCATGNTCGCCGNCAACGAATGGGCNGCCAAGTATTTCAGCCAAACCATGATGGACAACNNAGATGGACGTGCCATCGGTCTCGCTTATTTCCGCAGCCGTGGTTTTCGCGATGACATCNTCGCCAAGTTCCGTCTCGGCTTCTGTCTCGACAGCCCCAACGCCATGTCGANCGNGGCAAAAGCAAAAGGATACAACGAGAAATACCTCATCGACACGGGGCTCTGCGGCAAGCGCGACNNCGGCACCATCTACGACCGTTTCCGCGGACGTGCCATGTTCCCGTGGATAGCCGTCAACGGCAAAGTGGTCGCCTTTGGCGGTCGTGTACTTGACGCACGCACCAAGGGAGTCAGCCAAAAGTATGTCAACTCGCCCNACTCCCTCATCTATCACAAAGCCAACGAACTCTACGGCATCTTCCAAGCCAAAAAGCAGATAGCCAAAGAGGACATGGTCTATATGGTAGAAGGCTACACCGATGTGCTCGCCATGCACCAATGCGGCATTGAAAACGTGGTCGCCAACTCTGGAACCGCACTGAACGAGGCACAAATCCACCTCCTCCACCGCTTCACAAACAACATCACCCTCCTCTACGATGGCGACGAAGCAGGCATCCATGCCGCCACACGCTCCACCGACATGCTCCTTGCTGAGGGCATGAACGTGAAGATTCTGCTCCTGCCCGACGGCGATGACCCTGACAGTTTCTCTCGCAAGCACAACGCGCAGGAGTTCAAGGAATATGTGGCAGCCCATCAGACCGACTTCATCCTCTTCAAGACCAACCTTCTGCTCAAAGATGCACAGCGCGACCCCATCAAGCGCGCCCAACTCACCGAGGACATCGTGAGGAGCATCGCAGTCATCCCCGACGAAATTATCCGTTCCACCTATGTGCATGAATGCGCCGAAATCCTCAACATGGACGAAGCCATCCTCATGCGTGGAGCCAACAAAAACCGTGCCGCCATTCTCGACAACCTCAAGAAAGAGGCACAACGTGAACGCGAGCGTCAAGCACGACTGCTTGAACAGTCCGCCACCACAGCAGCGGACAACGCACCAGCATCTACTCCCGACACTCCTCCACAGCCAAGCGACATCCCCGACGACATTCCACCGATGGGAGCACCGTCCCCCCTCGACAACACGCCTGCCGTCACAACTCCTATCACCACCAAGCAAGGCTTGGCAGAGCAACGCTTCCATGGTCTTGAGCGCATGATCCTCACTCTCGTCACCCGCTATGGAGAGCAACTCATCGACGGACAGGATGCCAATGGGAATCCCACACAGACCCCTTTGGCAACCTTCGTGCAAGGCGACCTCGACTACGATGGCATCCAGCTTCGTTCACCCCTCTATGCCAAGATGCTCGCCTTAGCCAGCCAGTACGCCAATGCCCCCGACTTCGTAGCCAGCAAGTTCCTCATGAACAACCAAGACGAAGACATCAGCCGCGAAGCCGCCNACCTCATCAGCGACCGCTACCAATTGAGCAGCGGCAACCAAATGACCCANACAGAAGAGGANCTCAAAGTCACCTACCTCTCACGCCTCTTGCTCGACTACAAGAACGCCATCATCGAAGAGGAACTGCGCCAGTGCAATGCTGACCTCACCCGTCCCGAAGTGAAAAACGACCTCACCCTCCTGATGGACACCATGCGACGCATCAAGGAACTCAGCGAAATCCAACGACAGCTCGCCAAGTTGTTAGGTGACAGAGTCGTCGTCAAATAACCACCATGAAACATCCTGCAATCTTTTATCTGACCCTTGTTATTGTGTCNACATTGNNANNAACAAAAAGCTCGGNANAAACCNNACCACTCGTCTATCCCGTAGAGCACACAGGCAAACACTTCGCCCCACCCGTCATGCCAGAGCCTGACCAACTGCCCGTCATTCGCGAATTGCCAGACGCCTTAGAAGGTGTCGCCAGCTTCTCCGATTGGGCAAAACGCCGCAGCGACATCAGCCACATGATTCAGCACTACGGCATCGGCACCAAACCTACCGTCGAGCCCCAGCAAGTTCAGGCACGCATGGAAGAAGACACACTGATTGTCGATGTGACCGTAGGCGGACAGACACTCACCCTGCGTTCCGAGATACGCTACCCCAAAGTGGGACAGCCCCCCTACGCCCTCATGATTGGCACTAGCATGATTTCACTGCCACGCCAACTTTTTGAAGAGCGTCCCATAGCCACCATGACCTTCCACGAGAAGCAAGTCAACGACTACGGCCAGTTTGGCAACCACCACGAGCGTGGCGAACACCCCTTCGACCGCCTCTACCCCAGTTTGACCGCCAATGGCGCATACAGCGAATGGGCATGGGGCTTGAGCCGCCTCATCGACGGCTTGCAACAGCTGGGGGCTGAAGTGACCAAGATAGACACACAGCACATCGGCGTAACCGGCTGCTCCTATGCTGGCAAGATGGCACTCTACTGCGGCGCATTCGACGAGCGCATTGCCCTCACCATCGCCCAAGAACCAGGTGGCGGCGGTGCAGCAGCATGGCGCAAGTCCCACGAATCGAGCGAGAAAGTAGAAGACATCGACAAGACCGACTACCACTGGTTCATGGAAAGTCAAAAGAACAACTTCAGCGGCGACTCCGTATATCGTCTGCCCTACGACCAGCACGAACTATGCGCCATGATTTGTCCTCGCGCCCTACTCCTGCTCGGCAACCCCGACTATGTGTGGCTTTCCGACCGCGCCATGCTTCCCTCCGCCCAAGCCGCCAAGAAAGTATGGGAACGCTTCGGCATCGCCGACCGCATGGGTTGGAGCATCGTTGGCAATCACGGTCACTGCCAACTGCCCGAACGCCAATGGCCCGAAGTACAAGCCTTCATCGACCGCTTCCTCTTGGGTCGCCCAGCCGACACCTCCCATGTCGAGATAGCCGAATTTTAACCATTCTCACATATCCCCCTAAATTTCCCTATAAAATCGATGTCCCCGACATCGACCAATCGGAGTCCCCGACATCGGTTGACCGATGTCGGGGACTCCGATTTTTATGCTGTGGAAGCACACCGCACAGGGGAGTATCTAATGGCTGCTGTCCACCCTTCCTGTTGGAGAACAAAAGGGATGTTTTTGCCTCTTTCCCATCATGCTTGTTGTGCATTCCAAAAATAAGTCGTACTTTTGCAACCGCAGACCGATTCGCAGAAAAGCCCCGAGCGAGGGACAAGTGAAGGGGGATGCGATGGTTTCTTTTGTGCTTCACTCAAGAAATACAACCTTTGCAATGCGATGAACATACTCAGCCAAGACATCAAATATCTGCAAGGTGTGGGACCGAACCGCGCTTTGTTGCTCGCCAGCGAACTGGGCATCACCACCGTAGGCGACCTCTTGGCTTATTATCCTTATAAGTATGTGGACCGCAGCCGCATCTACAGGATAAACGAGATTGACGGCAATATGCCATACGTGCAGTTGTGTGGGCAGATATTTTCCTTCGACACCGTTGGAGAAGGACGTAACAAGCGGCTCATCGCCCACTTTGCCGATGGTTCAGGAGCGATTGACTTGGTGTGGTTTCAAGGCATCAAGTATGCTGCTAAAAGCTATGACTGCCGCAAGCCTTACATCGTCTTCGGCAAGCCCACCGTGTTCAATGGGCGCATCCAAATCGCCCATCCTGAGATGGAGGCTGCTCCCGTGCACCTGAAAGCACAGGCGCGCACAACGGGCAATCTGTTTGAAGAGGATGCGCAGAACGCCAACCTGCGAGAAACGGAGATGGACGCACAACCCACAGTGTTCAAAGGCTTGTGCCCGTCCTACAACACCTCCGAGAAGATGAAGCGGAGCGGACTCAACTCTACCGCCATCGCCAAGCTCACTGCCAACATGTTCAAACTGCTCAAAGAGCCGTTGGCAGAGACGCTCCCCCCGTACATTACGCAACAGCACCACTTCATGTCCTACGACGATGCTGTGCGCAACATCCACTACCCTTCCTCGCCCGAAACCCTCCGACACGCCCAGTTGCGCCTCAAGTTCGAGGAGCTTTTCTATGTGCAGCTCAACATCCTGCGCTATGTAAAAGACCGTCAACTACGCTATCGAGGCATCGTGTTCNGCNCAATCNNAGAGCACTTCNACGGCTNCTTCTNCNACCACTTGCCTTTTNAACTCACCNNTGNCNAGAAACGTGTCATCAAGGAAATCCGTGCCGACATGAAGTCGGGACGACAGATGAACCGCCTCCTGCAAGGCGACGTAGGCAGCGGAAAGACTCTTGTTGCCCTTATGGTGAGCCTCATCGCCATCGACAACGGCTGCCAAGCGTGCATCATGGCACCGACCGAAATCCTTGCCGAGCAGCATCTCGACACGCTGCGCAAGTTCTTGGGCGACCTTCCCGTCAAGGTGGAACTCCTCACGGGTACCGTGAAAGGCAAGCGACGCACCGCTGTGCTGGAAGGACTCGTCACGGACGACATCCACATCCTCGTCGGCACCCACGCAGTCATCGAAGACAACGTGCTCTTCCACAAGTTAGGACTCGTCGTCATCGACGAGCAGCACCGTTTCGGTGTGGCACAGCGCGCCAAGCTCTGGATGAAGAACTCTGTGCCGCCCCATGTCCTCGTCATGACCGCAACCCCCATACCGCGCACACTCGCCATGACCCTCTACGGCGACCTCGACGTGAGCATCATCGACGAACTGCCCCCTGGACGCAAGCCCATACGCACCGTCCACATGTTCGATGCCCACCGCCCACGCATCTACCAACTGATGAACCGCGAGCTGCAACAGGGTCGGCAAATCTACATCGTCTATCCCCTCATCAAGGAGACCGAGAAGATGGACCTGAAAGACCTCGAAGCGGGATTTGAGGAAATCAGCCAAGCGTTCCCCAACCACAAGGTGGGCAAGGTACATGGAAAGATGAAGCCAGCCGACAAAGACGTTGAGATGCAGCGTTTTGCCAAGCACGAGACGCATATCCTCGTCTCCACCACCGTCATCGAAGTGGGCGTCAACGTGCCCAATGCCTCCGTCATGATTATTGAGAACGCCGAACGCTTCGGTCTCAGCCAGCTCCACCAGCTCCGAGGGCGTGTGGGGCGCGGAGCTGACCAAAGCTACTGCGTGCTCGTCACCAAGTTTGAGATTGGCGAGACCACTCGCAAGCGCATCCAAGTGATGGTCGATACCACTGACGGCTTCGAAATAGCCGAACAAGACCTTAAACTCCGAGGTCCGGGCGACCTTGAAGGCACCCAACAATCGGGCATGGCATTCGACCTCAAGATAGCTAACCTTGCACGAGACGGGCAAATCCTCACCCTTGCGCGAGACACAGCCCAAGCCGTTATCACCTCCGACCCCGAGGAACGCAATCCACAGAACGACATCCTCTGGCGAAGACTGCGAGAACTCAGAAAAAGCAACATCAACTGGGGCGCAATCAGTTGAAAAACAATAACGAAATGAATACCATCAAGACCCAACTCCTCGCCCTGTGGCTCGTCTTCATCTGCGCCACAGCCGTTTTCGGCCAAGAAAAGACAGCACATGGAAGCACTGCCTCCATGCTTGACTCACTACAAGCCGTAAATGACTCGATTGTCGAATCGTTAAACAATCAGATTCAAGAGCTGAAACTGCAAGGCATCATGATGCAGGAACAGCTGGAACGAACCAACAAGAACGCCAAACAGGACTCCCTGCGACGGGCTGCGCGCAAGGAGCAAGTAGATTCCCTGCGCAATGTCACCTCTGGCGCACCGCTGATTATCGAGGGCGACACGCTTTTCGTCATCTATGCCCAAAGTGGCGGCTCACTGCCCAAAGCCCGAGCGGCAGCGGCAGAGAACAAGATTTATGAAGTGGGCAAACACTTGACCATGTTTGCCGACTCCGTATATGTGTTCGACAGCGAAGAGTCATCCGACGTGATGGCAGGCGAGGATGTCATCTTCAGCGTCACCGACCTCGATGCCCTGTGGATGAACACGGAACGACTCACCTTGGCAGAACAGTACCGCGATGTCATCAGCGAGAAAGTGCATCAGCTGCACGAAGCCTATGGGCTGCAACAGAAACTGCAGAGCGTGTGTTGGGTAGCACTCATTATCATTGCAATGGGTCTCCTCATTTGGGGCATCATCTGGCTCTTCCGCCTGTGGAAGTTCAGCATCACACACAAACTGCTCTGCACCATCAAGTCGGTCAGTATCAAGAACTATCCGCTGCTCGACGCACACCGCCTCGGCATCGCCATCATCTTCGTCTTCAACATGGTGCGAGTGCTCCTCATCCTCCTTGTCCTCTTTGTCGGCATCACATCCATGTTCTCGCTCTTCCCAGAGACGAAGACCTTCACCTACACCGTCGTTGGCTTCATCTGGAATCCGCTCATCGACATCCTCAAATCGGCGGTCACTTACCTGCCCAACCTCTTCAAGATAGGCGTCATCGTTGCCTGTTTCCACTACCTGCTGAAACTCGTCCGCTACTTTGCCAACGAGATAGCCATCGGAAGACTGAAAATCAACGGCTTCTATGCCGACTGGGCCACCCCGACCTACACCATTCTGCGCGTATTGCTCTATTCCTTCATGCTCGTCATGATATGGCCCCTGCTACCCAACTCCGACTCCGAGATATTCCAAGGCGTGTCGGTCTTCATCGGCGTGGTCGTGTCACTGGGTTCCACATCGGTGGTAGGCAACGTGATGGCAGGGCTTGTAATGACCTACATGCGCCCCTTCCGTATCGGCGACTACATCCGCTACGACGACACGGAGGGCGAGGTGATAGAGAAGACCATGCTTGTCACTCGCATCCGCACCCGCAAGAACGAAATTGTGACCATCCCCAACTCCAACATGATGAGCTCGCAGACATCCAACTTCACACTCTCCGCACAACGCTATGGTGTCATTGTCCACACAAAAATCACCATCGGCTACGATGAGCCATGGCATAAGATTGAGAGTCTCCTGCTCGAAGCGGCTGACAGAACCGACGGCATCAAGAAAGACCCAAAACCATTCGTCCGCATCACGACCCTCGACGACTTCTATGTGGAGTATGAAATCAACGGATGCACCGACCGTGCCAAGACAATGCCCGTCGTCTATTCCACCCTCCATCAGAACATACTCGACACCATGCACGACGCTGGCGTGGAAATCATGTCGCCTCACATCGAAGCCCACCGCAGAGACATTCCTGTGCAGATACCTCAAGACAAACTGAACAACTAAGGGGAAGATACACTGATTGTTCTGCAAGAAAATGACAGCTTTCTTTTGACAGATAAGACTTTATGCCTACCTTTGTGGCATCAAACAATAAAGCGATGGAAATAAATAACCACGTTCTCAATGTCGATACCTCATCGGCTACTGCAAGGTTTTGGCCTAAGTTGAAAAGATTGAGCAACAGAGATAAGACATGCTAATTATTCAGAAAAAATGAACTGCTGTCGGAAAAGAGGCGCACTCTGTACCCCCCTTCGGACAGCAGTTCATTTTTAGGAGGACATACTTTTCTCCTTAAGTAGATGTTTTTATTCAGACATTACAATCTCAGGTATAATCTCAAAGATTTTCTCCAGAGCTTTTCCCAAGTTCTTATAGGNTTCTTGATGCTTGAAATGTTCCTGAGNTGGGATTCTAACCAATCTTTCATTTCCATCAATATAATCACTGCCTTCAAACACCTCCATTAATTCCTTGGCATATTTCTTTGTCTTGCANTCTATATNNATTTCCAAATNATGATACTGACNGAAACCAACCCATAGAGTACAGTTATGTCTATCCTGTTTGAGCCAAATTTCATTACCAAAACTATCTCCGTAATTTTTATACATTTGTAACTGGTTGCCATCATGATAGTTCATCCCATAGTTTTTGGAAATCTTATATGCAGTCTTTGCTCTTTCTGTATCAAGAGCAACCTTTGCATACCGCTTATTGGGAGCTGCAAACATAATATGACCTTCATACCAGTAAATACGGAAGACATACTTGTTTTGTCTTTCTTCTACAGCAATCCAATTATAAAGTTTGATGTCTTCTCTAAGCCTCGTTACTACCATCGCGCAGTATTCGTCATGACCACCATTCCATGATATGAATTCCTTTTTTTCTGCAATGTATTTACGCAGATGTTCCTCAACTGCAGATTCAGCAACATCATTCAGCAAATCAGAGAACATGTTACGCACCCCTTCGTGCGAAGCAAGAATGTTTTTCAAATACTTGTTAGACTCAGCTCGTTCGGTAATATATCTTCCGTTCAGTTCTTCCCATGAATTAAATTGACTNACAATGGCACGAATCAACAAATGATTTTTACGATATAATTCAGAAATACCATTTTCATCAAACATACCTTTCACTAATCCATATCTGTGCTTAAAACGTTCCAGTGATAAACCTGGTTTATAAAAGAACAATACCATACCCTTAAAGAATGGATGTTCTTCTGCCTGTATGAATATGTCAAGCCAATCACTGTTCTCTGAAATACGTTTTGCTTTTTCTACTTCTTCGAGCAGAGCTCTGTTCTCACGTTCATCGTTATTATCATCTTTCCATTGAGAAAGGGGCGCATAGAAAGAGACACCTTCTGCTGATTGTCTGGCTGTGTTGCGAATAACAGCAGAAAGCTTACGTATCAATGACGATACAGGTGTCAAACTGTCAATATTCGTATTTTCTACAACGTTCCATACTACTCGCATCCATTGCTTAAACACCTCTACATCAAATGCATCGTATGCTTCAATAAACTCAATGACTGCGCCTAATATAATAAGTTTAGAATGAGTCATCTTGGATGACAGGCTGCTATAAAAATCGTCACCATCTTCAACGTTCTTCTTCTCCCATGAAGGAAGCATAGATTTATAAATAAATCTATTGCCATCTTTGTGGTCATACTCGTAGAATATGTCAAAGACCTTATCCAAAATCAGGACAAATTCTGGGTGCTCAGCAAGTATATACTCAAACTCCTGAAAGCCAATGTATTCACTCGTCCCGTTTCTATTTTCTGCCTCTGTATATAACTGGCGTAGTGTTTTATCCTGCCGCATATCTTTATCCGTCACAATATCTTTTGTCGCTACGATATACTTGCAGGCAAAGAAACGAGAGAAAAAACTCATATATACAGCATCATAGTTCTCACCCTCCTTCTTCCAGAAGATGTCTATCCACTTTGTATCAAGCTTAACAGAGAAGTTAAAGTCAAATCGAACTTTGTCATCGCAGTCTTTTTTGTATAGTGGAACAAGTGCCTTATATGGAGCGTACTCTTTATTATTTATAAAATTGATGAGATCAGCCTTGAAATTTTCAAATGGGCTCAACTGCAAACCACGTGCATTCATTTTGATATAAAGCTCCTCCGATAGGTTAAAGTAGCCAAGAGACTTTACATAGAACTGGATATTCTCAAGTTTCTTGTAAAGTTCATTGCCATCATGATTATTGTATCGATCATGAATAGCGTCAAGCATAATGAGCATAGCACTTATCGTACTATCTCTATCAAATGATTTGAAGTACCACTTAGCCTTCCTTATTGCCTTTGAAGGTTTTGTATCTGTAAGGTCAATACGATATGATGCTAATCTCTGACAGAATACAGTTGATGTAGAGCGTGTTTCATAGATAAAACGTCCAAGTGCATTGCGAATCTCTGTATCTGACTCTTCGTCTTCACTAAGTTCGCGATTTGCGACATACCAATAAACAAGGAACAAGGTCGTCATACGTTGCTGACCATCCAACAACTCCATTACATAAGTGTTATTAGAAGGACGAACAATTCCATAGATGAAGTTGAAATCGAAAACCTCATCTGTCTTGAAATTGGCAAACATTTCACTCAGAAGTGTATTACGAACATAAGTACATACACTATCCTGTCTTCCCTGAGCGTATGGACGTTGAATCTTGGGGATAATTATCTTACTTATTTTAACCTTTGTATCTTTATTAAAATCTAAATCTTTCTTGTATATATCTAAAAATGTATATCTATTACTCATTCTTCGTCCTCCTCTAATTCTATATGATTTTTAAGAGCTTCATATATGTATTTATTGTATGCCTCCATATCTTCCTTCGTCCATATAGAACGATTAGTACCTTTCTCGTCAAAGAATTTGGCAAAGATATATTGTGTTGCAATAGGCACAAAGACACCTTGTTTAATTCGTTCTATGATGACGCGCCTTTTAGTACAGAACAAACTATTTCCGTACATTCTGTTCGTTGCAGCATCAAGAAGTGTCAAATTACCTATGGTGTTCTTGATTTCCTCGTCACCTTCCACCTCTTGAGCATTCTTCTTCAGGATATTAATGGCATCGTCTAAAGCATTTTCATCTAACTTTTGTTGCAGAGTGGCAACCTCATCATCTTTCAGTTCATCCTTACGATCTTCCATAGCAGTTTCAATCCATTCCCGCTTGTCTTTTTCCTTTTTCAAAGCATTGGTATGGAATGAGTCGACATGTTCAATATCCCAATTCTGAGCACTAAGTACGTCGAACGGGAATTTATACACATCTGATTCTGATTCCAACTTCTGGTTCTGTTCATTCAGAAGATGGATGTTAAGTGTCAGCAACAACTTGTATATCGTATCGCGTGATTTATTATATGTGTTGAGAATCAGTTTCTTCTCATCATCGACCTTCACACCACGTAAATAGTATGAAATACGCTCTTTGAGATATTTCTCAAAATCATCTCGACACATCGTTTCTGGCATATATTCAAAATGAAGAACAAGCCGGCAAAGATCCTCACCACACTGGCTAAGCAAACCTATATAGTTATAAATAGAAGGGGAACAGAACCAGTCGTCAAGCGTTCTAAACAAGACCATCACTTCACCCCATGCAACAGCTACTTCACGCTGAAGGTCTTCTCCAATCTTTCCTTCAAAGCGGTTGTAGTAGAAACGGAAAATTGCACTTTGTCTTGTGTCCATTAACAGAGTATCAATCTTCTTTATCTTGGCATCCCACTCGTCTTCGGGAATCTCTTTAAGAGCATTTTTTTTGTAAATCAGATTAAAAAGGAGGTCAATGCGGTTAGGCATATCATATCCTTTCTTCTGAAGAAAATACCAGAAATTGTTTGCATGAAGTGTGTTCTCTATGTATTCCCATTCCAATGCCAACTCGGATTGCTTGATGTATTTGTCACCAGCAGTAAAATTCTTTTTCAACAAGAACAAACCTTTGATAAGTTCCGCATCTGTCAGACGAATCTTTCCTGTATTAATCTTTTGAAACTCCTTAATGTTACTCTTTTCCTTTACTTCTGCAATTTCATACCATAAAACCTGTACAGAGCCACCTTTGGTATCACTCATGCCATTTAGAAGTTTAAAGAATGAAGTTCTGATGTTGTCAAGACTGCCACCTAATTGGTAACGAATATTGATAGTTTTTCCACATGTCTTAATCCATTCATCAATATACTTGAATGCATTCGTCATGTGAAAGTAATCCACATTGTCCTTCAGAATTTCTTCGCCACTATCCTTAATGACCTTCATAGTCAATCCTTCTAAGAATTGTGTAGAACCATCACGAGTAGCATAACAGATATGATATAGTTCTTTGCCATCTTCCTCTTCTTTCAAGATNTCCGCATTCCATCCTTTTTGGTCAAGGAGGTACTTGTATAGCAAGAATATAGTTGTCAGACGCTGCTGCCCATCTATAATCTCCCATACGCCATGTTGCTGAATACTCTCGTTGTATTCAGTTCCAAACATAGATTTTAATTTACCTTCATCTGTGATAGGACGAGCAATGACAGGTTGAAGACAATAGAACTGATCCTGCTTTTTTTCTTTCCCTTCATTGGCAAAGTCGTTTGCAAAACAGAGAAGGTCACGCAAGAGGTCGCCCACCTGTTTCTCTGTCCATCTATATCCTCTCTGGTAGGATGGTATATAAAAATACNTTCCGTCAAGGANTTCACCTATNGCATATTGGTTAATTGAATTATCCACTGTAATTTAACGTNTGTTCGATGAATTTTAATTATCTGTAACTTNGGTGATTATCGTTAACTGTTGTTACTCCATAGTGNAGATGACAGTTATGCTCACCTGTGGCAAAGTTACAAAATTATTCGATATAGTAGATAATTTCTGCAAGTTTTTGGATGAAACGATGGCAAAATTATTCTAAGGAATGAGAAGAGGCGTGCTTGTCACCGTTATTCCAAAAGGTCGTATCATACAGCCGTTTTGTGAAACAGGCGAAGGAAGTGGCATCCCCTTGCCCAGCCCATTAAGAAAGTCCTGCTAAGCAAATGCATTGGCATCAGCTTCGCCAGCAGTCCCCCACTTCGTATGTGCTACAACCAGAGAATGCACATCCGCAAGACATCCAATTGCATAGCACAAAGGGGCAGGTGCTCCATGAGCTGGTTTTTCGGTTTTAAGCTTCACCTGATATGCACACAAAGGAAGAGTTACTCAATTGATGTCGCTTTCACAGAGGATTATTCCGAACTGACACATAGAATGAAGCCATGACAGGACGCTTCGGTCTATAGCATGGTTTCACAGCCTCAAAATCGGAGTCCCCGACATCGGTTGACCGATGTCGGGGACATCTATTTTAATGGATTTTTTTCATCTTATTTCTTTCCGCCGAAGTGTTTCTCCAACCGCTTGTACTCTTTCTTTGTTAGGCGCATGAAACTGCCATGCTGTGGAGCCACCACGCCCTCAATGTCCACGGGGTCGTGGAAACCTTTCAGAGACTCGTCAGTCTGGCAGATGCGGTAGTGTATGGGACGGTCACTGTACTGGACGTAGGCGACACGCCAGCCTTTTTCGCCCACGATTTGGAAGGCACTGCTGCCCTCGCACTTCTTCTTGCCCTCGAAGTTCACAAAGTCGTTTTCGTCAGGCTCGGGCCAAGGACCTGCGAGTCGGTCAGCTTTGGTTTGGAAGATGCCTGGATGTCCGCCCTCTTTCTTGATGAGCATGTGGTACTGATGGTCGCTCTCCAGATAGTTGATGTCGGCATCTATGGTGGCATAGCCCCAGTCGAACAGCACACGCGGTTTGGTCAGCTTGGTGAAGGTCTTGTCGGCATAACTATACACCATGCGGTCATACTTGTCATCCTCGTTGAAACTCCAAATGGAATAGTAAATGAAGTAGCCACCGCGCTCGCCATTCGCCCACACATAGTCAGGGTCCCAAAAGATTTGGGGTGCCCACACACGGTTGATTTTGCTCCAGTCGCTGATGATGTCGGGGCTGTCGGGGTCGCAGAAAATCTCGCTGCCCTTGCGGAAGTCGAAGGTGGTGGAGGTCCAGTTGATGAGGTCATCGCTCTTGAGCAGGTTGATGCCGTAGTTATACCAGTGGTGGCTGCGCGCCACGCACATATCGGTCGTAACCATCAGATAACCCTTGCCCGAGTCAGATTTGCGGCACACATAGGCATCGCGCTGTCCACCCTCGATACCTGCCTGCAGTGAGGCATCCATGACGGCCTTGCCATCGTTCAGGTCGTGGTAGTGGAGTCCGTCGCGGCTCAGCGCATACGCAGTGAACTCGCCATTGCCACTCATGTGGCAGTAGAGATAGCCATAAGTGCCCTTCTGCAAGTTTTGAGCAGAGAGGCTCAATGCGACAAGCCCAACAAGCAGGCTTGCCAATAGTTTCTTTTTCTGTATCATACACATATAGGTCGTTTAGGTTATTGGGCAGCCTCTACAGCAATGCAGGGGCTATCATAAGGTCGAAAGGTGTCGTGATTTTGATGTTCTCGCGGTTGCCCTGCACAAGGGTGACGGAATGTCCGAAGCGTTCCACGACGGAAGCATCGTCGGTGAAGAAATCCGTGTAGGGCTGGTTGTATGCCTGACGAAGCAGAGGGGCGGAGAAGATCTGGGGGGTCTGGACGAGGCGGTAATCACTGCGGGGAACAGTCGCGGAAGGTCCACCTTCGGGGCTGATGTGCCGCAGGGTCTCTACCACATCGGTTACAGGCACAACCGCCTCACTGCGATTGGCTTCCTCGTAGCAAGCACCGATGGTCTCGACCGAGACAAAGGGGCGAACGCCGTCGTGTACGCCAATGAGTGTAGCATCAGGAGACACCTTGGCAAGTCCGTTCTTGACCGAATGAAAGCGGGTTTCTCCCCCTGTAGCAAGGGTGTAAAGCTGAGAGAAGCGGTGCTGCTCACACAAAGACTGCCAGTAGCCTTGCTGCGACTCGGGCAGAACCAGCACCACCTGCATTCCCTTGTCGTACTGGAGGAAACGCTCAATGGTGCGCATGAGGACAGGCTTACCCCCGATGGGCAAGAACTGCTTTGGGATGTCGCCACCCATACGGAGTCCCTTGCCGCCAGCAACTATAATGACTGCATTCATCATCAGAAGGTGTACATCATGCCCTGCCTCAACTGCTCAGCCACGTCCTCGCCACAGAAGTGCTCCACGAGCATATAGCCGATGGCAAGGGCTGCGGCAGGACCTTTGCCCGTGAACATAAGTCCATCACGTTCAACAAGGTTGGCAGTGTAGTCAGCACCGACAAGGTATTGTTCGCAACCGGGATAGCAGGTCATGCGCTTGCCTTGGGCAAGACCGAGGTTGCCATACACCATGGGGGCGGCACAGATGGCTGCGAGTGCCTTGCCTGCGGCATGGTGGTCAAGGATGAGCTGACGGAGACCTTGATGGGCATTCAGGTTCGTGGAGCCTGGAAGACCGCCAGGAAGGAAGAGCAGGTCAGCATCGGAATAATCGTNGTCGGNAAACAGCGTGNCTGNCACCATNCCAATGCNGTGGGCACCAGCGANGGTAAGCTCATCGGNGATGGACACGGTCGTGACTTGCAGCCCTGCACGACGAAGCACGTCGATGGGAGCGATGGCTTCAACCTCCTCGAAGCCTGTTGCTAAGAATACATAAATCATAACCTTATACTATCGGAGTTTGAATCTGTATGTGATAGTGCCGCTTTCCGTCTTGTCGCCATCAGAAAAACGGGACTTCCTGGCAGCGGCAAGGGCGGCATTCTTGAGAGCAGCCGATGAGGTGGTGCTGCTGGTCACGCTGGCACTGATGACAGCACCTGACGCGCTGACCTGAATGGCGACAAGCACCGTGCCCTCGCTGCCAGGGTCGGCATAGTCAGGCTTTGCCAGATGAAGCACGGTGCGGTTGCCCACCTGGGCAGACGTGCCTGTACCGAGACCACCCACACCCGTAAGTGCCCCCGAATTGCTGTTGCCTGTGGGAGAACCTTGCGCACCATCGCCCGTGGTGTTGCCGCTGCTACCTTTGTTGCCATTGCCGAACGCGCCTGCCACACGGTTGTTGGCAGCCGCAGCAGCTTTGCGGTCAGCCTCAGCCTTCTTTCGAGCCGCCTCTTCGGCAGCACGTTTCTTGGCAGCTTCTTCAGCAGCTTGCTTGCGAGCGGCTTCCTCTGCGGCTTTGCGTTTGGCCTCAGCCTCGGCTTTGAGCCTTGCCTCTTCGGCGACCTTCCTCTTCGCTTCTTCAACAGCCTTCTTCTTGGCTTCCTCGGCAGCAATAGACTTCTCCTGCTCTTGTGTGATGAGCGGTTGAGCGACAGGCTTCGGTTCGGGCTTCGACACAGGCACAGGAGGAGCAGACGTGAGCGGCACATCTTCTGCGTTGTCGGGAGCTTCCGAAACATCGGGAACGGTCGAAGACTCGGCTGGCAAACCGCCTAAGTCTTCACCACCAGCATCCTCGACCATNCCCAANAGCACAGGCACACCNTCTTCCTTGTGGTCTTCGGGCTTCGTCTGCGAGAGGGTCAAGAGGGCAAGCAAGCCGATGAGGAGCACATGCACCAGCACGGTGACGAGTCCTGCATTGATATGTTTCTTCTTGTTGTCAGTCATTTTGAGAAGGGGGGCGTGTGGCGAGCACCATCTTGAAGTGGTTCTCGTTGGCAATGCTCAATATCTCAACTATATTTTTGTAGGGAACAGCCTCGTCGGCATAGAGCGAGACGAAGAGTTCGGTGGAGTCGTTGACCTGCGTGCCAAGCACCACGGGCAGCTCCTCAAGCGTGACAGGCTCCTCGGGGTCGTTGCCAGTGGCGGCATAGAGGTTGAGGTCCTTATCAATCACCACGCGCGCGGTCGCCTTTGCCGTGGTCTGCTTCTTGCCTTGGGGCAGGAGCACCTTGATGGCATTGGGCGACACCATGGTGCTCGTAATCATGAAGAAGATGAGGAGCAGGAAGATGATGTCGGTCATCGACGCCATGTTGAACGTCGGGCTGACCTTTGTACGTCGCTTGAACATAGGCTTACTCCCCTTCGCTAACGATGTCCATGAATGTGAGCGACTTGGCTTCAATCTCGTTCACCACGCCGTCAATCTTTGCCACGAGATAGTTGTAGCCGAAAAGGGCGATGATGCCGACGGCAAGACCGCCCACGGTGGTAATCATGGCTTGGTAGATGCCGCCTGAGAGAAGGCTGATGTCAATGTTGCCCCCTGCGTTGCTCATCTCCCAGAAGGCTTCGACCATGCCGATGACGGTGCCGAGGAAGCCTATCATGGGTGCTCCGCCAGCGATGGTGGCGAGGACGGGGAGACGCTTCTCCATCGTGGCAATCTCCAGATTGCCCGTGTTCTCGATGGCGGTCTGAATCTCAGTGGCAGGCTTGCCCATGCGACTGATGCCGCGCTCAATCATGCGAGCCGATGCCGTATTGGTGTTACGGNAGAAGTTGATGGCAGACTTCACATNGTTGTTNTTCNGATAGTNGCGAATGCGGTCCATGAAGAGCTTGTCGNCCTTGCCCGCACTGCGGATGGCGAGGAANCGCTCCACGAAGATGTACACTGCGATGATTGAGAGGGCGGCTAACACAATCATGATCCAGCCTCCCTTTGATGCAAGTTCAAGAATGCTCAATTCTTCCATAATGCTTCATGTTTTGGTGTAAATATCAATTAGAAGTTACGTTTTATGCTGTCCGCAAGGCTTTTTATAAATGAGGAACAAGGATTTACAAATTATAATCTCTACCTTTGCGACCGATTCACTTGCAAAAATACGACATTTCTGTCATATACGACAAATAAACAATCAGAAATATGACTAAAAAGCTCAAGTTTGCCCTTTTCGGCAATGTGTATCAGGAGCGTAAAAGTGCTGCTGTGCAGAAATTCATCGCCATTGCCTCTGAGCGGAAAGCGGAGATTGCCATGCCTGAGTTGTTCCACCAGTTTCTGGCTGACAACTTGAAAATTCGTGTGCCAGCGTGCGAAATCATCAAGGACAATCGGTTTGACGCCGACTATGTGGTGTGCATGGGTGGCGACGGCACGTTTCTCGACGTAGCCAGCCGTGTGGCAGACAAGGAGATTCCCATCGTGGGCTTCAACACGGGGCGGCTGGGCTTTTTGGCAAATTTCTCTCCCGACCACATCGAGGCGACGATTGCCGACCTCTATGAGGATAACTTCGACGTGGAGGAACACAGCGTGCTGAACATCTCCTGCGATGAGCTGGAGCTGAAAGACTACCCCTTTGCGCTGAACGAGATTGCCATCCTGAAGCATGACATCTCGTCGATGATTGCCATCCACACCGACATCAACGATGAATACCTGACCACCTATCAGGCGGACGGGCTTATCATCGGCACACCGACGGGCAGCACTGCCTATTCGCTCAGCGTGGGAGGTCCCATCATCGTGCCGCAGAGCGACACCATCAGCCTCACGCCCGTAGCACCCCACAGCCTCAACATGCGCCCCATCGTGCTGTGCGACAATAGCGAGATTTCCCTCCGCGTGGAAAGCCGCAGCAGCAGTTTCCTCATTTCGCTCGACGGACGCTGCCAAAGCTATCCCGACAACATTCATCTGCGCATCCGCAAGGCACCCTACACCGTAAAGGTGGTGACACGGCAGGGGCACAGTTTCTTTTCCACCCTGCGGAAGAAGATGATGTGGGGAGCCGACAGCCGAAGCTGACCGCATCCATCTCCCTGCAACCCCTCAAAACGAAGCCTGCCGAAAGCGAGAAAAGCAGCCCTGAAAGACCGCTTCACGAAATGCCCATCAATAGGGGCTTTTACGACCACAAAAGAGGTCTGAGTCAGACCCTTTCAGGGGAGTGAGTCAGACCCCAATCGGGGTGTGACTCAGACCTCTTCTGAGGCTGTGGAAGGAGGGAAAAGGAGACAAGCCCGCTGGGCATCGACAGGAGCACCCATTACGACCATCGACACGCAAGAAAAAGAGAACGCACCGAAGACATGAAGATTAACAAAACCCGATATTCGACCCAAGACATCGCGGCATGGCTGTGGCGACACCACAGGAACTGCCGTCTGCAAGCCCTGCTCAACGTGTGCATAGGGCTGGCGCAAGTGGGGCTGGGACTGCTGGGCGTTGATACGCTCCGCTCGCTCACCGACATTGCCACCCATGCCCGAGAGGGCAGTATCATCTGGACCGCCGTGACGCTCGCCGCCATCTTCCTGCTGGAGATGGGCATGCACATTGCCTACACATGGATTGGCGCGGTGCTGGGCGTAAAGAGTCAGAACACCATGCAGCAGTTCTTCTTCCGACGGCTCATCAAGGGGCAATGGCGCGGCATTGAGAAGTACCACAGCGGCGACGTGCTGAACCGATTGTTCAGCGACGTGAACGACATCGTGTCACTGCTCACCGACGTGATACCCACCGCCGTGGTGGTGGTCGCGCAGTTCACCGCCTCCTTTATCTACCTCTACGCGATGGACAGCACGCTCGCCCTCATCGTCGTCCTCTCCTCCCCCGTCTTCGTCGTGCTCTCGCGCCTCTACTTCAAGCGCATGCGCNGCATTGTGNGCACCATCAAGGACAGCAACTCTGCCATTCAGTCCATCATCCAAGAGAGCATCCAGCACAAGATGGTCATCAAAGTGCTGGGGCGAGAGACCTCGATGGTGGAGAAGCTGGAACTGCGGCAAAGCCTGTTGCGCAAGCAGATTAAGGCACAGGCGCGGTTCTCCATCTTCTCGNAGACNCTTGTCAACATCGGTTTCGCTGGTGCTTTCCTCATGGCACTGGTATGGGGACTCTTCCAGTTGCAGGCAGGACTCATCACCGTGGGCGTGCTGATGGCGTTCACCCAACTCGTCAACCGCGTCCAGCGGCCCATGCTCGACACGGCACGGCTGCTGCCCATCTTCGTGAACAGCATGACCTCCTGCGAACGTCTGATGGAACTGGAAGCCCTGCCGCTGGAGCAGGAGGTGGAGCCTATCCGCATGGACGGCAGTGTGGGCATCCGATTCAACGATGTGTCCTACCAGTACGGCCCGAAACACCGCACAATCATCAGCCACTTCACCCATGACTTCCGCCCAGGCTCGTTCACCGCTATCCTCGGCGCGACGGGGACGGGCAAGACGACCCTCATCCGCCTGATGCTGGCACTCATCAACCCCACCGAGGGCAAGGCGGAGGCGTATGCCACGGACAGCCACCCACTCTCCCCTGCCCTGCGCGGTAACTTCTCCTACATACCGCAGGGCAACACCCTCTTCTCTGGCACCATCCGCGAGAACCTCCTCATGGGCAATCCCGATGCGACCGACGAGGAGATGCGCCATGCGCTGCAACTCGCCATGGCTGACTTCGTTTTCACCCTCCCCGACGGACTGGAGACCCGATGTGCCGAGCAGGGGGGCGGACTCTCAGAGGGGCAGGCTCAGCGCATCGCCATCGCCCGCGCCATCCTGCACCCTTGCAAGGTGCTCCTGCTGGACGAGGCGACTTCTGCCCTCGACATGGAGACAGAAAAAATGCTGCTTGAGAACCTCAAGCAGCATTTCCAAGGCAGCACCATCATCTTCGTCACTCACCGACTGGCTGTGGTGGATTTCACCACCGATGTCATCAACATGCAACGCTTGTAAACCAACCATTCACACATCTACACAACTATGACTGACAACCGCAACGCTATCGACTTCTCTCGACAACCCATCGGGAAACTCTTCCGCAAGATGTTCCTGCCCACCCTCCTCAGCATGGTGTCGGTGGTCATTCTCAACATCACCGACGGTGCTTTCGTGGGGCATGGTGCAGGCAGCGATGCCCTTGCCGCCATCAACATCGTTGTACCCATCTTCGGCATCCACCACGGGCTGGCACTGATGTTCGGCATCGGCAGCAGCGTCGTGGCAAGCATCCATCTGGCAAAGGGTGACCAGAAAGCTGCCAACATCAACCTCACTCAAGGCGTGCTCGCCACCGCACTCATCGGGCTGGTGCTTGGAAGCCTGTTCTTTTTCTTTCAGGAAGAGACGTGCCTCTTCTTCGGCAGCAGCCAACAGCTCCTGCCACTGGCGTGCTCCTACCTCAAATGGATGGCACTGCTCACGCCTTTCAATATGTTCAGCATGGTGGCGATGTTCATGATAAGGCTCGACGGTTCGCCCAAGTATGCGATGAGCATTTACACTGGGATTGCGCTGTTCAACATCGTGCTTGACTACCTGCTGGTGTTCCCCTTCGGCATGGGGCTGGAGGGTGCTGCCATCGCTACCTTCACGGCGTTTAGCCTTGGCACCATCCCCGTACTTCTCTACCTACTGAAATATCGGAGAACCATCCACTTCTACCGCTTGAAGACGACCCTAACGAGCCTGCAACTCACGCTGCGCAACATTGGCTACCAGATGAAGCTGGGAGCCTCTGCGCTGCTGGGCGAAATAGCCATTTCTTCTGTCATCATCATCGGCAACTATGTCTTCATCCGCTACCTGGGCGAGGATGGTGTGGCAGCTTTCTCCGTGGGTTGCTACTGCCTCCCCATCGTCTTCATGATGGGCAATGCCATCGTGCAGAGCGTACAGCCCATCATCAGTTTTGCCCACGGGGCTGACAACACGGAGCGTCTGCTCGGAGCGCGCGACATCGCCCTACGCACCGCAGTCATAGCGGGCGTGCTCGGTATGGCATTCCTATGGATTGGCGCACCGCTCATATCTGCCACCTTCCTTCCCACAGACTGCCACGCTTACCAACTCTGCCGCGAAGGTCTCCCTTGGTTCTCCATCGCTTTCCTCTTCGTCGCCATCAATTTGGTCTGCATCGGCTACTACCAGAGCGTCGAGCAAGCCATCAAGGCTACCATCTACACGCTCCTCCGTGGTTTCATTTTCTCCATTCCCTCTTTCCTGCTGCTGCCCCAATTCATTGCTCCACAAGGGTTGTGGTTAGCACTCCCATTGGCGGAAGCACTAACCACAATCCTTATTCTATATGTACACGTAAACAACAGACGGTCGGGAGCAAAGCCGACCGTCTATGAACATCCTTGAAACAAAAAAAGCCTGCCCAGAGCGGACCGCGCCCCCTAAGTTGTGCATCAAACTTAGGGGGCGCGGTCCGCTCTGGGCAGGCTTTACGGCAATAGCACGACACCTTCCTTCTTCATGCCATCGATCTTGATGACGATGGGAGAGGAGAAGCGAACGTGGCGCACATGCTCTGTCTCTTCCACGGCTGGAAGCGTGTTGAGCAGGGCTTGGTTGTAGATGCCATCACCGATAAAGTCGTTGACCGTGAAATAGCCAACCCCCATCGAGGTGAGGTTCTGGAAGAAGTGGGTGCCTTGGCTCGGGTCCACGCGGAAGTTGCGAAGCCCTGCTTCGACAATGACTTTAGCGGCAGAGATGTTGGGCCACTTGACGGGAATACCCAACCACGAATCGCTGGAGCCCCAACGTCCAGGTCCGACCAACACGTAGTTTTCGCCTCGCTGCAAGAACCCACGGTTGATGCGTTCTATTTCATCGGCAATCGTGGGATTGTTGGCAGCACTATAATCCGCTGTCTTGACATAAACCACATCACAAATATCGTTGATGATGCCATGCCCGATGGCATTGTGGCTACGAAGTAGGCAGGCTTCGTCGGAGATAAGGGTGATGTTTTCGTCTAACTGCATCTGGTTGTCAACCATCGGGCGAATCTGCAACAGGTAGAACTCACCGCTACGGTCGTCGTGGAGGTTGACGGCGAACTCTATCTCAACAGGACGTGCCATCTCTTTCTGACCATAGTCAAGCACCTTCTGAAGCAATTCTGGCAGAGGGAACACACCGTTCTGCAACACACCTGAGAAGGAGATTATCTTGCGGTTCTTGCCTTCGTAGTAACCATCATAGATGCACTGGTCATAAGGGTCGTAAGTGGAAACAATCCACTTCAAAGAGCCATCATGGTCGGCATCACGCACAGTGACTGTCTTGAGATTGAACGCGTCATCAACCTGAAACGCCATTGCGCCTTTGCCTTCTCCTTCCT
>WFMB01000020.1 GCA_009177185.1 Bacteroidales bacterium
GTCAGGCCCTCGGGCACATCGGTCTGTGTAAACCTTACGTTGACACTTCGGGGCTCGAAGTCGGTGATGTCACCACCGTTGACCTGTCCCACACAGCGTGGATATAAGCCGTAGTTCTTGCCTGAGACATTCACATCCACTGTGCCTGTGCCGGGGACATAATCGGTGACCCAAATATGCCAGCTCCACATCACGGCTCCGGACGCATCGTAGACGGCCACGACGGCATTGCCTTGACGGATAGTGGAGTGGCCCACCTGGAATGTCAGACTCTTTTTGTCGGCCGACAGAGACACATTTTTTACCAGACCCAATTCGGCCTCCCACAGCAGATTGGCCGATGCCGGCGTGCATCCCTGGTTGTTGTAGATGTAGGGGTCGGTGATGGCATTGTTGAGGTGGTTGACGAACTGCTTGAGGGCATATCGGTTGTGTGACGATGATGTATAGGCCGAAGGATTGGAGGCGCTGTTCTTGATCGCATTGCCGTAGACAAGAGGCAGCGAGTATATACCCGGGGCGTTGATCACGTAGCAGTTGGCGGTGTTCTCCACAGAGGCGTCGCCGGTGGATGATGCCAGATTGTAGGGTGTGTGACCGCTGGTCTGGTTGATGTCCGAGGCGGCCTGCAGGATCTGTGACTCAGGGCTCAGTTGCACGAAACGTGGATCCTGCAGCACGGTGGTGACGCTGCAATGTGTGTCGCCGGTGCCTGATACAGGGAAATCGGAGATCCACTGCGGGCGGTCTATGACATTACCGTTGTCATCCACAAACTCGGCGATCCATTTGATCGGGGTAGTGGATGAGCCGTCGGTGAGGCTGCTCTTTACAGTGAACGTATCTGTGCCGAGATAGTAGTTTGATTCAAACTTACCGGTCACGTCAAGATTCAGGGTCTGCTGCTCGGGCGAGGCCGAGATGCGGTAGTTGAGCACCTTGCCGGCGCCCCATTCCTGCCCGTCGAGAGATGCTGTAAGCACAGTGGTTGTGCCGTTGAAATCAATGGTCATCGACAGCGTCGCATCTGATCCCAATGTCTGGGGCAGCAGGATGAACGTGTTGTCACCATCAACAACCGGTATGCCAGGGGTGACGTATTTATTGCCCTCTGATGCGGTGAGGGTCACCTGATCTGTAAGGGTATATGTGGCGCTGCCGTCTGTGTCGCTCCACTCGCCGGTCTCAAGATCGAGTGTGCCCTCGTCGAGCACATTCTTTATGCTTATTTCCTTGATGGTGCAGGATGGCAGCTCAGATCCCGAGAATATCCTGATGGCTGTGAGCGCGTGGTTGAATGTGAGCTGGCAGGGTGATTTGGATGCGTCGCAGGGGGTGCTCCACATCAGATCTTCCTGCTCGTCGACTATGGCGGGCACCTTATACGAGATCGCAAGATCGCCTTTGTCTGTAATCGCGGGCAGGGAGGTGATGCCTTCGTCAGACTGCGGCTCGCTGACGTAGGGCACGTAGGCGTTGATATGCAGTTTACCTTCGCCGGGCCACAGATAGCTTTTGACAGGAGCCCAGCTGTTTTTTGAGGTCACTTCCTCATTGTACATGTAGTCGGGGCCGGATTCTGAGCCGGCTATCTTGGCGAACACGCCGAATGATGCCAGGCTCTCGTCTTCGAGCACGCATCCGCGGCCCATGCCCTTGGTCTCCTCTACGGGCGATGGCACGAGATAGAGACGGTGGGTCTCGTCTGAAAGCTCAATGGATTTGGGGCGCGCAGTGGTATCGCTGCGTGATACGGCGCCCTGATTCCAGATGTCGTTGATGCAGACCTTGAACTGTATGTCATCGCGAATCACGTCGGACGAATGAAGAGTGTCGTCGGTACACCCCGTGGCCATAATGGCCATGGCGCATACCGGCAACATTCTTGCTGCTTTGGCATATATTCCGTATTCAGATGATTTTTTCATGATTCGCTCTCATAAATAGTGTTGGGGTAATGTATGGGATTACTTGGTGGTGTCCCCTGTCTGCATCGGCAGATCCTCGTCGGATGCGTTCCAGTCGAGCACGTTGACAGTGAATTTGATGGGGCCGCCGAGTACGGGNGTACCGGGATTCGGGTCTTTGGGGTCNACGTATCCAGCNCCGTTTGANAGGTCAAGTGTGTAGATNTATTTCTTNCCGGGCTGCCAGTTGGTGTCGATAGGAATTGCGGCCCACTGGCAGTCGAGNNTAGATGCGAANGGNTATACCTGCGCTCCGGCTGCCGTGTNGNCCNGGNGTTTGACCGACANGTAAGCGCCGGCCTTGGTGTTGGTGGCGTCGCCATCGACATCCCANGCCGTGAGCTGCTGNGGTATCAGCATNGCNTTNCCCTCGGCNCCCATNACNTTGGCAGCTGTAGCTGTAAGGGTNATAGGNGTNTCGTATGTCTCTTCGTAGATGGCCTTNGNGGTGGACGGTGTCCATGCCGATGTNGCGAAATCGAAATCACCGGTAGCCACNGGCTGNCCNATGCGGATNCCCGAGATCTTGAATGTGTAGGCATCGTTGGCGGCCTTGGCATGTATCTCTATCTGTGAGAGCTGGTGGTTGAATGTCAGCTCTACCCCGCTGGCCTCGTTGACCGATCTCTTGCCGGTGGCAGATGAGGTGATGAAGTCGATCTGGTCGGCGATATTCTGGGCCGGAGTGTATGATTTCAGATCCTTTGTGTCTGAGGTCAGTGTCACGCCGTCAAGGGTGGCGGGAGCGTAGGCATAGAATGACAGCTCGGTGTCGTCACCGGGCCAGTTATAAGTAGGTGTGGAAGTGAAATAGCTGTCGTCACCCTTTGTAAAATCAAGGGCATTGAAATATGTGTCATTTCCCATGAACGCGGCTACCTTGATAGCCGAGAGATTGGCATTGGTGATCTCTGTGGCTCTTGTTGATATAGCGGGTCGGAAACTGATGGCATTTCCGGTATTCACATTTACGGGTTCGTCTTCGGCGCAGGATGTCAGACCGGCTGCGATGAATGATGATGCCAATAGCAGATAGATGGGTTTCATAGTAGTGGAGTTTTTTGATTTTTTATTCTGGTTTTTTCTTATTTATGTCATTATAACAATTCTTAAATGAAAATTCCTTTAAGAATGAAAAAAAAATTGTTATTTGTATCTTCACCGTTATTGTTAACTTTGCATCACTGATCTTGATTTCGAGAAATCTTTAGTTTTCCGAAATGTATCAAGGCACTCTGGATTATATTATGAAGTGATTTAAACATTTTGTTTTCGTGAAATTTTCTTAAGCAGNAAGATAGCGAAAGCGATATAATTCCAGGATTCCCAACTTGTGACGGTAGTGTCAAAGCGGTTTAGAATAGTGCGGANACTGTCCATCCAAGCATTTGTCCTCTCGACGGAGTAACGTT
The DNA here is from genome assembly GCA_009177185.1 of Bacteroidales bacterium. GTDB lineage: Bacteria > Bacteroidota > Bacteroidia > Bacteroidales > Bacteroidaceae > Minthosoma. The sequence continues at coordinate 3,380 of WFMB01000020.1, forward strand.
CGGAATACAGTTCCTCATCAACAAAAATTCTGTCCGTCTCAGTGCGTCTTTTGCTTATGCAGATGTTTGCCACCACTCCGTTTCTCTCAAGACAGTCCCGTAGCAGGTCACAGTCGAATCCCGCATCCGCATTAAGAAACAGCCCGTCAACCTTTATATTGGCCTTGTCAAGATCGTTGAACATGGATTCGATGACATTCTCAATATCATGTACATCGTTGTGCTCTCNACTTTTTGGTACGGACATTATAATGGGTAATNNCTGGCGGTCAGTCAGAAACAGGGCATTTGTCGTCTTGCGTTTCTTCCGGCCCTGATAGCCGCATTCCTCGCCTCCGCGCAAAGCGGTGGTGTGACTGCCGTCAAGATCGACACTTGACATGTCAAATTCTTTACGGTGCTTGTCAAGAAGATACAACCACATTTCCTTCCACTCTCCGGCCTTGCGCCATTTGTTGTAGTGGTGAAATACCGCCCCATAACTGAGGACGGTGCCGGTAAAAAGAGCCTTGACGGGAAGATGCTCCCATTGGCAGCCGGTCTTGAGTTTGTAGAGTATGGCGTTTATTATCTCAATGAGGCAACTTTTTGTTTCAAATCCGCGTTTTGCCGTTGNATGAANTGGTAATATTTCAGTTTTTATCGTATNTTTGNNGAGTACAGCGTACATAGGTTCTCCTTTATGAATGGTTTTTAGCACCCATAATATAGCGAATAATCGTAATTGTACGCTGTATTTTAACATTTTATCTACTTACTTTAATAACTCGAAATAAGTTTAAATCACTTCCTTGTGTATCAGAACTTACTCGCTATAATAAATCTCATTTCTTTTTTAGGGGTGTAAGTAATGCATCTTATATGATCTATAGTAGTCTACAGAGGAAGTTTGTGGATAGGGTAGCCTTAATTCCCTCTTTATCGATGCCAGAATTCTCTAGAGAGATAATGTCAAAGTTTCGTAATAGTGCGGTTCTGACTAGAGCTTTTAGAAAAGAAGTACAATCATATAAGTCTGAAATTGCAGCTTGGGCATTCATTCAACATTATGGAGGACCAAGTAATCTTATCGATTTCACGCCCAAATTAGAGACTGCTCTGTTTTTCGCAACTGGAGAGGGAAAAAAATATTTATCCTGTGATAATTCGCATAGTTTAAGTAATTATATATCAATTTATATCCTACCTGATAATAAGTATGCTACTGGTAATGTAAATGAAATTTTCGTTTCGGGAGGTGAATCCGCTTGTAATTTATTAAATGATTGGTACAGTAAGAATCCTAACATTCCAATTGACACGACTAATGTTGATAATGAAATGTGTACCCAGCCCTTAGACATTGCCATGTGGGGTAGTTCTGTCTATGGGGAAAAGTCATTTGAGATTACAATTCCTGGTAATGAAAGAAAAATATCTCAAAATTATTCTAATAGTCATATTGCAAAACAGAATGGTAATTTCTTTGTTGCTAACATTAATGAAATTGAACCACTAGAAGAAGCTCCTTTTATCCATGGTAACTGTAATAATATAACAGATAAGTAGTTTGACAAATTAAAAATATACTTTAGGCAGCATGAGAAAAGTTGATTACATATTCTTTCCCGATGCCATCCAAAATTTCTCGGGTGGCTTCGTGAAGTTTTCTCTTGCTGCAATAATGATGTGGCTTGAGCCACATTCCCTTGAGGAATCTCC
>WFMB01000072.1 GCA_009177185.1 Bacteroidales bacterium
GATGAAGATTGCCTTGTCATACGATGAAACCGTATCAGAGAAGAGTAGCCGACTGGCTTGTTCCGTATCAGAGTTTTGCCAGACTTCACTCGTCCATGTCCAATTGAATAATTGGATTATCTGACGTTCATGCTGCTCTGCCAACTCTTCCATGCGATGTTTGCGCACAGTGTCGCGTAGCATCATGTCATGCTGTATCTCGTGCATCTCGCTGGCAGACGATTCAAATTGTGTGACGATGGTATCAAACGAATCCAATCGTCTCATTTCTTTAGCCACATGAGCGTATTTCTCTTCAGGATGTTGTTTTATGCGTTCTAAACGTTCCAATCGGTGGGCAATGAATGACAATGTGTGGCAGATGTTGGTACGGATATGTTCTCCGTGTGTGTCAGTTACACCATGTAGCAAATACTGTAACATCTGCTGGTATGTTGTCCAAAGGCTCTCTGTCTGTTCCACCAGTGTCCAATCCCCAATCTCCGTGGCTTTTTTTCGGAGCAACGGAAACGTGTCTGNTANATTGTGCAATNTTAATTTATTCNGTATATCCGTATAATCCACCTTCTATTTGTGATTTGACGATTTAGTACTCTTTATCAGTCCTCGTCCCTTTGCCCATTCCTTTATATCGCTCATCATTGAGTCATTGAATTGCAGGCTGGNGGAGNGNGGCACNTAGTTATACAATGTGTCAGGCAAGTACATACGTTGTGTTGTCGGTAAATACTCCAGTACATTAGACAAGGAGTCTGTATTCAGTTGGGCGACAGCTTGGTCATACACCTTCCGTATCTTCTCGATGTCTTCTTTACGGTTTTGGCTAATTGAGTCGCCCCATAACACACACAACATACGTGCTAACTTCATGTCGCTTGTCCCGTCCAATCGCTTGGCTCCTCGTGCCACAGCTTCGCTGGCATACGGCTCTGGTAGGATGGCCCCATCGTACTGGTCTAGATCTACCATCAATGTGCGTAGCCGTATGTTGTTGATTTGTGGCTTGTTCAAATCAATGCTCTGCAATTTCACAGAAGTCAGTAACTTGTCCGCGAAATAGTCGGCGGCAGAATGCCTTGTCATGCCAATGATTTTCTCCTTGATATTCTCTGTTTTCAGCAAACGAGCTTTGGCAGCCGTAACGAGCCATAAATGCAAGTCGCCCACCATGCTAACGTAGATTGAATCACCATTTTCCCTCCATATACATGCTTTCACCATATCGCTCACTATACCATCTATCCATCCGTTCATGAACGCAGTGTCAGCATCCATGGCTGCCTCAAAAGTGACGAGTCTCACATCCAAACCTTCCGACTGAAATAAGCCCATGGAATCAGCATAATAGAAAGGTAAGCAATCCACCGTGGGAAGCACACCCAGTTGGATCGTGGTAGAATCCACATCATGGTTTTCAGGAGAGGGCTGATAGCATGAGCCTGCTGTTCCAACCATCCCTAAGATTGCAAGAAAGCATAAAAGTTTTCTCATTGGCATTTTGTTGAAAAGGGCAACTTGCTTCGAGCCTGAAACAAGTTGCCCTCTGAAAAATTATAGCATCTGAATCTTACTCACCCTTCACGGCTGCGATGCCAGGGAGAACCTTGCCCTCAATAGCTTCGAGAAGAGCACCGCCACCAGTGGAGATGTAAGAAACCTTGTCAGCAAGACCGAACTTATTCACGCATGCCACAGAGTCACCGCCACCGATAAGTGAGAAAGCACCTTCGGCAGTAGCCTTGGCAATAGCTTCACCTACGGCACGCGAACCAGGAGTGAAGTCTTCGCACTCAAAGCAACCTGCAGGACCATTCCAAAGGATTGTCTTAGCACCTTCGATTGCCTTGGCAAACTTCTCGCGGCTGAGTGGACCAGCGTCAAGACCGTCCCAACCATCTTCGATAGCATTAGATGGGAACACCTTAATCTCTGCATCNGGCNTCACAGANCAAGTAGAGAAATCGTAGCCAGTGCAGCATACTGAATCTNCACCNAGTACGAGTTCTACGCCATTCTCCTTAGCCATCTTCTCAACGCCAAGAGCAACATCCAGTTTGTCCAGCTCAACGATAGAGTTACCGATATTGCCACCATGAGCTTTCATGAAGGTGTAGGTCATACCACCGCAGAGGATGAGCTTGTCAACCTTGCTGAGCAAGTTTTCAATGATGCCAATCTTTGTGGAAACCTTTGAACCACCCATGATTGCAACGAATGGACGCTTGATGTTGTTGAGCACGTTGTCAACAGCCTGCACTTCCTTCTCCATGAGGAGACCAAGCATCACATCATTCTTGTCGAAGTAATCAGCGATGACAGCAGTAGAAGCATGCTTGCGGTGAGCTGTACCGAAAGCATCCATTACCCAGCAGTCAGCATAAGAAGCCAACTTCTTGGCAAATTCCTTCTGGCTTGCTTTCATAGCCTTCTTTGCCTCGTCATATTCAGGAGTGCCTTTTTCCACACCAACAGGCTTACCTTCCTCTTCAGGGTAGTAACGAAGGTTCTCCAGCAGGAGCACTTCACCCGGCTTCAAAGCAGCAGCTTGTGCGTCAGCCTTCTGGCAGTCATCAGCAAACTGTACAGGGACACCGAGAGCCTCGCTAACAGCAGGAACAATCTGCTTCAAAGAGAGTTCAGGCTTCACCTTACCTTTGGGTTTGCCCATGTGAGACATGATGATGAGCGCGCCACCTTTCTCAAGAATCAGTTTGAGGGTAGGGACAGCACCACGAATGCGAGTGTCGTCGGTGATTTTGCCATTCTGAATTGGCACATTGAAATCTACACGCACGATTGCCTTTTTACCAGCAAAGTTGTACTCATTGATAGTCATAATACCTTGGATTTATAAGTTGTTAATTATCTGTTGTTGTTACTCAGTATTGTTCGTTTATGTTCGGGAAGTTGCCTTCCTTCACGTCCTCCACATAGTGACCGATGGCATCGGTCATGATGGTGTTGAGGTCAGCATAGCGACGCAGGAACTTGGGAGAGAAGCCGCGTGTCATGCCCAACATGTCGGAAATCACCAACACTTGTCCGTCGCATGCGCCACCAGCTCCGATGCCGATGACTGGGATACGAAGCTCGCTGGTCACTTGCGCTGCCAATTTAGCTGGAATCTTCTCCAGCACCACGGCAAAGCAGCCAGCCTCCTCCAGCGCATGAGCGTCACTGATAAGCTTTTGGGCTTCAGCCTCTTCCTTGGCACGCACGGTGTAAGTGCCAAACTTATTGATAGCCTGTGGAGTTAAACCAAGGTGTCCGCAGATAGGGATACCAGCATCCAGTATCTTTCTTACCGCAGGAATAATCTCCACACCGCCTTCCAGTTTGAGGGCATCGCAATGCGTTTCCTGCATGATGCGTATGGCATTGGTAACAGCTTCCGTCTCATTCACTTGATAAGTGCCGAAAGGCATGTCGCACACAACGAGGGCGCGCTTCACGCCACGAACCACGCTCTTGGCGTGATATATCANTTGGTCGAGCGTAANAGGGAGGGTTGTCCANTTGCCGGCCATCACATTACTTGCCGAATCACCTACCAANATGACGTAGCATCCCGCAGCGTCAGTGATACTTGCCGTTGTATAATCATAAGATGTAAGCATGGCAATCTTCTTACCTTCTGCTTTCATCTGAATAAGCCGATGAGTTGTGACCTTGCGTTGGTCATCTACCAAATATCCTGCCATTATTCTGTCTGTAAGTTTTAACTACCGTGCAAATGTACGGCTTATTCTTAAAATTCAAATAGTAAACGAGCATTTATTTGACGTCCCGTCAAGTAATTTGGCACAGCATACTGATGATTTGCAATGTCCGTAACCCAATAATAGCTGTTCACATTTGATATGTCGAGCACATTGAACACATCCACACCCATCCAAATGTTGCGGAACACACGACCTGCGGGCGTGTAGTTGTGGCAATCTTCGTTCTTCAGCAGACGATAACTGATACCCAAGTCAACACGCCGATAACTCGGCATACGGAACACCTGTTTCTCACGTCCGGAGTGAGGCGGTCCGAAAGGAAGTCCCCCTGCATAGTGTCCCTGCACCGTCACCTTCCACTTGTCCGTGTTGGGGAAATAGTCGCTAAAAAACATGGCGAAGTTCAAGCGTTGGTCGGTTGGACGCGGCACATATCCACTGCCGTCAATCTTTTCCTCCGTCTTCATGATGCCCATGCTCAGCCACGAATCCGTGCCTGGCACAAACTCGCCATATATCTTCATATCTACACCCGCCGCATAGCCTTTGGCGATATTGCCGCCATAATAGACAACTCGCACATTATCTATATTATAAGGAATCAAGTCGCTCAGTGCCTTGTAATAAGCTTCGGCCGTGAACTTGAACGGGCGAAGTCCCACACGGAACTTATACTCCATTCCCAGCACAAAGTGGATGCTGCGCTGCGACTTGATGTCTTTCCGCAAGAAAGCCTTTGTGTTGCCATCGACTGTCACCGTATCGCGCATCTCCTTGTAGAAAGGGGTTTGGTAATACACGCCCGTGGAGAAACGATATATCAGGTTCTCATTGTTGGCAGGCGTGAACGCTACCGTTGCACGCGGTGAGAAGAGCGTCTCCTTGTTCCAATCCCAGTGTGTCAATCTGGCACCATAATTTAGCACCACACTTCCTTCCTCAAACTCCTTTCTCCATGTATCCTGCAAGAAAAATTCATAATGCTTTGATTTCTCTTCGTTTATAGATGTCATGTTATATATCAAGTCCAAGCGGTTAAGCGAGTGGGGGAGTGCGTATCCTGCGGAGTCCCTCATCTCCCATTCCCTCATGGTCTCCTCCACCTTCTCCTGCTTCATCAATGCCCCATAGCGTATCTGATGGCTTGTGAGGCGGTGGTGTCCCGTCACACCCAAATTCATCATGCTGGCATTCAAACGATTTCGGGCATGTTCATGATAAGTGCCAATGCCCAAGCTCTCATCATCGCCTTCGTTGTTCAACCAATACTCACCGTTGATGTCATACGTTTCCCGTTCCTGCGTCTTGAATCCCGACCAGTTCAACGTCAGCGAATTCATCTTGTTGATATGGTGCGTGACAGAAAAAGCACCGAAATATGTGTTGAATTTGTCGCGTTCGTTGCCGTCAAAATAAACCTTGAACTCCNTCNCATCCTCTGCCGTGNCNAACTNTGTCNTTCGGCTGGCTGGTANAAACTNATAATCATTCGTCNANACAATCNCNATGGCATCCAGTGTCCATCGTTGGTTGGGAGTCCAACTGAAATACGCCTGATAGTCGAAATCCCGTGGGTCATATTCGCCCTTGGTATCCAATGTGCCCAAGAGGTTCTTCATCGTCTTGTAGCGCACTGCATGCGTCATCGAGAACATCTCTGTGCCATAGCCCACATACGCACTGGCACCTAACAGGCTGGCACTCACACTGCTTTCAAAACCTTTCACCTTCTTATAGGTGATGTCCAGCACGCTCGACATCTTCTCTCCATACCGTGCCTCGAAACCGCCAGCTGAGAAGCCGATATTTTCAACCATGTCAGGATTGATGATGCTTAATCCCTCCTGCTGTCCGCTTCGGATTAACAAGGGACGATAGACTTCTATGCCGTTGATATATACAGAGTTCTCATCAAAAGAACCGCCTCTGACATTATACTGCGACGATAGTTCATTGTGTGTCGATACGCCAGCTTGGCTCGTGATGAGCCTTTCCACACCGCCACCACTCGCATTGCCCATGTGCTTCATGTCCTTCATGCTCACATCCGTCATCGTGCTCGTCTGCCGACGAATATCTCTCACTTCCACTTCGCCCAGTTCATACCCCAGCGAAGGCAACATTATGTTAAGTACAACCGAATCCACGGGATTCTGCAATGTTCGTTTCCTCGTTTCATAGCCTAACATGGAGAAGACTACCACCATCGAATCTGTGCTTTGGCACGAAAAGCGGTATTCTCCTTTCAGATTGCACACCGCACCACATCCTGTACCTTCCACACGCACCTGAGCCAATTCCAGTGGTGCTCGCTGGTCGTCCACAACCTTGCCCTTAATCACAACGGTCTGGGCATGGCCACAAACTATACCCAGCAACCAGCATAGCGACATTGTGCCTATATATCTATGAATAATGTGTTGTATCATTTCATCATTTATTATCTTTCTAATAACGAAAATCTCATATATATATTGTGCTGTCCTAAGGAGAATCATTGAAACAGACCAAGGCATGAAGTGGATAAATTGAGGTCACAGAAAAACTCCCTTAAAAAGCCCCTAAAAAACGATGTCCCCGACATCGACCAATCGGAGTCCTCGACATCGACAGACCGACATCGGGGACTCCGATTTTTGGGCTGTGAAACCACGCCATACGCAGCAATGCTTTACAACCGATATAAAGGATTCCATCCGTGGATAAAAAAGAGAGGCTTATCCAAAACCGAGATTCACTTTGATTACATAATGGGGGTTATGTTAAATAGCAAAAATGGGAACAATATTGAAGCGAAGTCTCAGTCCCAACAAAAACGTCTTGTCAGTGCTTTATGTACTTCTGTCCTTTCACGATGTAGATACCTGCGGATGCAGGAAGATTTGTGGGTTTGCCATAC
>WFMB01000040.1 GCA_009177185.1 Bacteroidales bacterium
ATCCATTCTATCGCCGACACGGCTTGGAAAAACAACCAGTCACCCCTTGATGCCTTACTCGCGCTCGTCTGATGATGAACGCCAATTAGCTACACCAATACTTTGGCTGAATAGTTACTAAAAGTGTTGAGGAAGTTAAAATTTCCATATTTTTCACCACTTCAAATGCAGTTTTATGCTGAGAACGGTCTTATTTAGATTCCTCTTCTTGTATATCTGTTAAGTAAAGTTAAATAAGTAAAAACTTTAGGGAAAAAATTTGATTAATGTAAAGTTTAGCGTACCTTTGTATTGTTATATTTTACAATTATAATTTTATACTTTACAATTATGGATCTGCAAAAGAAATTCTTGTTGCCTCACAGGTGGCAGTATGTCGGTGTATGGCTTATCGTATGTGCGATACTACTTACCACGGTGTTGATCGCTGGCGATATTACTGGAGTCATCAGATATGTACCGGCTATATTGGGGTGGATTCCTGCATTTATGGGATTGATGCTGGTATGTCTGTCTCAGGAGAAAGTGGACGATGAATATATCAGTGTGCTTCGCGGCAGGCTGGTGTGCCTACTCGTGACGGTTGCCTTTATTTCTGTTATCCTGGGTCGTGTGAGCGAGCTCCTCTTCGTGTGCTTTAGATGGTATTCACCAAGTATTCAAATCATTTTGAGCCTATTACATAATCCATTTCTGCTTGGCTCTATTTATATAATTGCACTCAAACTTACGCTCTATTTAATCAATCGTAAAATCAACAGATATGCTGAACAATAATATACGTGTAGAGAGGGCGATCAAGAGAATATCACAGCAGGAACTTGCAGAAGCTATCGGGGTATCCCGCCAGACTATATTTTCAATAGAAAACAATAAATACGTACCAAGTACTGAACTTGCGCTTAAACTGTCGGCATATTTCAACAAGTCGGTCAACGATCTTTTCTGGCTTTCTGACACAGAGGACTAAATTGATTTATACGAATTCCCGTTTCTTACTGGATTGCGGAATATTGTCTAATTGCTAAGTAGGAGGTCATATTGATCGTATGCTATAATGCGCAGATAATTTGGCAAAGACGCTAAAAAGAGCAAGCAGGATAATATAAGATTAATGTGACCGTCTACTTAATGATTTCTATTTTCTACCTTTTCAATTATTATCACAGGGCTTTGAAAGATTATTCAAAGCTTATATATGTGTGGGCTACTATCATTATAATACGGAACTACCAAATTTCAAAATCTTAAAGAATTTAGGTCATGATTTAATAGCGCTTNTAGACGAAATTAAGGATAAATACTTTGTAAAACATAAACCCCCAATTTTTGAAGAAGACTGGGACTTTATATCAAACAATTCCTTGGTCAGAGAAATAATTGATATATTGTCAGATTTTGGGAAACAGGCTAGATATTATAATTTCAACTTGATTACATCGAATCCTAAATTAACGTGAGTTCGATATAAGAAAAGGCAGCGTCCACAATATAATAATCAGCCATTTAGCGATAAACTAAGTGGCTGATTTTCTTGTGGGATTCATGGATTTTTTGTAAATTTATAGTGCCTAAACATAACATTTACAAAGCATTACTCATGATTTCCGAGGACAAAATTACAGAAATTTTCTGTCTTGCAGACGACTTTTGCAAGTATTTTTCATCTGAACTTAAGAAACACCAACTCTCAGATGGTAAAAAGCATCGTAACAAATCCTGCAAGCTCTCGGAAGCCGAGGTGATAACAATCCTTATTCTGTTTCACAGCAAGGGATTCAGATGTCTCAAACACTTTTATACACAGTATGTGTGTAAACATATGGGACATCTGTTTCCGCAAACCGTTTCATATAACCGCTTCGTGGAATTGCAGAAATCGGTGGTGCTACACCTGACCGTTTTCATCAAGGAAGTTCTTTTAGGCACATGCACAGGAGTAGCATATGTTGATTCTACACCGCTCAGGGTCTGCAAATACCAGCGTATTCTCATACACAAGACTTTCAAGGGACTGGCTCAACGTGGTAAATGTTCGATGGGATGGTTCTTTGGCTTCAAGCTGCATCTGATTATTAACGATCGCGGTGAAATCCTGAACTTTATGTTCACACCCGGTAATGTTGATGACCGCGAGCCGTTGTATTCGGAGTCATTCATTGAGAATGTAAAAGGAAAACTCTGTGGCGACAAGGGGTATATCGGTAAACAGCTCTTTGAGTTCTTGTTTATGAACGGGATACAGCTCGTGACTAAGGTCAAGAGCAACATGAAGAACTCACTTATGTCCGTCGCTGACAAAGTCATCCTGCGCAAACGTGCCCTCGTAGAGTCTGTCAATGACGAACTTAAGAATATCGCTCAGATAGAACACTCAAGGCATCGGTCGTTCACTAACTTCATAACCAATGCCTTGAGTGCTATAGCCGCATATTGTTTCTTCCCTAAGAAGCCTTCAATATCTTTGGAATTCGTCCTGGATAATCAACTGACTTTGTTCTGATTACTTATATCGAACTCACGTATATTATATACCGGCTCTGAAACCAATTACTAATAAACATTGTTATAAAAGTGAAATACGGAATATCTTTCCNATTTCACTTNTATTCATTTAGTACTAACCATAACCAATTCAAGCTTATGTGGATTCTTAATCTTCTTGTCACCGCCCTCGCTGCCTTTTTAGCGGCAAAGTTCACTCCGGGTGTCACCATCGAGTCTTATTGGTCGGCAATCCTTCTTGCTATCGTGCTGGCGTTGCTTGACTTTTTTGTAAAGCCGATACTTCAGTTCATCTCCATTCCTGTCACAGTGATCACCCTCGGTTTATTCCTCCTTGTCATCAACGCTCTGATTATTATCCTTGCGAGCTACATCGTCGGCAGTGTCCATGTCGACGGATTCTGGTCAGCGTTGCTATATAGCGTGATATTCTCAGTGGTCAGCTGGGTACTTCAGCTGATATTTGGTAACATTGGCGCATAATCGTTTGAAGATATCGAGTTAATTGAGAATATTTCGTACAAACTATTCGGTCACCTCATGCTTCATGATTGAGGTGACTTTTTTTGAGCGCAATTTTTAAGAAAATTCGTAACTTTGCGTATTCATTCAAAAAAACCGTTGCAATGCACTCATTCGCACTATTCAGACTCCCTTTCCGGCAAAAATGCACTCTTATGATGCAAAAGGCTGACTCCGCCTCTCCTTCCGGACTTGGATGTCTCGACACAGCATCCGGATTTGTCATTGCTCCCTTTGATACGGCTTCACTCTCTACCCTGATAATCAAGCCTGATATAGTAAAACATTTCCATTTACCTGCCATACCTGACTATCTGGCAGTAGATTTGGGCTTATGCTGTCACCACAATTCTACGCCAGATCCGGTGTACTCTCCCACTCGCAAAGATTACTCTGCTGATTTCGCAAAGTTTCACCATCGTCTGCTCGATGATGATTTCTTCAAGCTTGTGCTTGCACGCAAAGCCGTGGAGCCGCGAGATACGGATGTCTCCCCCACTGAATTATTTTCAAGAGCTTGCAAGTTATATCCGAGACTTTTCATTGCTCTCTTCTCAGCTCCGCAATGCGGCACATGGCTCGTATCCACTCCCGAACTCCTCGTCAACCGCACAGGTGCAGGGTGTCACACTATGGCACTTGCCGGCACTATGCCATACAAGGGGGATGCGCAACCCGAATGGAACAAAAAAAATATTGACGAACAGCAGTTTGTCACATCATATATTCTGGATACAATATCTCCGTTCACCAAAAATATTACCATCAACGGCCCCCATACCGTCAGAGCCGGTGAATTGTTACACCTCCGCTCTCAGATTACCTTTACAGATGACACCGCAGCCCCCTCCTCGGAGATCATCGAAGCATTACATCCTACACCTGCCGTCTGTGGATTGCCCAAACAAGCTGCCATGCAGTTTATCACAGGCAATGAGCATTCACCCCGTGACTATTACAGCGGATTCTGTGGCCCTTCTGACAGTAATGGGAATACACGACTTTTCGTTTCGTTGAGATGTATGCGGATTTGCCATAATTCTTACGAACTCTTTGCCGGAGGCGGTATCCTTAAAGCAAGCACAGAGGAATCAGAGTGGAATGAGACTGAAAGCAAGATGTCCACTATGCGTCGACTCTTCAGTAATTCCTGATTCAGGCCTATTATATATGGAAATGTACAGCGACAAACACAATAGCAACATACTCACTGCAGTGCTCAAAGCCCGAGGCATTGACACTGCCATAGTATGTCCCGGATCACGCAATGCTCCGATCGTGCATGATTTCTGCTGTGCGCATTTCACATGCATCCCGGTGACCGATGAGAGGTCTGCCGGTTTTTATGCGCTCGGTCTGTCTCTCGCCCTTGACAGACCGGTGGCTGTATGTGTCACCTCAGGATCAGCCCTGCTCAATCTCGCTCCTGCTGTAGCCGAGGCATATTACCGACATATCCCCTTACTGATTGTGTCGGCCGACCGTCCGCCCGAAGATATTGACCGGCTTCAAGGACAGACCATCCCTCAGCCAGGAGCCTTAGGTGTGTTCGCGCCATGCTTTGATTTACCGATTCCGTCATCGCCTTCTTTGCTCAAGCTTTGCGAACGACGGGCTAACGAGGCAGTATCCTCCCTCACTTATCCTCATTCCAAGCCGGTACATGTCAACGTTCCGCTTGCCGAACCGCTCTTCAATTTCATCACAGAGAGCCTGCCTGATGTACCTCCGACAGAAATCCAGGTGATACGCGAAACGCCCGGGATGGAATATTTCAGAGACCTGCTGTCATCTGCTGATCGGCCGCTTGTGGTGATGGCCCAGCAATCCGACCCCGCGCTCTGTATACTTTGCGAACATTTCGCAGTGATGCATGAATGTCTCGGACTCCCCTCCGGGCGGGGATTTGTGGATGAAATGCTTGATATGGGATTGATGCCGCCTGACCTTGTCTTTTACTTTGGTGATACCCTCGTGAGCAAGCGTGCCAAGAAATTTCTCGCGGCTGATCCGGATTGCCGCCTCATACAGGTGACTGCCGATGGCCGTCCTCATGATGTGAGCGGTATCCTTGCAAGAGTGATCGATTGCGACAACCGTCGGGTTGCATACGCTCTCGCAGAAGCTGCCGGTTCACTGTCACCCCAGGCTCGCGAATACCATGTGTCATGGCATGAAATCATGGCAAAGGCTCACCAAGATATCGACACATTAGAACTGCCTTACGGATCCGAACTTGCAGTAAAGATGTTTGAGAATCGTGCCGCGGACACGCAATGTTTTGTACATTACGCCAACAGTTCGGCTGTGCGTTATGCCAACCGGTATGCCCGTGGATACCGTTATGTCAACCGTGGAGTCAACGGTATTGAGGGATCCCTGTCTACGGCTGCCGGCTTCTCGCTCGGCATTAGCTCACCCACATTTTGTGTCATAGGCGACCTCAGCTTCTTTTATGACTGCAATGCCCTGTGGCCGGCATCGCTAACAGACAATCTCCGCATCTTGCTTCNNAACAATNCACNTGGCAGCATCTTCGACACCCTTCCGGGTCTATCCCATAGCNCAGCCTTCTCACCACTTGTAGCCGGTAGTCACTCGGCTTCGGCTGAAGGTATCTGTAAAGCCTACAACATAGTCTATCGACAGGCCAGTGATATTGAATCTCTCCAATCGGGTATCGAATGGCTGTTCACCGCTCATGCTGATCGTCCTCTCCTCCTCGAAGTCAAACTTTAACCAACACTTAACACATATCATATCATGGCAGATAGAGAATGGAAACAAATCAGGGCCTTTGAGGAAATCCTGTTNGAAGAATATAATCACATAGCGAAAATAACTATCAACCGTCCGCGTTACCGCAACGCATTCACCCCCAAGACCACACTCGAACTATCCCAGGCGTTTGCCATCTGCCGTGAGAGACAGAGTATCCGTGTTGTCCTCCTTACCGGAGCCGGCGATATGGCTTTCTGCTCAGGCGGCGATATGCATGTAAAGGGCCGCGGCGGATATATTGACGACGATGGTATTCCCCGTCTCAGTGTGCTTGACGTGCAGATGCAGATTCGCCGTTTGCCAAAACCGGTTATCGCGATGGTCAACGGCTACGCCATAGGAGGCGGACATGTGCTGCATCTTGTGTGTGATCTCACAATTGCCTCAGACAATGCTATTTTCGGTCAGACAGGCCCGAAGGTAGGCTCTTTCGACGCTGGTTTCGGCTCGGCTTATTTAGCACGCATCGTCGGTCAGAAAAAAGCTCGTGAGATATGGTTTATGTGCCGTCAGTATTCTGCCGAAGAGGCCGAACGCATGGGCATGGTCAACAAGGTCGTACCCTTTGACCGGCTTGAAGATGAATGTGTCGAGTGGGCCGAACGCATGATGGAGATGTCTCCTATCGCCCTGCGCATGATCAAGGACGGTCTCAATGCCGAGCTCGACGGACAGGCCGGTATTCAGCAACTTGCTGGCGATGCCACTATGTTGTATTATTTTCTTGATGAGGCTCAGGAAGGCGGAAAGGCTTTCCTTGAGAAACGTAAACCCAACTTCGATAAATATCCCAAGATACCATGATGGATCCATTCAAGATTTCTATCGAAGAAAAGACCTTGCATTTCCTTCAGCCGGCCGGCACGTCGAGAGGCATATATACCTCACGTATCTCATGGTTTGTCAAATTTACATCGACCGAGGACTCCGGACATATCGGTTTCGGGGAGTGCGCTCCATTACCCGACCTCAGTTGTGATGCCTCGCCTCACTACCGTGAGACACTTGATGTTTTATGCCGAGCTACAGAGGAGCGGGGCCATTTGCCCTTTGATCTCATGGCCGACAAGCCGTCCATGGCCTATGGTCTTGAGACAGCATGGCAACATTACATGTCGCGTAGCTGGCGACTTTTTGAAACCCCCTTCTCGCGCGGTGAGACTGCCATACCTATCAACGGTCTGGTATGGATGGGCCGGTATGATGAGATGCTCGGACGGATGGAATCCAAGCTCAACGACGGCTACCGATGCATAAAGATCAAAATCGGAGCCATCGATTTTGATAAAGAGATGGATCTGCTAAGAATAATACGGTCGGCTTTCCCGGCTGATAAGGTGCAGATCAGGGTAGATGCCAACGGAGCATTCTCTCCTGCTGACGCTCCGGCCCGTCTGGATGAGATAGCACGATACGATGTCCACTCTATCGAGCAGCCCGTGCGTCAGGGGCAGTGGCAGGAACTGTCAAAAATAGTTGCCGGCTCTCCCTTGCCGATTGCTCTTGACGAAGAACTGATAGGACTTCACTCACGTCTTGACAGGGAGCATATGTTAGATACAGTGATGCCGCATTATATAGTGGTGAAGCCTTCTCTGCACGGAGGCATGTCTGGGACACGTGAGTGGATAAGTCTGGCCCACGGCAGAGGTATTGGCAGCTGGATCACAAGTGCCCTCGAAAGCAATGTGGGACTCAACGCCATAGCTCAACTCACCTCAGATATTTACGGCCCGGATATCGAGATGGCACAAGGGCTCGGCACCGGTCAATTATTTTCCGACAATATCATGCTGCCGCATAGCCTTGATGTAGCCCACGGATTTATGAGAATCAGGCAATGACACCACAGGAATTCATAGAGCGATGGCGCGACTGCTCCGATTGTGTCGAGGTGACGAC
>WFMB01000129.1 GCA_009177185.1 Bacteroidales bacterium
GTGAAGGAGAATATACGGGACCTGCTGGCTCCCAGTGCGGAGCCTGAGCAAGTGGCAAATTGCCACCCAATGCTGGACCTCGAATTTGATTAACATTTTTTAAGAGACACTAGTGAAAAAGATTCTTGCTGATAGATCCCCCGAGCTTCCCATAGATGAAATCGACAAAGTTCCTGTATTCCAGTGGCTTTCTTTCATACACATCACCTGTCGTTATCATGAAGTTCAGCAATTCGCCCTTCTCGTTGCAAATCAGGTGCAGTTTGAAGCCGAAAAAACAGCCCATGTAACACCAGCCCCTCCGAGCAATACCCTTGTATAGGTACAATATTGTCGCTAATCACAAAACTATCAGACAATTAAAAATCGTCGAATTTACGTCAATTCTTTCACAGAGTGATTAGTCTACTTTAACAGAACTATAGTGGCACCATATTCAAATCTCACGTGATAAGAATAGGAGTCTTGTCTGGTGTGAGCATTATTATGGTGTGTCTGATTCTCAAACTAATGGTCAAAATCTGTAAATAATTTCAAAATTATGATACCTAAAATAATTCATCTTTGTTGGTTGTCTAATGACCCTTTTCCAATTGATATACAGAAATGTATGGACTCATGGAAGAAGCATCTTCCAGAATATGAGATATGGTTGTGGGACACCAAACGCTTTGACATCAATTCTGTTAGATGGACTAAAGAAGCATACGAAAAAAAGAAATATGCTTTTGCGGCAGACTATATAAGATTGTATGCTTTGTATAACTACGGTGGCATTTATTTGGATTCAGATGTCTTTATGTATAAAAGCTTCAACGATTTGTTGCAACTTCCATATTTCATAGGACAAGACTATGAGCATTGTTTCGAGGCTGCTGTCATAGGAGCAAAAAAAGGAACGAAGTGGATAGGTGAGATTCTGGAGTATTATGACAATAGGTCATTCATAAAAAAGGATGAGACATTGGATAACCTACCATTGCCACGAATCTTCTTGAGCACGCTACAATCAAGGTATCGATTCATTAGATTACATCGCTTCACAAAATATGAGCATAACGAGAAAGATTTTTACATATTTGACAGAGATTTCTTTAATTCTCGTAATAGTTGTCAGCCCCGTAGAACGAAGAAAAGTTATTGTTGCCACAATTACGCAGGAAGTTGGACGGAATGTGATAATAGTATCAAAGGAAAAATAAAAAAAAGAATTCCTAAATGGTTTTTGAATATTTATTTGACTATATCACACCACACATTCAATCGAAAACGCATACATCTTTATGAGCCGAAGATATACAAGGAAATATGGTAAAATTCTATTAGATAATTGCCAACCTACTTTCTTGTTGCGGATTTGAGGTAGTAAGAAGTATACACAAACTTATTTTCAGCATCTACTTATTATAATACAATCACTAAACAAATGCATCTTGTATAACCAATATGTCGAAATGAGACATTTGTTGCTTATCAGAGACTTGTGTAGAAACAGAGTTGTATTATAGGGTTCTCTTGATATTTTTGACCACAATTGGGGTAGTATGAGAATATTATTGGCAAACAAGTTCTATTACCGTCGCGGCGGCGACTGCATTTACACCATGGGCGTGGAGAAGATGCTGAAGGAAAAGGGACATGAGGTGGCGGTCTATTCGATGAACCATCCAGAGAACGAGGAGTCGGAGTGGAGCAGGTATTGGCCTGCGAACATGACAAGATTGGATGCATTCACAAGACCGTTTGGGGCGCACCAAGTGATAAAGGGTTTTACACAATTGATGGACGACTTCCAACCGAACGTGGTGCATCTGAACAACATCCATACGCAACTGAGCCCCGTGATTGCAAGGATTGCGCACGAGAGAGGCGTAAGAGTCGTATGGACATTGCACGACACGAAATTGGTGTGTCCCTGTTACACCTGCATGCGAGACGGAGTATGGTGTACGGAGTGTTTCGTGGACAAGAAATCCGTGATAAAGCACCAATGTATGCCAGGGAGTCTGCCTGGTGCCGTAATTGGCTATTTGGAAGCCATGAAATGGAACAAGGATGTATTGCAAGAATATGTGGACTTGTTCTTGCCACCGTCGAAATTCATGATGGACGTGTGCGTGGAGGGCGGTTATTCTCCCGAGAAGTTCCGCGTCCTCTGCAACTTCATCGATATAAAGAAGGTGGAGAGTCCTTGTTTTGAAAAAGGAGAATACTTCGTTTATGTGGGCAGGGTCAGCAAAGTGAAAGGAATACGGACGTTGTGTCAAGCGGCAGTTGAGACGAACCGACAACTTGTGGTTATCGGCGACGGCGAGTTGATGGAGGAATTGCCGGCACAGTATAGTTCATATAAGAACATTGAGTTCAAGGGGCAAATGCAGTGGGAGGATTTCAGACCGATATTGGAACGAGCACGTTTTATGGTATTGCCCTCGGAATGGAGTGAAAATAACCCGTTGACGATAATAGAGGCACAAAGCTTGGGCACGCCTGTTCTTGGCGCCCGTATTGGTGGAATACCAGAGTTGATAGAAGAAAATGCCAACGGAATGACTTTCAAATCAGGTGACGTGGAGGATTTGAAAGACAAAATCATGAAGATGTTTGAATGCCAATTTGACTATAAGAGCATTGCCAAGAAGGCAGTGGGCAAGTATTCGAGCGAGGTTTATTATGAGAAACTGATGAGGTATTATAAAGGTTGAATTCTATTCACTATATATCATTTATGTCAAAAAAGAAACTGAACGGCACGGTCATTGTCACCTACCGTTGTAATGCGCGTTGCTCAATGTGCAACCGATACAAAGCGCCGTCGAAGGCGGAGGAGGAAATCTCTATTGAAACGATAAAGAAACTGCCGCGTATGTACTTTACAAACATCACGGGCGGAGAGCCTTTCATCCGCACGGACTTGAAGGAAGTCGTACGGGAGTTGTACAAGAAGAGCGACCGCATCGTGATTTCAACCAACGGATTTTTCACAGACCGCATCATCGACCTCTGCAAAGCATTTCCGCAAGTGGGCATTAGAATCTCCATTGAGGGCTTAGAAAAGACGAACAACGAGATTCGCGGATTGAGCGACGGGTATCAGCGCGGCTACACCACGCTGAAGAAGCTTCGCGAGATGGGCATGAAGGATGTGGGCTTCGGAATGACGGTGCAGGACAAAAACGCCCCAGACCTCGTGCCGCTTTACAATATAAGCAACGAGATGGGCATGGAGTTTGCCACGGCATCGTTGCACAACTCTTTTTATTTCGTCGAGGCCAAGAACATCATCAAAGACCGCCCGATGGTAGCGAAGAACTTCGAGAATCTGGTGAACGAGCTGCTGAAGTCGAACTCTCCGAAGAAATGGTTCAGGGCTTATTTCAACCACGGGCTTATCAACTACATTTACGGACAGAAGCGCTTGCTTCCGTGCGACATGAGCTTCGACACGTTTTTCATTGACCCTTACGGCGACGTGATGCCATGCAACGGGACGAAGGACAAAGAGGTGATGGGCAACCTCAACCGCCAGACATGGGATGAGCTATGGAATTCCCCCGAGGCGGAGAGTGTACGCAAGAAGGTGCGTTGCTGCGACCGCGATTGCTGGATGATTGGTTCGGTCTCGCCAGCCATGCACAAGTACATCTACCGAGTACTCCCATGGGTGGTCATCCACAAATTGAAATCACTGCTGGGCATAAGGTACTCCATGTTTGAGAATAAGGTCTGTCGCGACCTGCGTGACGGGAAGGTGACAAAGGAACTGCTTGACNAATGTTCAACTTGTGACATGTGTGCCGTCATCAACNATGGTCTANCCGCAGATTCCAAAGAAGCATTGAAAGACAAGCGTGGCGAGGATATTGTGAATGCAGACGTGGAAAGCCAAGGGTATGAGGCAACGAAAGCAGAGCCAGACAGGGACATCCACATGAAATAAAAAGGTCCGATATGTTGAACTTATGGAGACGTATGGAAAGAGTGTTGGTCTCCCCTACTTCCTGCCCGTCAGCATGAGCCAAAGGGCAGAAAGTAGCGACAGCAAGATAATGCTGGCATATTGCAACGCTTCGACAAGCGATTTGTAAAGTTTGTTCATTGTGGTTCAAAGTTCGTACATGCAAAGGTACGACAATCTTTTGAAGGAGGACGGATTTTCATGAAAATAGTGGTAACGGGCACTCGCGGCATACCAGGAATAATGGGAGGGGTGGAGACGCATTGCGAGGAATTGTTTCCGCGCATAGCCCGCAAAGGGGCGGGTGTGACGGTCGTCCGCCGGGCATCTTACGTCCACGACAGATTGAAAGAGTGGAACGGTGTTCGGCTCGTGGACATTGCCACCCCTAAGAAGAAGTCGTTTGAAGCAATCATACATACGTTCAGGGCTATCAATAAGGCGAGGAAGCTTGGTGCAGACGTGTTGCATATCCATGCCATCGGTCCAGCCATGCTGGTTCCTTACGCTCGCTTGTTGGGGATGAAGGTGGTTTTCACACACCACGGACCAGACTACGACCGCGACAAATGGGGGGCTTCCGCCAAGATGGTCCTGAAGCTCGGCGAGCGCATGGGTTGCGTGTTTGCCAACGACGTAATAGTCATATCAGACGTGATAAAGAACCTCGTCGCCCAAAAGTATGGTCGCACCGAGCGCGTGCATCTTATATACAATGGCGTGTCTTCGCCCGAGATGTGTGATTGTCCGAATTATTTCAAAGAACTCGGAATAGAGGAAGGAAAGTACATTCTTGCCATGTGCCGTTTTGTTCCAGAGAAGAATCTTCATCATCTTGTCGAAGCTTTTGGACAGATTGACCCGAAGGGGTACAAACTTGTGTTGGCTGGTGACGCAGACTTTGAAGACGAGTATTCCCGAAAATTGAAAGCGCAGGCGAGAGAAAACGGTGTTGTGTTAACAGGCTTCATAAAAGGTGAGAAGCTCCACGCTTTGTTGACCCATTGTAGATGTTTCTGCCTACCCTCGTCGCATGAAGGCTTGCCAATCGCCTTGTTGGAGGCGATGAGTTATGGTGTCCCTGTCATTGTGAGCGACATCTCAGCCAACATGGAAGTGGGATTGGACAAATCGTGTTACTTCCCAGTTGGCAACGTGGAAATGCTTGCTGGAAAATTGCAGCAGAATCTTAATGATGACAGCCAAAGGCTATCGTATGATATGCATAAATATGATTGGGACACAATAGCAGAACAGGTAATGACCGTTTACCGTCGTCTGATGAGGGAATGAATGGAGAAGTTGTTTTTTGAGTTGTTGAGGATTGCTATAGGGCGAAGTCAGAATTTATCAGCCATTCCCACANGTATNNGGNNATGGCTGTTCTNGTATGAAACNGCNAAGAAGCAATNGTNGNNNGGCGNTNTGTNCCATGGCNTTCANAAAAGCGGCNTGCANTTGGACAGGAATCTGCTGCTGAAATNGTATTTNGCAAGNGAGAAGATTAANCANTCCAACCAAANGACGAATGAGGCGGCGGTGGNNTTGACACANTTCTTTCGAGAAAACGGTTTCAGAACGTGCATATTGAAAGGACAGGGGAACATGCTCAACTATCCCGAACCCTATCTCAGGATGAGCGGAGACATCGACGTTTGGGTGGAAGGTGGATACAAAAAGGTGTTGGGTTGGGTGCGGGAGCGCATCGGGAACAAGGAGTTCATATATCACCACATTGAGTTCAAGAAGATTGATGGTGTAGAAGTGGAGGTGCATTACCGTCCGTCATTCATGAATAATCTGATTCACAATAGGCGGATGCAGCGGTGGTTTGAACGTGTTGCGGACGAGCAATTCCGTCATGAGGTAGAACTTCCCAGTGGAGTTGGGAAAGTGTGCGTGCCGACTCATGCGTTCAACCGCATCTATCAAATGTCTCACATTTCGAACCACTTCTTCCACGAGGGAATAGGATTCCGCCAAATGCTGGACTACTATTTCGTATTGCACCAAGGTTTTACGGAAGAGGAGCAGCTGCACGACGTGCGCCTGTTG
This sequence comes from Bacteroidales bacterium, assembly GCA_009177185.1. GTDB lineage: Bacteria > Bacteroidota > Bacteroidia > Bacteroidales > Bacteroidaceae > Minthosoma. Next base: position 6,014 of record WFMB01000129.1, read on the forward strand.
AGACACTTGGGTTTGTACAAGATGGCATCCGCCGTGATGTTTGTGCTGCGGGAGACGCTCTGCATGGAACCGAAGTATATGATTGTCCCTGCCAATGAAAAATTGGGAAGGTTCCTGATGGACGAGATATTGCAGGCGGGCAACTTCGGACAGTACGACAAGCGCGCAGAACACTGGCAAGGAAAGTGGGCGAGGAACGTACAGAGATTAAAGCGTGATGCACGTTTGGTGCGGTACTTCCCCTCAGAGTGCTTGTGGGAACCTGTGTTCAGGGTGTGGCATGGGTGCTGGCGGATTGCGAACCAGTAGGAACGAGAGAAAAAAACGGAATCAAGGATGCCGCGTGTCTGGATAGAAGAGACACGCGGCATTTTTTGTGCCCGTGAGAACCATGACATTTGCCTGTTGCAAAGATGTTGGCTTCACAGCCTCTAAATCGGAGTCCCCAACTCCGACCAACCGATGTCGGGGACTCCGGCTGGTCGATGTCGGGGACATCGATTTGGATGGGATGAAAAGGGAATCAGGGCGGCACAAGGACAGGAGGTCTTGTCCGAATTTTTGAGAAATAGAAGTTGGACAAGGTAAAACTTATAGCAGGGACTACATAGGGGGATGTTTTACCACGGGGTGTGAACATAGAAAAGGGGATGCCATTGAACTGTGGCATCCCCTTTGTATATATATACTATGTATAGAGGTCTGTTAGAACTCTGCGGTCTTCGGTGTGCGTGGGAAAGGAATGACGTCGCGGATGTTCTGCATGCCTGTGACAAAGAGGATAAGTCGCTCAAAGCCGAGACCGAAACCAGCATGAGGACAAGAGCCGAACTTGCGAGTGTCGAGATACCACCACATGTCCTTCATCGGAATCTGGCGTTCCTCTATCTCGCCCATCAGCTTGCCGTAGTCTTCCTCACGAACAGAACCACCGATAATTTCACCAATCTGTGGGAAGAGCACGTCTGTGCCTTGCACGGTCTGTGCCATCGTCTTGCCGTCGAGCACAGGATTCTCATCGTCTATCTTCATGTAGAATGCCTTGATGGCCTTGGGATAGTGCGTCATGATGACTGGCTTCTTGAAGTATTCCTCCACGAGATAACGTTCATGCTCGGAAGCGAGGTCGTCGCCCCAGTTGCAGGGGAACTCAAACTTCCTGCCGTCTTTGATGGCTTGCTGGAGAATGCGGATGCCTTCTGTGTAATCAAGGCGCACGAAGTCTTCCTTGAGCACACCCTCAAGTCGTTCGATAAGTCCCTTGTCAATCATCTTGTTGAGGAACTCNANATCGTCCTTGCAGTTATCAAGCGNCCACTTCACGCAGAACTTGATGAAGTCTNCCNCCNAATCCATCAGGTCACCCAAGTCCATGAAGGCAATTTCAGGCTCAATCATCCAGAACTCTGCCAAGTGGCGAGGAGTGTTGGAGTTCTCGGCACGGAAAGTAGGACCAAAGGTATAGATAGCACCGAGAGCCGTAGCACCAAGCTCGCCTTCAAGCTGACCAGAGACGGTGAGGGAGGTCTGCTTACCGAAGAAGTCATCGTCGTAAATGATAGAGCCATTCTCATCCTTCTTCAAGTCGTAGAGGTTCTTGGTGGTCACCTGGAACATCTGACCTGCACCCTCACAGTCAGAGGCTGTGATGATGGGGGTGTGGAAGTAGAAGTAGCCATGCTGGTGGAAGTAGGTGTGGATTGCCATTGCCATGTTATGACGGATGCGCATCACAGCACCGAACGTATTGGTACGCAGACGCATGTGGGCATGCTGACGCATATACTCGAACGACTGCCCTTTCTTCTGCATGGGATAGTCAGCAGGGCATTCGCCAAACACCTTAATATCTGTGGCTTGCACTTCAACTGCCTGACCAGAGCCGATGGACTCTACCATCGTGCCAGTCACGGAAAGGCAAGCACCTGTCGTAATCAGCTTCATCATCTCAGGGTCGAACTTCTCCACATCAGCCACGACCTGTACATTTTTGATAGTGGAACCGTCGTTGAGAGCGATGAAGTTGACGGCTTTGCTGCCACGCTTCGTGCGCACCCATCCCATGACTGTGACCTCGGCACCAAAATCGGTGCGCTGAAGGAGGTCTATGATTTTTGTACGTTTCATATTGTTCTGTAGTTCGTTTACTTCTCAACCCTCTTATTCATAATGTCCTGTGTGCAACATAGCAACCTCCTGCTCGGTGAGGAAACGCCAATCGCCGCGCTTGACACCCTTCTTGGTGAGACCTGCAAACATCACACGGTCGAGCTTGCATACCTTGTAGCCAAGGCTCTCGAAGATGCGACGCACAATGCGATTCTTACCTGAGTGAATCTCAATGCCCACCTGCTTGCGGTCGGTGTCAGAAGCATAGCTGATAGCATCAGCCTTGATGTCGCCATCCTCAAGAGTAACGCCCTCCGCAATCTGCTTCATATCGGCAGCCGTGAGGTTCTTATCGAGGAAAACATGATAGATTTTCTTCTTCAGGAACTTAGGATGTGTGAGCTTTGAAGCGAGGTCACCATCATTGGTGAAGAGAAGCACACCTGTGGTGTTGCGGTCAAGACGACCGACAGGATAGATACGTTCGCGGCAGCAGTTCTTCACGAGGTCCATCACGGTCTTGCGCTGCTGTGGGTCATCCGATGTAGTCACATAATCCTTTGGCTTGTTAAGAATGACATACACTTTCTTCTCAATGCTGACCAACTGGTCGTGGAAGTGTACCTGATCGGTACGCTGTACCTTAGTACCCAACTCTGTCACTACCTGTCCGTTGACAGAAACGACACCTGCCTGAATGAACTGGTCGGCCTCACGACGTGAGCAGACACCGGCATTGGCAAGGAACTTGTTCAAACGGATAGGTGCATTAGGATCTTCCAAATACTCCTTATACTCAATCTGCTTCTTCAAGCTATATTTAGCATTGGGGTTGTAGTCAGCTGTACGCGGACGATAGCCACCCTGACGAGGCTGGTAACCACCTTGATTGTTGTAGCCACCACGCTGCTGATAGCCGCCCTGACGTGGTTGATAGCCACCATGGTTATTGTAGCCGCCACGTTGCTGATAACCACCACGCGATTGGTAACCACCTTGACGTGGCTGATAGCCACCCTCTTGTTCACCATTCTGTTGCTGGTAGCCACGATAATTATAACCACTACGTTGCTGATAACCACCACGATTGTTGTTATAGCCGCCTTGACGAGACTGATAGCCACCACGCTGCTGGTATCCGCCATTATTGTATGGACGAGGCTGGTAAGTGTGCTGACGGGGCTGATAACCACGTGCTTGCCCACCATCGGGATTCCCCTCCGAAGAAGAGCCACCAAAACCCGAGGGACGAAAACCGCGCTCGTTCTGCACACCATTTGAACTGTAAGCAGCACGGTCGTTACGATTGAAACGAGGACGCTGCGGACGGTCGCCACGATTAAATGACGGGCGCCCCGCATAATTGTTTTCACGGTTGTAAGATGGACGGAAGCCCTCACGGTCACCGCCATGTTCAAATCTTTCTTCTGCTGCAGGTGAATTGCCCTGCCATTCTTCAAATTCAGACATAATTGTTTCTTGCTAATTTTTAATGATACAATCCTAAGAATATGTTTGTATTGTTTTCCTTTTTCTCTCTAATACAACTTGTACAATCGGTAAGCCTTGCCAAACTACATCCCAGTGTAGCTGTGAGGAGTAATGGCACGAAGTTCCTCCTTCACACGTTCTGCCACATTCAGGTCATCAATGAAGTTACTGATGCTCTCTGCTGTGATTGTCGCATTCGTGCGAGTGAGCGCCTTCAACGCTTCGTATGGATGAGGATATGCCTCACGACGAAGAATGGTTTGGATACCTTCCGCGCATACTGCCCAACAGTTGTCAAGGTCACGGTTGATAGCATCTTGGTTCAACAGGAGCTTGCGCAGTCCCTTCAAGGTTGACTGGATGGAAATGACCATGTGCCCCATTGGCACACCTACATTACGGAGCACCGTCGAATCAGTCAAGTCACGTTGCAAACGGCTGACGGGCAGCTTCTGACTGAGGAAAGCAAGGACTGCGTTAGCCATACCAAGGTTACCTTCCGAGTTCTCAAAGTCAATCGGATTCACCTTATGAGGCATTGCCGAAGACCCCACCTCACCAGCCTTAATCTTCTGCTTGAAGTACTCCATCGATACATACATCCAGAAGTCACGGTCAAGGTCAATAATGATGGTGTTGATACGCTTCATCGCATCAAAGATAGCACCCAAATTGTCATAGTTACTGATTTGAGTGGTCCACTGTTCACGCTCCAAGCCCAGTTTCTCACTTACAAACTTATTACCAAACTCCTTCCAAGCATATGCAGGATATGCAACATGGTGAGCGTTGTAGTTACCTGTCGCTCCGCCAAACTTAGCCGTAATCTTACATGCCTTCAACTGCGCCAGTTGTTCAGTAAGACGATACACATACACCATCACCTCTTTGCCCAAACGAGTAGGCGAAGCTGGCTGTCCATGTGTTTTAGCCAACATCGACACATCCGCCCATTCCTCTGCATATACCTTCAACTGCTCAATCAACTCTTCCAACAAAGGATAATACACCTCATTAAGCGCATCCTTCACGCTAAGAGGAACAGATGTATTGTTGATGTCTTGGCTCGTCAAGCCAAAGTGAATAAATTCCTTGTAATCTTCAAAATCACCAATTTTGTCGAGTTCTTCTTTAATGAAGTATTCCACAGCCTTCACATCGTGGTTGGTCACTTTCTCGATGTCCTTCACACGCTGTGCATCAGCCTCAGAGAAGTTGCGATAGATGTCACGCAAGCGTTCAAAGAGCGTTTTATCAAACCCTTCCAGCTGTGGAAGCGGTAGTTCGCAAAGTGTAATGAAATACTCGATTTCAACACGAACACGATACTTAATAAGTGCATATTCTGAAAAATACGAAGCCAAGTCCTGCGTCTTGCTTCTATAACGACCATCAATCGGCGACACAGCCGTAAGTGCATTCAGTTCCATATTCTATTTTGCTTTTACTTGTCTCTAATTCTTATCTGTCATGCGTCACCGAGACGCTATTCTTCCCTTTCCTGCTCAACCCTCTAAAAGAGTCTCAACTAACTTTTTGAGGGTACAAAGTTAGGAGTTTTCCCTAACACATTATTGATATAGGAGGAGGAATTTACGTTTTCCACCTACATTTTCACTTTTTTAACCCTTCTCCACCCTCGGAATACGAAATGCAGTGTACACCTCCACCAGAACGAAAAAGACGAAGGGCATCAGCCACGAAGAACTTCCCACCCACAATCCAGCGTAAAATCCCGCAGGCATCAACATCATGGCTGAGGCCAACGCCAAAGCAATAGTACCAAACACCCGTTGGTGATACAACCTGCGGAGCGTCAAGTTGCGTGGGTCATAAGTGGGATAATCCAAGTAGAAGGGCCGAGGCAAGAAACGCCCCATAGCCAATAGCACGGTTGCCGCTACCATCACAATACCAGCCACCATACGGACAGATGGCATAGGCATCACCCACACACATGCTGCCACCACGACTAAAGCAAGCCCCGTCACTTCCACATATCCTAAAAGTTTCTTTTTCTCCATAATCTTTCCCTAATCGTCGTTTTCTCTCCGCATTAGCTAAAGATCAGCAATGTCACTCTTCATCGTCTTCCACAATGAATATATCCTCATTGTCTGTCTTCATATAGTAACGGCTACGCGCCACCTCCTTCACAGCCTCATGGTCGTGCTTCAAAGCATTCAGGACCTTTTTATCTTCTTCAAATTTGCGATTGTATGTTTCGATTTCCTCGCGCAAACGAGAAATCTCCTGACGCTGCCCGACACGTCTCCACAAGCTGCTCTCCCCCACAAAACCAACAGCCACGACAAAAACAGCCAATGCAATAACATATTTCAGCTTAAAAAACCATTGTCTAATACTTTTACGCATAGTCTCAAAACCCACACTCTTTTCTTGTTACAACAATATCCATTTTTCATTATGAAGTGGCAAAGTTAGACTAAAATTCACTAAATCACAATCATATTTTTACTATTTTATTGTAAAAGTCGCAAATGAGCCTTAATTTTGTAACAAATTTCATTCATTCTCAACAAATCACACCAATCTCCAACATGAAAAAGAACATTTTCCGCTTGGCATTCGCCTTCATGATGGCAGTCATGCCCGTAGCGATGAACGCACAACTCACAAACATTCTCAAAAAAGCAAAAGAAACCGTCAGCAACTCCTCCCCCACCGCAGGAACCGTCGTGGATGTTGTCGGCAACATACTGGGCACAAAAAAAATAAGTACCAAAAGCTTGGAAGGCACATGGATATACACCCAACCATGTGTTGCTTTTGAAAGCGAGAATGCACTCAGCAATCTTGGTGGCAGCGTGGCTCAATCCAAGATTGAAGCCAAACTGAAACAAGGATTGGAAAAAGCTGGCATCAAAGCTGGACAAATGAGCATCACTTTCAAGGCAGACAACACGTTCTCTGCCACTGCAGGCCAGAAGACAGTGACAGGCACTTACAAAGTGGATGGTGCCGACCTGACACTCACGTTCAAGAAACCAGCCAAGTCTGTGAAAACCAATGCCAAGATTTCACTCACCACCCTACAAATAGCCATGAAAGCAGACAAGATGCTTGATGTCGTCAGCACCATCGCCACCAAAGCCAGTGCCTATTCCAGCCAGATGGGTACAGTTTCCCAACTCCTCAGCCAATACAAAAGCATGTATCTTGGCTTGAAATTTGAAAAGAAATAACTTCCATGGCTGATACAAAACAAAGAAAGGGGCGTGCATCGCATCGATGCACGCCCCTTTCTCATTTCACTTTCACGCTCACAGGATGGTTCGCTCCGCTTTTCCATTTCTCCAATGAAGCGAACCATTCCTCCGCGGTGTGATAACCCTGCTCTTCTTTATCGGCACAGAAACTCACATAATAGCGAATCCGTTGCTGTTGGTCAGTTTTCAACACATAGAGGTAGTTCAAATCATCCTCCTGTGTGTCACAGACATACTCCTTGGGAACATACACCGCCAAGCCAACAGGTTCGGGTGCCCACAACAACTTCTTTCCCATGTCTGGATAGTCGCAACCCCATGAGGCAGCCAAGCCGTCTTTCCCCACAAATCCCTGCGATTTATGACCTTTCCGTGTTATCTCGTCAGCAGTGACACCCACCTTCTGCACACCCGTACAGAAACGCTTCACCTTAATAAGCGCCGTACCCTGCGATGACTGGAGCGTCACATCCACCTGCATATCCCGATGACCTGCACAAAGTGAATAATACTGGCGTATGTCGTAAGTACCTCCATCGTCAGCCTTTACACCAAGGTCATACACCTCCACCACTGTACGCAACGGTCCTGTAGTCACCACCCGTTGCCCTCTCACTGCCACATCGTTCCAGTTGGCAGGCATGCCCAACTGCCAGTCCTTCAGCGAGCCACAGCCGATAGCATTGCCAGCCCAAAGCACATCTACCCCATAGCCTTCACTCAACTGCTCCGCTGATGTATAGAACTGCGTTTGTGGAAGTTCTATGCGACGATACTTCTTGCCGTAAAGGTCAATGTTCTGCCGATGGTCGAAGTAAATGCGATAGCCCACCAGCTCCGACTCTATGGTAACACCATGCATATAGATATCGTTAAAGATGTTACTCTTCCCCGAAGCCTCCACCCGCAACACATCGGGATGTTTGTCCTGCTTGTCACGTATCTGCAAAGCTGTATAAATCCTTGTAGCCATGTAAGGAGAGATAGCCTGTGGCAAGAGTGTCACCTCAAAAGTCTTGGTCTCCTTGCCCTTCATGTCAGTCAAAAAGAATACCTCGTCGGCCCGCAAATCCCCGTCCATATCGTCCAGCTGGCAAGCCACTTCCCTGCCACCACACGTCACCTGTACACCTTTCACCTCAAAGCCAACTTTCTTCGTGGCAGGCAACTTCACAACCACAGGCTCTTCCGCCTTGTCCTCCGCCCAGCTGTTTATAACCGTCACTTGCAGAGTCTTCACTTGTGCCGATGCCACCACACAGCCCAGCAACATCCCAGCTAAAATACACTGTTTCATATTCTTTCCTTTTTCCGATTGATGCTACAAAGGTAAGCAAAACCTCGGAGGGAAAAGAATAAAACACGTTCTATTTATCCTCCGAGGTATATCTGTCAGCTCGAAAGGCGTAAAAAAAGGATGTGAGAATATATTTATTGCGTCAGTTTTACAGCATCGCAGAGGATAAATGCGCCCACAAGAATGCTGCCACCAGCCATACTCCCCATAGCAGACAGCATAATGACTACTGACTAAAAACTCTCATGAATCCATGCAATCACTCAGCACCTGACGTCCTGTATCGATAAGTTTCCGACAATTTGTTACAAGATATTCCTAATCTTTTTGAGACAAAGAAGAGGATTTTTCCCCGTTTACCAACTTTTCCCTATGAACAATAGCGTTTTCCCTATGAAAGTTCCAGTGTTATGTCGTATCTTTGCGACCAGAATCATCACAAAAAAAATTCTCTAATAACTCTAAATAACCTCAAGAAGATGAAAAAGACAATTAGACTTTTCAGCCTCATCGCAACAGCCTGCCTCTGCACCCTTTTCGTTTCGTGTACCGACGACGATACGGAGGAAGCCATGGTGCTGTCAGGGCAATGGCAAGGCAACTGGGGCATGTATTACGAGATTGAACACAAAGGTCGCATCTACACGTTCAACTCCTACGACACCGACATCGTGTTTTATCCCCAATACGACTACGCCACCCACGGCTACGGCTACCAAGTAGATTGGTATCGCCAAGGTCCTTACGAGCGAATGAGCTTCCGTTTCAACTGGAGCATCACCAACGGTGTCATCCGCATGGTTTATCCTGGTTACCCTGAATACAACACCAGCATCCGCAGCTACAGCATCAACAACAACCGCTTCACGGGCTATTTCGACACGGGCACCGAGCCGTTCTATCTTTACAAGATTGCTGACTACTACAACTGGAGCTACTATTACGACTACGGAGACTACCATTACTGGTATTACGACGATTGGGATTGGTACGCCAAAACACGCACCACAACACCCGACAGCACTTCCGCCAATGCTCCTACAAAAGAAGACCGCATTGTAAAGATTGGCAGCCGATTGGCAGAATAAGTACAAGAACCATTCAACAGCGAATCGCACGAATCTCCTTTAGAATAAGGNTTCGTGCGATNCGTCGTTATGATGGNTTCCTANCTATTGCCCCANGCGTTTCATGTGACAGAGCNTCAGGNTTCCCTCCTTGTCCCTAAGGTGCATACCCCCACCCTCACAATAGCGGAACATCTTGCAGTCGGCACAATCCCCCTTCCGCATCCAGTCACGGTTACGATAGTTCTGAAAGCCATGTTCCCACACGTCCCAGAAATGGTCCTTATAGATGTTGCCCTGATAGTACTTGCCCCTAATGCTGGTGCAAGCCGAGATGCTGCCATCTATCAATACCGATGCCACACTGATGCCTGCCGCACATTGATAAAGGTGGTCGCGCACCTTGCCTTCATACTCGCCCAGAAAACCCTCACAGGCAAAACTCGTATGCACTTTGCCTTCCTTGCGACAGGCAAGGATGAACTCCAGCACCTCACGGAACTTCCCGTCCGAAATCTGCAAGTCAGGACACATCGTCGCCCTGCCAGCAGGGAAGATGGTGAAGAGCCGCCACTGACGCACTCCTGCCTCATAAAGCATCTCTTTCAAATCAGACAGATAGCGCACATTGCGGTTGTTCACACAAGTCACCACATCCCACACCACCTGTCGCTGAGCAGCCAAGAGGCGAATGGCACGCATGGCGTTCTTGAAGCTGCTCTCATGACCACGCATCCAGTTGTGGTCCTCCTCGTTGCCATCCAAACTCACAGCCACACTGCGCAACCCTGCCGCACACAACTTTCTGAAACGCTCCTCCGTCAGCAACATTCCATTCGTCACCATACCCCACGGATACCCACGCCGATAAAGTGCCCTGCCCACTTCCTCCACATCGCTCCTCATCAGTGGCTCGCCCCCTGACAAGACAATCATCACTTCATGCGGATTGACATGAGGTGTCACTTCCTCGTCTATCACCTTGAGGAAGTCCTCAGCTGGCATATCAGGCATCAGCTCCTCCATCTTGCAGTCGCTGCCACAATGACGGCACTGCAAGTTGCACCGCAGGGTACACTCCCAAAAGAGTTGCCGCAACGGGTGCAACTGTTTCAAGTTCTGCCGCAACCGACGTTCAAGCTCCAGCCCGATGCGCTGTTTCAAAGATAAAGATGCCACCTTCTGCGAAACAGGTTTCACTTCTTGGTCCCTTCCATTGACTTCTTCTCCACTTTCTCCAAACGAGCAGGAGGCGGACCATACATCACACGGATGTCCCGCCAATCTTTCGACACACGCTGTATTGCCGTGTCGGGCTGTACCACTCCATTATTGCGCGCGTCAGACTTTTCCATCGAAGACACCGCACGCTTCGACGTGCCGCATCCCGTCACACCCAGCAAGGCTATGATGACAGACAGCACCTTGCTCGTCGCCGCCAACCAGTGTTTCCGAAATTGCTTCATGATTATTTCACTTCACCAAAGTATTTCGTGTCAGCCAGTTTCAACAGATACTGCCCATACTGGTTCTTCAACATCGGCTGTGCCAACTCACGCAGTTTCTCGGTGGTAATCCACCCCTGACGATAAGCGATGCCCTCCAAACAAGCAATCTTCAAGCCCGTCCGCTTCTCCAGCACCTCAATGAAGGTCGAAGCCTCGGAGAGGGAATCATGCGTGCCTGTGTCGAGCCACGCAAAGCCACGTCCCAGCAACTGCACCTTGAGGTTTTTCTCGTTGAGAAACTCCTGATTCACAGTCGTGATTTCCAATTCCCCACGCGACGACGGCTTGATGCGCTTTGCCACTTCCACCACCTTGTTGGGATAGAAGTAAAGCCCCACCACCGCATAGTTGCTCTTGGGGTTCTCTGGTTTTTCTTCAATGGACAGGCAGTTGCCCTCCGTGTCGAACTCGGCCACACCATAGCGTTCAGGGTCTTGCACCCAATAGCCAAACACGCTGGCCTTGCCCTTCTTGGCATTCTCCACACTCTCTTTCAGCATGCCAGAAAATCCACGGCCGTGGAAGATGTTGTCGCCCAACACAAGGCACACATCGTCGTTGCCCACAAACTGCTCACCGATGATGAAGGCCTGTGCCAATCCATCGGGCGAGGGTTGCTCCGCATACTCGAAGTGTACCCCATAGTCGCCGCCATCGCCCAACAGTCGCTTGAACCCTGGCAAATCCTGCGGCGTAGAGATAATCAGGATGTCCCTGATGCCAGCCAGCATCAACACCGAAATGGGGTAATACACCATGGGCTTGTCGAAAATCGGGATAAGCTGTTTGCTCACGCCTTTCGTAATGGGATACAGCCTGGTTCCCGAACCACCAGCTAACACAATACCTTTCATCTTGTTTTGTTGTCTTTTAATAGTTTACACGGGCAAAGGTCGCATATTCTCCCCGAATAAACAAACAAATTGCGGAAAATGTTTCGAGAAGCGCAGAAAGCAGGCACCGCACACCCTGTGGTGCTTTTTTCCTGCACGGAGAAGGAAAACTTTCCTGCAAGGGGAAGGAAAACCATCCTGCACGGTGCAGGACAGCCGGTGCCCTGACGTTGCCCAACAAAAATAACAAGAAGAATGCTTGCAGACGCCCTGAAATATGCGTACCTTTGCAACAGAAACCAAAACCTATTACATCATGAGATATACAGAATTAGGCAAAACGGGAATGAGCGTGTCCCACTTGGCGTTCGGTGCATCATCGCTGGGCAGCGTGTTTCACACAACAAACGAGGCGGACAGCATCAAGGCGGTGGAAACTGCCATAGAGGGGGGCATCAACCTGATTGACGTAAGCCCATACTACGGGCATTACAAGGCCGAGACGGTGCTGGGCAAGGCACTGAAACTGATTCCTCGCGATAAATACTTCTTGAGCACCAAGGTGGGACGCTACGGCAAGGACGGCGTGAACACATGGGACTATTCCGCCCAACGTGCCACCGAGAGCGTCTATGAAAGCATGGAACGCCTCAACGTGGATTACATCGACCTCATCAACGTACACGACATAGAGTTTCAGGCAGCGATGGAGGGCGGATTGCAGAAGGTGGTGGACGAGACATTGCCAGCACTGGTGGAGTTGAAGAGGAAAGGCATCGTGGGGCATGTGGGCATCACCGATTTGCAATTGGAAAACTTGCAATGGGTCATTGAGCACTCGGAAGAGGGCACGGTGGAGAGTGTGCTGAATTTCTGCCACTACTGCCTGAACGACGACAAGCTGGAGGATTTTCTTGACTTCTTCGAGGCGAAAGGTGTAGGTGTAATCAGCGCATCCCCCCTGAGCATGGGTCTGCTATCGCAACGCGGCGTGCCAGCATGGCACCCTGCACCGAAGCCACTGGTGGAGGTGTGTGCCAAGGCGGCGGCATACTGCACCGAGAAGGGCTACCCGATTGAGAAGCTGGCTGTCCAATACGCTGTCAGCAACAAACGCATTGCTGGCACCTTGTTCTCGTCGGCTAATCCTGAGAACGTGAAGNGCAACATCCAGTGGGCAANCGAAGAACCCGACTGGGAGCTGGTGAAGGNGNTGCAGGACATCATCGGAGAACAAAAGCGAGTGNGCTGGGCAAATTCTTAAATTCGGGACAAAGCGACATTTTCCGTTGAACTCCCTTATCNCAAGAACGAAATATGACAATCATCGACGCACACAGTCACCTTTGGCTGAAGCAAGACACGACGATTGACGGCAAGAGAATCTTGTCGCTGAAGAACGGACGAAGCATCTTCTTCGACGAGGAGGTGCAGATGCTGCCACCTTGGCTCATCGACGGCGTAAATTCTGCCGAGGTGTTCCTGGCTAACATGGATTACGCACAGGTGGGAGGTGCCGTCGTGGTGCAAGAGCTTATCGACGGCAATCAGAATGTGTATCTCACCGAGGTGCAGCAAGCGAACCCTGACCGCTTTTTCTGCATGGGAATGGCGTGGAACCTCGACGAGGCAAAGGCTGTGCATGCGGCAGGGCTAAGAGGCATCGCCTTCCCTGGACACCGCATGAAGGAGTCGCTCTTGGGTCTGATACCCGTGTTCAAGTATATGGAAGAACAACACATGGTGCTCTCCATGTGTCTGGGCGAAGAAGAGAAGCAGATTGGCGAGATGAGGGAGGTGATACAAGAATGTCCCCAACTGCGAGTAGCCATCGGGCACTTCGGCATGGTAACAACCCCTATTTTCAAAAGCCAAATCATGCTGGCGCGGGAGGGCGAGCACGTGATGGTAGAGTCGGGCGGCATTACTTGGCTCTACAACGCGGAGTTCTACCCCTACCCATCTGCCATCCGCAGCATCAAGCAAGCGGCTGAATGGGTGGGCATGGACAGGCTGATGTGGGGCAGCGACTACCCACGCACCATCACCGCCATCACCTACAAGATGTCCTACGACTTCATTACTAAGTCGGCAGAACTGACGGAAGNAGACAAAATGTGCTNCCNCGGCAAGAATGCAGNACGCTTCTACGACTTCAAAAACCTGCCCGAGCTGCCATACATAAAAAACATGTCCGAATAAATTGCCTGCGCACAGGGCACATTTCTTTCAATCATAACCTAAACTAAAATGAAAAAACCTTTAGTATCGAAGAAATACCTCTTCACGTTCATACTGATTACGTCGCTGTTCGCCCTGTGGGGATTCGCTAACGACATCACAAACCCGATGGTGGCAGCATTTCAGACAGTGATGGAACTCTCGGCTGCCAAAGCATCCATGGTGCAGTTCGCTTTTTATGGCGGCTATGCCACCATGGCGATTCCTGCCGCGCTGNTCANCCGCCGATATTCTTATAAGAGTGGCATCCTTTTGGGCCTGACGCTTTATGCCGTTGNCNCATTCCTGTTCATCCCGGCGGNAGAGTGGCAGGAGTTCTCGTTCTTCTGCANCTCGCTCTACATCTTNACTTTCGGTTTGGCATTCTTGGAAACTACTGCCAATCCGTTCATCCTCTCATTGGGCGATAAGGAAACGTCAACCCGCCGTTTGAACCTCGCACAGGCTTTCAACCCAGTAGGCTCGCTGAGCGGCATGGCGGTAGCATCATTCCTCGTACTGCCCCACCTGCTGTCGGACAAGCGCGACGCTGCTGGAAAGATTATCTTTTCGTCCCTTTCTGAGGCGGAGAAAGCAAGTATCCGCCTGCATGACCTCGCCGTCATCCGCAACCCTTACGTTGCCATCGGCCTCGTCGTGGTAGCGGTGCTCGTCATTATCGCACTGACCAAGATGCCGAAGACAGAAAGCGAGGAACAGAAGGCTGTAGGACAGACACATACGGTGAAGCAGACACTCTCGAACCTCTGGCACGACACCATCTATCGCGAGGGTGTATTTGCGCAGGTGTGTTACGTTGCCGCACAAATCATGGTGTGGACCTTTATCATCCAGTATGCCGACCACCTTGGCATCAACAAGGCGACGGCTCAGATATACAACATCGTAGCAATGTCGCTCAATCTGGGCGGACGCTTCATCGGCACTTTCATCATGCGTTACATCAACACACGCAAGCTGCTCACCATCTTCGGCGTGGGTGCTTCGGTGTGTACTCTTGGAGCCATCTGCATCGAAGGCATCGTGGGGCTTTACAGCCTTGTCTGCATCAGCCTCTTCATGTCCATCATGTTTCCCTCCATTTATGGCATTGCACTGGAGAATGTCGATACGAAGGACACACACCTCGGTGCCGCATTCTTAGTCATGGCAATCGTAGGCGGTGCGCTGATGCCGCCATTGCAGGGTTGGGTGATTGACCAAGACACCATCTGGGGTATGCCAGCAGTCAATGTGTCGTTCATCCTGCCGTTGGTTTGCTTCCTCGTGATTATCGTATATGGCTATCGAGCATACAAGAGTCTTACCGTGGTCAATCAGAAATAGTAAAAAACGTCCAATAGCAAATAAGATAATGAAAGCAATTCAAATCACTCACAACCAAGAGTTGAACATCGTTGAAATAGAGAAACCTGCTGCACCGAANGCNGGCGAAGTGNTGNTGAAACNGGAGTATGTAGGCTTCTGCGGTTCCGACCTAAACACGTTTATGGGAAGGAACACGATGGCACTGAACCCTGTCATCCCCGGGCATGAGATTGGGGCAGTCATCGAGGCGGTGGGCAGCGGAGTGCCCGACAACCTGAAAGTGGGCATGGTCGTGACCTGTAACCCCTACACCAACTGCAACCATTGCGCTTCGTGCCGAAACGACCGGGTGAATGCCTGTCAGCATAACGAGACACTGGGCGTGCAGCGCAATGGTGCCATGAAGGAATACATCACGATGCCATGGGAGAAGATTATCCCTGCTGGCACACTCTCAGCCAAGACCAGCGCACTGATTGAACCGATGAGCGTGGGCTTCCATGCTGTGAGCCGCGCCCAAGTGACTGATGTCGATACGGTTATGGTCATCGGTTGTGGCATGGTAGGCATGGGTGCCATCGTTCGTGCAGCAACCCGTGGTGCCACCGTCATTGCAGCCGACCTTGACGATGAGAAGCTGGCTTTGGCTCAACAAATGGGAGCGACTTACGCCATCAACACCAAGACAGAGGATGTACACCTGCGTTTGGCTGACATCACAGGTGGTTTCGGTCCTGATGTCATCATCGAAGCCGTAGGCAGTCCCTTCACCTACCAGATGGCAGTGAACGAAGTAGCTTTCACAGGACGTGTGGCTTGCATCGGCTATGCCAAGAGCGACGTGACCTTCCAAACGAAACTTTTCGTACAGAAAGAGCTGGACATCCGTGGTTCGCGCAACGCCACGCCCGAAGACTTCCGCGGTGTCATCCGCTATCTGGAGCGCGGCACATGCCCTGTTGACGAACTCATCACCAAGGTTATCAAGCCCGAAGAGGCACTGGAAACGATGCGCTGGTGGAGCGAGAACCCAGGCAAGGTGTTCAGAATACTGGTAAAGTTTTAAGTCCACAAGCCCCATAGGCTCTCCTTATAAAAGCGCACAACATGAAAGTATTTGTCAGTGGTTGTTACGACCTCCTTCACAGCGGGCATGTGGAGTTCTTCCGACAAGCCAGCCAATACGGAGACCTGTATGTAGGCATCGGTTCGGACGCAACCATTCTCACCTATAAGAATCACAAGACGCTCTATCCTGAGCAGGAACGCCTGTTCATGGTGAAGAGTATCCGCTATGTGAAGGATGCCTTCATCAACGAAGGCTCCGGTGTCATGGACTTCATCCCCACAGTGGAAGCCCTGAAGCCCGACCGTTTCGTAGTGAATGTTGACGGTGCCAGCGAAGAGAAACGCCGTTTCTGCAAGGAACATGGCATCGAATACATCGTGCTCGAGCGCACACCTGCCGAGGGTTTGGAAGCGAGAAGCAGTACCAGCATCAAGACAACCTTAGCTGACGGCAAACGCCAAATGGGCATTTCCCCATGTGCCAGCCTTAACCCTTCATCCTCAACAGGCATCCCCACCCGCCTTGACCTTGCTGGCACATGGATTGACCAACCATACGTAAGCACTTACGCCCCGGGATGGGCTATCACCATCTCGCTCGTGCTCACCTTCGAGATACACGAACGCTGCGGACTTTCCACATCTACACGTAACCAAATCAAGCGCATCTGGCCCATCCACCTGCCCGACATGGACCCTGAAATGTTGGCAAAGTTGGTCTTCTGCTTCGAGAACGACCCCGAACGAACGGATGGCATCATCAGCGGCGCACAAGATGCTATCGGCATCTGTATGCCAGGGCTATGCCGCCATTACTACAATGCCCACTACTGGCCCGAGCGTATTGAGTCGTGTACCGACGAGCACATTCTCCGCTGGCTGGAAAACCACCTGTGCATGGTGCCCATGTTCCCACGCCGTCCGGGATGCTCGGTAGTGAAAGGCAAATGCCTCAACGAAGGCAATGTCAAAGCTTTGGCACAAGCCGCTGAGGACTGCTGGCAAGCCATCATGAAGACCGACCTCAATGCCTTTGCCACAGCCTATCGCGCCTCGTTCGTGGCACAAACCACCCTCTTCCCAGCCATGCTGCAACCCGGTGTACAGGACTACATCAACCGTTACGCACCGATGGAAGGAGTGCTGGCATGGAAGATGCCCGGTGCTGGCGGTGGCGGCTATCTGGCACTCGTAGTCAACGATGCCAACACCTTCTGCCAGCAACACGAAGAAGCTATTCCTCTGACCATCAGAAGAAACTGACCATGAACAAGTCATCACNATTGGCAANANGAAANCANAACGATACGTGCAGACATTGGANCTGCGCAATGACCCTGAACTCATCAGGGAATACCGCAAATGGCACTCGAAAGAATTCCACTGGAAGGAAATCCGCGACGGCATCCGTGCCGTTGGCATACAGGAGATGGAGCTTTACCTTCTCGGCACACGGGTGGTAATGGTTGTGGATACCCCCGAAGACTTCGATTGGCAAACCGCAATGGACCGCCTTGCCACCCTGCCCCGACAAGCAGAGTGGGAAGCCTTTGTAGCTCGCCTGCAAGGATGCCATCCCGACGCCCGAAGCGACGAGAAGTGGCAAATGATGGAGCGTATCTTCCACCTCTACGACTAATCCTCCCAAAACAAGACACATTTCACTAACAAACTAAAAACCTTATGAACAAAACAACGATTTTTGCCGTCATGATGCTGACCACAGCCATGACTACCCAAGCACAAGAATGGCAAGTGCCCGTGTTAGAGACCGACGAGCCAATGGCCACAGGACAATTCACACCCGATTGGGCATCCCTCCGCACCTACGAGGTACCCGAATGGTTCCGTGATGCCAAGTTCGGCATTTGGGCACACTGGGGGGCTCAGTGCGTGGAAGGCAGCGGCGACTGGATGGCACGCGGGCTTTATCAAGAAGGCGGCTACCAGTACAACTTCCACCGTGAGCACTACGGGCATCCCTCCGAAGTGGGATTCAAGGACATCCTTCCCCTCTTCAAGGCGGAGAACTGGACACCCGAAGAACTGGTGAAGTTCTACAAAGAAGAATGTGGCGCACAATACTTCTTCGCCCTCGGCAACCACCACGACAACTTCGACCTGTGGAACAGCAAATACCAAGAGTGGAACTCTGTGAACATCGGTCCCAAGCAAGACATCCTCGACGGATGGGCACGTGCAGCCAAGAAAGCAGGACTCCCCTTCGGCATCTCGTTCCATGCCGACCACGCATGGACATGGTATGAACCGTCACGCCGTTTCGACCTCAAAGGCGAGAAGCGCGGTGTGAAATACGACGGATGGCTCACCAAAAAGGACGGCTACACACCCAATCCTGACGGCACAGAAAAGTGGTGGAAGGGACTCGACCCACAGAAGCTCTATGCACAGAACCACGACTTCAGCGACAACACATGGGACAACGGAGCCATTCATCGCCANNGNGNGNGNGAGAACGGTGCCTGNNTGCNAACACANGAATTTGTNACNAACTTCTACAACCNCACACTCGATGCCATCAACCGCTACAACCCAGACCTCATCTATTTCGACGTGACCGTGCTGCCCTTCTATCCAGTGAGCGATGCAGGCATGAAGATAGCCGCCCACATGTACAACCACAGCGCAGCCACCCACAAAGGAAAAAACCAAGCCGTAGTATTCGGCAAGATTCTGGAAGAAGACATGAAAGACGCCCTTGTATGGGACGTGGAACGCGGTGCTCCCAACAAGATTATGGAACGCCCCTGGCAGTGCTGCAACTGCATCGGCGACTGGCACTACAACACAGGAGTGTATCAGCGCAACGGTTACAAGAGTGCCCACACCATTGCCAAACTATTAGTTGACATTGTGTCGAAAAACGGCAACATGCTCCTCTCCGTCCCTCTCCGTGCCGACGGCACACCCGACGAGAAGGAGCTAACCATCATGAAAGAGTTTGGCGCATGGATGAAAGTGAACAGCGAGAGCATCGTAAAGACCCGCCCATGGAAAATCTTCGGCGAAGGCCCCATCGCCAATGCCGACATCAAAATCAACGCCCAAGGCTTCAACGACGGACAATACACCCAAGCCGGTGCCGACGAGATTCGCTTCAACCAGACCGACAAGCATCTCTACATCACCCCACTCGCATGGCCGAAGAACCACACCATCACCATCCAATCGCTGGCACTTGGGACAAAACTCTTCTCGGCTCCCATCAAGACCGTCGAGCTCCTCGGCTATGGCAAGGTGAAGTTTGAACGCACCCAAGATGCCCTCATCGTCACCCTGCCCGAACCCACCAACAACATCATGCCCGTGCTGAAAATCAAGAAATAAACAAATTCCTTTCGATTTCATCTAACAAACAGGCCCCGACGCATCACCGCGTCGGGACCTGTTTGTTAATTGCTCATATTGGGTAAATGCTATTGATTTATTGCTTGATAGGATGAAACAATTTATCTTGCAACCCTGTTTGTTCAACCTCTTCCAACATATATACTGGACGATATCGCATAGTAGCTTTTTCACCCCCAAATTGGTCAGGGATGNAATATCTTCTTTTATANCCTTTGNNCACAAATTCGCCAGTCCCGCCCAAATCTCCTATCTTAAAACCTCCATGATACAAGCATGTGGTAATCAATACTTCGGAATGTACAGAATATCCTTTTTTCTGATAGGTGTCAATGTGGGACAAAGCACNATTTGAATATCGGCATATAGGATNAAAACCTTNTANACAGTCATTNANCGTGNNCCCCACATNNTTGCTTCTGTNCCACCATAGCCAATTTTGATTGACATTCTCATCAAATCGTTCCACATAACAGCTTAGAAAATCATAATCATAAAGGTTTTCATCGCAGTCTTTCATCAGAGTAAGCCAATGTCCTGTATATTCCACGTCATATTCAATAAACCAGTAAAATTTATATGATGGCATATCTGTATAAAAGCGTAGCACAGGGAAATGGCAACTACCTGGAAGCAACGTCTCTTCAATAGGTTCATATCCCAACTCATTGATGGTATCGCAATTTGTAGTGAAGCATACTACATCGTCAGGTACATTCCATTCACATCCGTCATGCATGTTTAGAAGCATAATCGTATCGTATATTTCCTTATCTAAGTCACTGCACAGTTTTCTATATTTCTGAATAACGAATTCGTTTACAATATGTGTAGATAAAAGCACAACTTCCTTGTGAATCATAAATTATGCTACAAATAAATTCTGTTACCCGTACAAAGCATTCACATAGAAAGGTTTCATATGGCATACAATATAGCAACTTATAAGCCTTTCTGCAAGGAATGACATTGCACGACACTGATACGCTTTGTTGTCATATCGGAAATCCCTCTCTGCTTTAGCCCAGTATTTGTCCGCATCCATATTCAGATTATGCCTACGGTCAAATTCAAACAGTATTGGAAAGAAGAACTCACATAGAGATACAAAATCATCATAATGCATGATAAAGCAACAATTTGGAATAAAAGTCTTGCTTTGTAGCATATATTCTGTGTATTTATTGTTCTCCCCATATTTCTCGTTCAAAATGTCGATGATGTCATAATAATCATTATAGTTGTGAGCATCCTTATAGTGATGAAAAAGGGTGAAAGGAAAGTTTGCGATATTCAAAACCTGACACTCTCCATGCTCAACTTCCATAAAGTGAGTGAAGCGTCTGCGATAGTGGCAAAACCCAACATACTTGCTTCTCTTGTTGTTTTTCCATACCCAGTACATCGTTGTCATCTCTGAATAGAATCTGTTCAAATGGTTGATACTCTCTCCCTTTATGTCCAGATTATTACCTTTGAACAGACGGACGGTGTCATCCTCCTTCAGATTGTACTGTTCAATTTGTGCATCATCGTGGTATGTGAGCCACATTGTCATTTCTTTTTCTGTTTGTTCCATGATTTTCTTGTTACAATAACGATTTTTACCTCTTCTTCGGATTTTTGTTGAATGCATACGTTGCGCTGACCAGCAGGTAGGAGGGGAGTGATATGGCACGAGTTTCGCGGATTCCACGCTCGTTGATGATGTATGCCACGCTCTTGTACTGGCGGAGGATGTCGATGGCTTGCAGTTTCAAAGTTATCTTGTCTTTTAGGATTAGCTTTGACAGACCCATGTCCCAGTCGCACATCAGCTTGTTCAACTCATTGTTGGAATAGCCCTGCCGCTTTTTGAGACTGCATTCGGTATCCANATCTATANCTGCTNGCAGATGAGCTGTGAACCAAAAAGANCCCTTGAAGTCCCATGTGTCACGGTAGCCCATNTCGGNNNTTCNATTCAATGGCTTTCTCCAAGTCGCACCCAGATCGATTCTGCCCGACACTTTCTTATAATGGCCATAGAATCCCATCCCGGCAGCATTTTCCAGTTCGTTGTTGTCTATCTGCAGGGGCTGTCCCGTAACACCGTCAGATACGAAGTTTTTCATCCGCCTGTACTTGTTTTCCAGAATATAGTCGAAACGTACATCGAGATTCGCAATCTTGAAAGGTTGTGCCCCGTCAGTGCCGATGGACAGATTCCATGTGCCATTCACATTGTCCGGTTTGTTGGTATATACACCTCCCTCATAGCGATAGGTGTTCACAATTCTGTTGATGTAATTTGTATAGGACAGGTTCTGGCGCAAATAGCTGCCGCTGCGCTTGAATGAAATTTTCCAGGCAAGGTTTGAGGTCCATGTTGCAGGCGATTTCAGATGCGCATTGCCCTGATAGATGTTCATCTTGTCTGATGTCAGCGGAAGCGTTATCAGCTGTGGCATCGGGAAGGGAGTGTTGAAGCGATGTCGAGACTTTGAACGACCAGCGGTCATAATACAAGTTGCTTTCCTTTTTCTTGTGCTCAAACGAAATGGTCGGCTCAAAGAACACGGGTGACTGTGCCAGGCAGGTGTCAACAGTGTACCTACTGTAGTTAGTGTTTCTGTCAATGAAAGAGACGGGAAGCGTTATGTCACAGATGGTTTCTATATGTCCTTTAGTATAGTAAGCGTAGCGAGAATTGAATCCCAGAGTATATTTGTGCTCCGTCATGCGCCTATTATAGCTGTTCTCTGCATCAACAGCTGACGACATGGCGTCCGTTATCGTCTCCCTGTCCTTGTCGTGGTTGAAGCGGTAGTTGAAAAAGAACTTCAGGTCTGTTGCATACAGCAGTCGGGACATCTTGTATGACACGTCCGCCTTCGCGCCCACATGCGTGTTAGGGCGGTCGAGGTCTTCCATGATGTCGTCCTTGCCCAAGGTCGCTTTCCATGTGAGGTAGCGGTTGAAGCGGTCGGTCTAGTTGTCGCTCTTGGAGTAGTCTGCGCTTNCNTTGAAATCTAAGACATCTGTCGTNTGAAAGTTCCTNGCTATGTTGAANTCCTGCNATACCCCATGCTCCTTTGTGTTGCTTTTTATCCACTTTTTGTGCGCGCTGATCATGGAGGGGTCGTTGAGTGCCATATCCATACTGAACAGGGAATCGAGCACGGCGAGCCCCTGCTGCCTTGTATCAGCCCCCGACTCATAGGAGCGTTCATCGCTCTCGTTTTTTCCGCTATTGAAATGTAGCTTGGTGGTACTCTCCATCCAGAATGGCGCTTTCAGCGTGAACTGGTTCGACAGCGATACACCGATGTTCCTGCTTCTCTGCGCGCTCTGCGCTGTGCTGAACGTGCTGGCATCGCTGTGGAATGTCTCCTGAAACTCATCCATGCCCTGTTCTGACCTTTTTCGGCTCAGCTCGGCTGTCAAGACGTTCTTGCTTTTCTGATGCTCTGTCTGCNATNCGGNANCCNGCAGNTTACTGTTCGTCCTTCCGTTTCGTNATAGGGTGTTAGCCGCTGTGCCACCAGTCGAATAGTCGCCCATGTTCAGATTGTTCATGCCGCCTGCTACCGCAAACCGCGCCCCGTTAGTGAAGCGAAGTCCGAACAGGCGAGCCAAGTAGGCTTCCTCCGTACCTGCGCCGACCTCCACGTTTGCCATGTAGCCCGTGCAGTACTCCTTCTTCAGGTTCACGTCCATCACAAAATCCTTCTCCGCCTTGTCGTCATGCAGTGCCACCGCCTTGTCGGGCATCTGCTCATACACCTTGATTTCCTTCACGGTGTAGTAGGGCAGGTTCTCCAGCATCAGCTTGTTGTTGCCGCGGAAGAAGTCTTTGCCGTTGAGCAGCAGGTTGTCCACCTTTCTGCCATTGACAAAGATTTCCCCGTTCCTGCGCAGTTCCGTGCCGGGCATCTGCCGAATGAGCGCGCTGAGCATGCTGCCATTTGCCACGTTGAACGCATCAGCATTATACACGATGGTGTCGCCGCGGTAGAACATCTTTACCTTCGTGGCTATCACCTCCATATTGTCGAGCAGCCGGTCGGTAAAGCTACCCCTCCGCTTGAGGTAGATGGGATGTAATGTAATACTACTGTTCTTGCCTACATATTTCAGCGAATGCGTGCTGTAATGCGTCGGGTAGTCAGGATGTGTCACCTTGATGATGCACGAGCGGAAAGACTTGCCTCTCTTCACATAAAAGTGAAAGCTGTATCCTGTTTTCTGCACACTGTCCAATATCACGCTGTCCTTATTCAGCAGATACACTGTGGCATTTTCAATCACCGCATCCGTGAAACCATCGAGGATACGACCATACAGCATAAATGTGTTGCTCTGTGCATCTACTGATGAAGACATTGCAAGACACAATGTAAATACCGTATAGCGAAGTAGTTTCCTGTTAAATCCACCAAAGTGTTTCATACATAATTGCTGTATATTCTTGCAAGGAAGCATCTGAATACTTTTTGAATTTTCAAAGCAACTCATTTTTCATCTATAGATATTGTCTCTATCGATAGAGTCCCTAATGTTAATGTATAATATATGTCTATATACGGCTGTGCTCCAGTCCATAGNNATTTCAATGGATATTTATTATNCTGANTANAGACTATNCCGANNAANANAGCCAAAAAATGTCTTTTTCTGTTTGTTCCATGATTTTATTTCTTTTTCGGTTGTTTGTTGAATTTATACGTTGCACTGAGCAGTATATAAGAGGGGAGTGACATGGCACGTGTCTCTCGTATGCCACGCTCGTTGACAACGTATGCCACACTCTTGTACTGGCGGAGGATGTCGATGGCTTGCAGTTTCAAGTCTATCTTGTCCTTCAAGATGGACTTTGACAGCCCCATGCTCCAATCGCACGACAATTTGTTCAGTTCGTCGTTTGAATAGCCCTGACGCTTTGTCAATACGCATTCGGTGTCCCAATCAATGCCAGCGAACAAGGTGGCGGAGAACCACAAGTCGCTCTTGTAGTCCCATGTGTCGCGAACGTCCCTGTCGGTTCTTCCGTTCAATGGCTTTCTCCATTCTGCGCTTAGACGCAAACCTCCACTCACCTTCTTGTAATAGCTTTTGAACTGCACATGCGCATAATTGTTCAGCTCGTCATTGTCTATTTGTTGCGACTTTCCAGCAGTCCCATCAGCGACAAAGTTCTTCATCCGCAGGTAATTGCTCCTCAAGTTATAATTGATGGTGATGGGACGTTTTAAGATGCTTACGAATTGTTGCCCACGGGTGGTGAATGCAAGATGCCATGTGCCGTTCACGTTGTCGGGCCTGTTGGTATAGACACCTGCATCGTAGCGATAGGTGTTGATGATTCTGTGAATATAATTCGTGTAAGTCAGGCTTTGTTGCAAGTACGCCGACCTGTGTTTCATGGGGAAATCCCATGAAAGGCTTGACTTCCATATCGCTGGCGACTTCAAATGCGCGTTGCCCTGATAGATGTTCATCCTGTCTGATGTCAGCGGAAGCGTTATCAGCTGGGTGGCCTCGGGAAGGGAGTAATTCAGCGATGTGGAGACCTTGATGCCCCACAGGGTAGAGGTGATATTATTGCCTTTCCATTTCTTGTGAGAAACGGTAAGTGACGGCTCAAAGAAAACAGGCGATTGTGTCAGGCAGGTATCCACCATGTATCGGGCATAGCTTGTGTTTCTGTCAATGACGGACATCGGCAAATTGATGGTAATCTCTGTTCGCAATTTCTTCTGTATGTGTCTGTTGTCATAATGATAGGTCATGCCTGCTGTGAAGGTGTTCTCTGTCATGCGCCTGTTGTAGCTGTTCTCTGTATCAACAGCCAGCGACACAGCATCCGTTATCGTCTCCCTGTCTTTGTCGTGGTTGAAGCGGTAGCCTCCAAAGAACCTCAAGTCCGTATTGTAAAACAGGCGTGAAATCTTGTATGACACGTCAGCCTTTGCCCCCACATGGGTGTTAGGGCGGTCGAGGTCTTCCATGATGTCATTCTGGCTTAGGGCTGTTTTCCATGTGAGGTAGCGGTTGAAGCGGTCGGTCTCGTTGTCGCTCTTGGCGTAATCCACCCCTGCGCTGAAATCAATGATGTCAGTCGAACGAAAGTTCTTGGCAATGTTGAAGTTCTGCGATGCCCCATACTCCTTCACCTTGCCTTTTGTCCACCGCTTGCGCGCACTAATCATGGAGGGGTCGTTGAGTGCCATACCCATGCTGAACAGGGAATCCAGCACGGCAAGCCCCTGCCGCCTTNTGTCCGTCCCCGANTCATNGTNGCGTTCATNGCTCTCGTCTNTCCNGTGGTTGAAACGCAGATTGGTGACGCTCTCNATCCAAAATGGCAGTTTCAACGTATATCTGTTGGNCAGCGATGCCCCGATGTTCCTGTTTGTCTGTGCATTTTGTGCCGTGCTGAACGTGCTGGCATCATTGTGGAAGGTCTCTTGGAACTCGTCCGCGCCATGCTCAGCCTTCTTTCGGCTCAGTTCCACCGTCAGTACATGCTTGTTGCGTTTATGCTCCGTCAACAGTTCAGCGGTCAGCAACTGGCTGTCCGTCCTCCCGTCTCGTGGTGGCGAGCCATACACATCACCGCTAAACGAATAGTCGCTCATGTTTAGGTTGTTAGCACCTCCCACAATGGCAAACCGTGAGACATCGGTGAACCGAAGCCCGAACAGGCGAGCCAAGTAGGCATCCTCCGTCCCTGCGCCGACCTCCACGTTTGCCATATATCCCTTGCTGTACTCTTTCTTCAAGTTCACATCCATCACAAAATCCTTCTCTGCCGTGTCATCGTGCAACGCCATCGCCTTGTCGGTCGTTTTGTCATACACCTTAATCTCTTGCACCGTATAATACGGCAGGTTCTCCAGCATCAGCTTATTCTTTCCGCGGAAGAAGTCCTTGCCGTTGAGCAGCAGGTTGTCCACCTTTCTGCCATTGACAAAGATTTCCCCGTTCTTGTGCAGTTCCGTGCCTGGCATCTGCCGAATGAGTGCATCGAGCATACTGCCATTCGCCACATTGAACGCGTCGGCATTATACACCAATGTATCGCCCCGATAGAACATCTTCACTTTTGTGGCAGTCACCTTAACTTCGTCCAGCGACCTTTCTGTAAAAGTGTTCCTCCGTTTTATATAGATGGCAGGAAGGTCAAAACGAGCGTTTTTCCTTACAGATGTCAGCGAATGAACACTACACTGCGTTTGGTAGTTGGGATACGAAACCTTGATGATGCACGAGCGAAACGATTTGTCTCTCTTCACACGAAACGAGAAATAACCCGATGAATACCCTCCCAAAGTCAGGGTGCTATCTTGTACCACGCTGTCCACGCTTAAAAAATATACCTTTGCATCCTGGATTCCTGCATCCGTGAAGCTATCGCGGATATAGCCGCCCAGCAAAAAAGTATCACTCTGTGCATGCACCGATGAACATATAGTAAAAAAGAATGATATTATTGTATAGCGAATAACATACATAATGTTATAATCTTTTTGTAAACCGTTGCTTATCATATTGGGCTGTGTCTTGTCCACGACTATCTTTTAATACCGAAAGCCATTTCGAAGAACACAGCCTTTGATTTTTACAGAATGTTAATTGTCGTCACATACACCATATCCCGGGAAATTTCCACCAGATGTGTTACATGAACAAACAGCATAGCCTTGACTATCATATCCATCGCCACATTTTCCTGCATACAAGAACTTATCAGTATACATCTCATAAACATAACATGCATCAGACAAACACCCTCGTTTTCCGCCAACAGTTACTTGGCGCATCTCTTCTGGTGACAATACATTCACCACAAATCTTTTGATTTTTTTCATTTTTAAGAACTTTTTAAGTGATAATCATGTATATACTAAAAAGAGCGACTTTTTAGTTTGGAGCCCATGACATTTAAACTCCAATGATATAATTACATCATATTTCGTCCATCATTTCCAAGTCTTCTATCTTATAGAGAGATGGCAATACATGACCGTTAATCAAAATATAGGGGGTTCTTCTTATATTATTTGCCGAAGTCCACTGTTTATGCCGTTCATATTCTTGCACAACACTATCATTATTAACTGTAAGTTCGGATGTTTGTATTAAGGTTTCTATATTTTGAGCACTATTATTAAACCACAAAGAATATACACCTAAGGCTTTCTTTTTCTCCATTTGTTGGTAGGCAGCGATTAAAAACTTGCAGGTTTCATCAAACTCTGCTCCAAAAGAAAGGAAAACAAAACGAATTCCCAATTGGATATTGTCTTTCTGCAATAAAGATTCCATTTTGTTATAAATCTTTTTACAATGTCCACAATGAGGGTTCAAGACGATTGTTATTTGATGCTTAGCATTTAAGTCGCCCCAAAATAAGGAAGACTTATTGGTTACATCTGAGATTTTGTCTTCTTTTATATATTTTGCCACTAACACATCATTGTCAACCTGAAATTTCTTCAATTTTTGCTGTATTGAAGTAATAATATCATCGTCATGAAACGACTTAATGGCATAGTGAGTAATGACTGTCACTAATATGACAGAAAAGACAACAACGCTTAATGACACCATAACATTAGCAAGATTCAATATGCCATTATACAACAATAGTGAATAATATATGCCCAATATCCATATCGCAAATTGCACAGACAAACATAACGTACACCATTTCTTGATTTTTACAGCCTGATACCAAACACTCCATATACCGTAAGCCATGGCAATATAATTCACAAGAACTAAGCCCGACATGAANTGAGGTGCAATGGATATAATCATTAGATGGGTTACGAAATATGCCAATCCTATTTCACTCCATGAANATATGTATAATATAGTAGAGCCTTGGNNTTCCAAAACAGCATCANNCCCTTTCTCTGTTATCATAGAACAGAATGCCTCGCCTATGTTATTATCTTCTTTCATGTTTTTATGAATGAGTAAATAACACAAAACACAACCAACGATATATAATATAAACGCTGGAGTATTTGCAACAACTGGATTATAAAAAAATAAAACAGACAAAAGAATCAATGGACATACAAATAAACTACAAAAAGACAACTTTGTTACCCATTCCAAGTTCTTATTATGACGATAATGCTGCTCTTCTGCATTTTCTG
The DNA here is from genome assembly GCA_009177185.1 of Bacteroidales bacterium. Classification (GTDB taxonomy): domain Bacteria; phylum Bacteroidota; class Bacteroidia; order Bacteroidales; family Bacteroidaceae; genus Minthosoma. Next base: position 34,687 of record WFMB01000129.1, read on the forward strand.
TTGAGGTAATAATGAGTGTCTTGCCGTCCCATGCACGTCTAAAAGTTTCAACTTCCCTTTTTACAATCCTGCCATTTGCCCATAAAGATATTTCCTTGCCATTGCCACCTACTGCTATGACAAAATTATTTCCAACGTGACAGATGGCAGGGAAACACATTTGTGCCTCGTCCTTATTTTGTATATCAATCCCCTTGCTCTCGATATTATAAGCCCTAAGCATGTCTTTTAATCCATACATGTTGTTATTGTGTGGATGCTCATTAAACAGCTTGTTGACGAAGTACTTTGTGTGCTTTACTTCCAAATAGTTTAATACATCTTCAATTATATTTGCCATACCTTTCTTATTTATTCCATGATTCACCTGTTATATAGTTTTGTAATTCTTCCTTTTCCATGCTGCAGACCTTGACAAGTTCTTTTCGCAATTTGACAGCATCCTCTTCTGAGTAAAAATCTGAATTTTTTCCTCGCGGATGATACAGATGGTATGCCTGACCTTCCTGCGTCCATTTCACATCGTGCCCAAGGATGCACACCCTGCGCAACCTTTCAGCGTCCTCAGGTCCCCAACATGTGAAATGCTCGTTCTCCCCTCCGCATTGGAGATATCTCTGCCTGTGTACAAGGAACACTCCTCCACAGAACGGACGACCAAAGACGGGCTGCAGTTTACGGCTTTTAAGATACTCCGTATCAAATCCCAGTCTTGCAGCACTCGACTCGTTCTCCGACAACATCACATATTCGCCGTTATAGGGATAGGCTATGGTACAGCCTTTCTGTATATTTCCCACGGCTTCATAAACCTGACTATATGCTACGAGTATATCAGCATCCCATACTGCAACAATCTCGGTGCCAGCTTCATTGAGCAACCTGTTGATGTATCTGGTACGATAAAAGACAGGTGAAGCATCAACCACGAACTCATGCTCTATGTGTTTCCTTAATTCCGTACTTAAATTCTTTTTGTCATTAAATGCTGATTGTGTGTCGGCTTCCAGTAACATGACACGGCAGCCCAACCCACAGACATGGTTTAATACAGCCTTCAGATTGCCCATTCTTTCATCGCTTTCAATGCGAACGGGCATGATGATTGTCAGCAAGCTTGACAAGTCCTGCATGTTATGTAGCGTGTTTTGATTATTTAGACCTTGCAATTGCATATTTTTAGGCAGTTACTGATTATTATGTTTTCTGAAGGCATCGTGATGTTTTGCATATCTCTGTCGAACTGGAGTCCATTCAATACTTCTTCCACTTTTGTTTTATAGAATCCCTTGCCATACATAACCATTATGGTTACCAACAT
>WFMB01000136.1 GCA_009177185.1 Bacteroidales bacterium
TCTCTAAGAACGGCACAGTAAACTTCGTACACTAAAAATAAGTGATAAGTAATAAGTAATAGTGAATAGTGCATTGTGAACTGTTACGAGGCACACAGAAGATATTAGCAAAAACACACACTATAATATAATCCGAATCTTAATCTCAGTTTTCACAAATCCAAATCTTGAACTCAATTTTCAGTTTCGTTTCAACGGGCAGCGGAGTTGCCGCTGCCCGTTTTCAATTATTACATGGGCATATAAGATTACGCACTAATGTATTATGGCCCTGCTATCATACATAAATGGGATGTACAATGGGCTTTTAAGTAATTTAGCTTTTTGTTTTAAGATTGTTTTGATTACTTTTGCTTTGTCAATAAGCTTAACATGATTCCTCAATCGATAAAAACAGAATGAAACGGCATAACAGGGTATTACGCGAAATAAGGAGACTGGCACAACAATTGTTTGCCAACCTTCCTGTATCGGCGTACCTTTACGGTTCAAGAGCCCGTGGAGAAGCCGNTANCAATTCTGATTGGGATGTACTCATCGTGACAGATGATTCCATGTCTGCAAAAGATGCTTTTGAGAAATTTGCCTATCCGTTTACCGAAATAGGTTGGCGATTGGGCGAACAGATAACACCACTCTTATACACACAGAGCGAATGGAATGCAGAGAGAAATACTTCATTTTACATTAATGTTCAAAACGACTCCATCCTACTGTGTCCTTAGATGAATCACAAAGAATAATTGCCACCGGATTGTTATTGGAAAAATCCGATAAGAATATGGAGCAGGCAATACGGACAGCAGATCTCGGTTATTGGGATTTGGTGGCTAACCGATTGTACTATGCTGTGTTTCATGCAGTGAACGCAATGTTATTAATTGATGGTATCCATACCGGCACCCATAAAGGGACATCTATACAGTTTGGAAAATCCTATGTTTTTAACCGGTATATTCAGTCGGCGTGACGGTGTCTTGTATGGGCAACTGCAAACGATGAGAGAGAAAGCAGACTACCAAAACGTGTTCACCCTTGAAGAAGAGGAAGGGAGAAGATTGATCGAGACAGCTGAAGAGCTAAGGAAAAGGATCTGTACTTACGTATCCAATAAAATCGGTAAGTAATCTAATTACCAGACACTTTCTATACACGATTTAATGTGTTATCATAGCATGGGATAGTGAGGGATTCCGGGTAGCACGCAGAGACAGGCCCCGCCACCCCCTATGGGGCTGCCGAATTGTTACAATTGTGTCGGGGTGATTGTGACATTGCGATTTTTGATTGTGAATATTTTGTCACATTTTATGTTGGGAATATTTTTTGAAAAATTTTTCAAAATTTTTTATCGCTGGTTTTTATTGGTTTAAGTNGGTTTTGATGAGAATTTTTATNAAAACAAAACTGTTACAAAACAATGACACAAACTTTCGGGTTATAATGTCAAACGAAAACGAAACGAGATTTTAAACAACAGTTCAACTCAATCAAAAAACTNGGATTTATGAAAACTACAGCTCACATCTCATCACTCGCAACCCGCCTCTCAGTAATCATCGCCGCTATCATCATGGGCCTCAACCTCACATCATGCTCAGGCAGCGACGCAGAACCCGCAGGCGTAGACGGCAGCGCAGAGACAGTAAAGTCNGCACACATCACGTTCACATACACCGTGCCCGAGGAGCTTCTCAAATACGCCGAGATCACAATCTGCCGCAACAACAACGAAGGCACTGACGCTCAGTGGGAGCCCATGCTCGACAGCAAGGTGACCGTGACCTACGACATCACAAAATTCCCCGTCACCGCTCCCGTGGTATTCGTATACGATTTCACCAATCGTCCCGCCGGCGCCGTTGACGCCAACTGGGAGCTGCAGATGGACACCGAGGTGGTGCTCAACCTGGGAGGCCGCACAGAGGTCAAGACCAACTCTGAGACTTTCACCATCACTG
>WFMB01000052.1 GCA_009177185.1 Bacteroidales bacterium
ATGAACTGTTGGCGAAGACAGGATTGGCAAACGTGACAGAGCAGATGAAGAAAGAATATGTGAGCCGCTTTCTTCTGCCTAAGACAGATGGCAATATGTAGTGAGATAGAAATACAATGTTCAGAAAGACAAGTAATATGACTATACAGGATTTTAGGGATTACATGGCAACAGGCAAGCCCGTAGTCGGACATTCGGAGGTACACATGATGTTTCATCTGCTTTCGCAGGAGGCGTTGAAAATTACAGCGGAAATAAACGGGAAGTACCATACGCCCGAAGAACTGCATGACCTTCTGGAGCAGCTGTTCGGACGCAAAATTCCCGAAAGCATAGGCTTGTTTCCGCCGTTCCATACCGATTGCGGAAAGAATACCGTCATCGGTGAGAATGTGTTCATCAATATGGGCTGCAAGTTTCAGGATCAAGGCGGCATCACCGTTGATGACGGTGCGCTCATCGGCCACAACGTCGTTCTGGCCACGCTCAACCACGACCTTGACCCGGCAAAACGACAGGGCATGACCTACGCTCCGATACACATCGGCAGAAATGCTTGGGTCGGCTCCAATGCTACAATCCTGGCAGGTGTGACCATTGGAGACGGAGCCATCGTTGCCGCAGGTGCTGTGGTGACCAAGGATGTTCCGCCAAACACGGTNGTGGGCGGCGTTCCCGCAAAGGTAATAAAGAAGATTGAAGTGTAAAGAAATNGGNAAATACTGGTGAAGAATCTATTTGAGCAGAAAGTCGTGGTTNTGACCGGTGGCGCACATGGCANTATCATGGCGACANTGGATGGAAACAGGAGGCATTTCTGTCAGTTTTCACTATTTCCAAACATATAGTCCAAATAGGTTAATTGGGAAGGAACTTCTAGTAGTTCCTTCCCCGTGTATAATAAGACAGGGAGACTAATCAGCCTCCCTGTAATGCTCTTTCACCTCTTTGGCGGCATCTGTATTTTTATGGTCTTGCAAATTGTATTACTCGCCTTTCTCCTTATTTTCCAACCATAGACCTCTGCCACATACGGATAGAGTGAGCGTGTTATGCGACGGAACTGCGTCTCGTCAATTTCGCCCTCATAGATTTTGTTGGCTATACGCTGTGCCGTTTCCTCGTCCTTCGCCACCCGATAGAGTATATAGTTCGTCCCGTCATGGTGGCGCATCGTGCCACGGATGTTGTATGTGTCACCGTACCATTCTGCATCATAGTTGGAACGCAGGATGTTCGCCACGTTATGCCCCATCAGTTTGTAGCCNTTTCTGCGCCCATTCCACCGACCGATGTCCGCAAAGGCGATAATCACNCCGTCCACCTCCTTGTTNAGGTTATAGCGTTCATCGTTGAGATACTGGCTGACCTCTTCCTCCCATTCCTCATCGCTGACCGTATAGCCGTCATCTTCGAGAAATTCACGTTGCGACTTTTGATACTCCCTACGTGCCTCGTCATTGAGATACGTCTCGCTTGTCCAGATAANCTGTTTCATCGTCCTAAATGTTTTGAAGTTGTTTTTCCCCTTTATTCAACTCCTTGTTGTCGGAGCCGTTCAGGGTTTTATGGTGCGATCAAAGGTGTGTCGCACCAGCTCCTTCTGACGGTTTTTCTTGCCAATTACNCTCCGCAGGGAGGAAGAATTTGCAAGAAATGCACTTCAAATCGTCAGAAACAAGCGCGACAACCTACCTTTGCACCGAGAAAACCAGATGATGACGACAGGATTTAATTATTAAGGAATTTTGTTGGAGATTCATGTTTGGATTTATAAATAACGTGAGTTCGACGAATTTACAGCAATTATAATTATTTGATAATCTTGTTATTAACAGGAAACCAGTTCAAATTCATTGTCAATATTCAGTATTCGGTTGGTCGTCTGTTGTATAGAAGTATTGCATTGGGGACAAAAGATTTCCTTTGTTCTTCAAAAACATATATATACTACTGTGAACAGGAATTCAAATTCAGCGTAATTAACTGATATTACAATGGTTATAATTCGTCGAACTCACGTTAAATAGTCTAAATTCTTTGAGATTTTTGTCGATAGGGGGATACACCCAAAATTGGCAATATCTCATACCGAGAGTTTACTGAATATCACTACAAATAATTGGTTCCAGCATAAACCTAAATAGTGGACTCTCCCATATTTACCACAAGGTAGTTGAAATGATNATGGCCAAGCAATGAAGAACACTTACACCNGNTGGTTGAATTAAAATAAGGCGTATTNCACATGGTCCATNTCGCGANGANTAATGANGTTTACATATTNGNGNNCTGNAAGNNCGGTAATGNTTGCCGNNGTCTGGGTAAANAGTCCNGTCGGTTNCTTTGCATNGTTTCGAATCATCATGAACTAGTCGTTGAGTTGCGAGAAAAGAGTTTCGATTCGTTTTCGGGATTTCTTGTACGCCCATGTAGGCGGTCTCCAATTCTTTTGGTTCAACCTATAGGGTATTTCAAGGTTTATGTTAGCAGTGTCAAAAAGGTTTTGCTGAATCTCGGCACTGAGATAGCCTTTGTCACCGAGCAACATGCAATCGTAGTATTCCCATTGCACATCATTCAGATAACGAAGGTCGTGAACGTTTGCGGCGGTCATGTCATAAGAATGGATAACCCCACTTATCCCGCAGATAGCGTGGAGTTTATACCCGTAATAATGTATGCCTTGCGAAGCGCAATAGCCCCATTGTGGAGCAANTTCATAATTGCCGCGTCCCATTGTACAACNGTTGGCACGTGCATTCTGGCAGACCTTGACCGGCTTGGAATCGATGCTGAAAACATACTCCTTGCCGTCCATGGCAGTAGCAATGTCCTTACGTATTTCCTCTCCAAGCCGAGCAGTAAGTCTACGTCGTTGATTGAACTACCTGCGACTAATCAGATTGGGAAGACTATCGCCTTTTACAGTCTCAAGTCGTTTGAACAGATAGTTCTCGCTGTCAATCCCAAATGCCTCGGCTGTGGCAGAGAGGGCGATGATCTCGAGGTCGGAAAACTTGGGGACAACGCCACAATGTGGGCGATTCCCGTTCTGATCCACACGATTTCCTGCGTATTCTTTGATTATGTCAAGGATTTTACCGAACTTTACGATGAAGTTGTGCATATACGCGATGATAGTAATCAATGGTTTTACCACCACTAATTTACTAAATACCAGCAATATGTACAACTTTTTCATTATAAATGTTTTATTAATCTAATTCAACCAACAGGTCACTTACTTATTCCGAAACATAGAGATATCCGACTGAACGCTTCATAGATAGACAATTTAAATTCGTTGACTCAAAATCTCACTACTACCTACTAAATCTCACGAACAACATNCAAATAAAAAGAATGAAGAATATGAAGCTCCCCATTGCCCCCATGACAAGAAAGAGAATTATCATTGATAACCGCCAATGATATTATTTTTTTTGATAAAATCAACCATATCGTATATTTTTCACACTAAACTCACGTTAAAAAAAGAAAAACACAGGATTTTCTTATTCTTTTTTTGTACATTTGCACAAATTATATAAAGTATAGGTAAAATTATGAGAAAGATTTTAGTATTTGTAATACTTTTAATAGGTATTGTCATATCGGTGTACACTATCATTAGCAAAAACGATTCTGATTCTATTAAGATAGGCATTTTTCTACAAGCGCCCAATCAAATTATTGATGATATCAATAGTGGATTCAAGGAACGAATATCTGCTTATGGAAAAGAAAAAAATAAAAAAATAGAATTTATCGAAAAAAATGCCAATGGCGACCAATTGCAGATGGATTTAATCGCAAATTACTTTATGAGTAGTGATGTAAACATTGTCTTTGCAGTTGGAGCAAATGCGATACAAACGCTGAAAAACAAGCAATGTAAAAAAACTGTTATATTTGGGGCTCCACCAAGTGCTATAGAATTAGGTTTCGTCCCAAGATACAAAAATCATGGAACAAATNTTACGGGTACAANTTATTTCCCTCCAACTGGTGCTATTGTGNAAGTNTTTATGNATGCATTTCCTGATGCAAAAAGGGTTGCAGTTTTAAGAAATCCTTCAGAACCAAATTCTGCTGCTGTAGCGAAATCTTTTATGGAAGAAGCAAGAAAACGGGGATTGGACATATTAGATCTTCCGTCCATGGATGGCGCACAAGTCGAGGCATCATTGAGAACATTAAATACCAATCATGTTGATGGCTTGTTTATTCCAACAGACAATTTGCTCCATGCAATGTTAGAGCAGGTAATATCATCTACAAATAAATTACAAATACCAGTGTTTAGTTGTACAAGATTAACGGTTGAAAATGGAGCACTATTTTCAATTGGTACCGATTATAAAACTACAGGAGAACTGTCTGCAGATGTAGCAATGCCTATCATATTTGAAAATAGGAAACCAGAAGAAACCGACGTCCTTGAAATAAATTCTGGATACATATATCTTAATACAGAGGATTCGATGTCTGTACGAATTAAAGAGATTGCTAATTATAAAATCGAAGTTGTAAAATAATGTTTTTAAATATTGACTTTTTTATTGACACTTTGATATATTCATTTATTCCACTAGGCTTATGGATATCCATGAGAATAATGAAATATCCAGATTTGGCCATAGAACAAATTTTTGTTATGGGTGGAGTGGCATTTGCCTTGATGACGAAGCATAGTTTCCCCATTTATGTTATTTTTACATTATTATTGGTTCTTTCTATTTTACTTGGACTAATAAATGGGTTTATTCGTTATAAACTACATGTAAATGCAATTATATTAAGCCTCATTATGAGTTATTGTTATTATTCTTTGTCATTATATAGTATGGGGCGACCAAATGTTTCATTGATAAATTATTATGATTTTTATTCTTCAAGCATCCTTCTTTCCTCAATACTTATATTTATTATAATAGCTATACTATTTACACATTATGGATTAAAAACACATATTGGTAATAAAATTATAGCTACAGGCTGCAATGAAAACTTAAGTTATGATTTAGGTGTAAAAACTGTTATCTATGGTGGAATAGGATTATCTATAGCATATTTTATAATTTTAACAGGAGGAGCCATCTACTCCTTAAAGTTACGAAATGCTGATATTTCATATGGGAATGGATATTTGCTTATGTCCATATTTATCATATTAGTTACCCGAATATTAGATAAAAGAATATGTTTTATCCGAAATGCGACTTTGATAGTTGTATTTACAATCCTATATAGTTTTATCTTACAATTTATAATTTCTCTGAATTTTCCGACCGAACTTACAAGAGGTTTTTATGCATTAATGTTGCTATTGCTTGCTATATGTGCTCCCAAAAATGAAGTTAAATTACTATGAATAGCATTTTGATAAGAAACTTGGTGTTTTCGTATAAATCTATAGGGAATGAATTTGTGCTGGGACCAATTTCCGAAGACATCCCTATTGGAGAATTTATATTGTTCAAAGGTAACAATGGTTCTGGGAAAAGTACATTAGCAAAAATACTAACAGGTAAGCTACTAGTGAAAAATGTTCACCTGTTTATACATAATATACCCCAACAAACATTTTATTACAATCAATCTATAGAGGAGAATATTTTCTCAGAACTAACTGTTTCTCAACATTTAGCATTATTCACAAAGAATAGTTCATATAGCTTAGAAGATTTATACAAATTATTCCCAGTTTTTCACACTTTGAAGAATAAATATCCCGATGAACTGTCCGGAGGTCAAAATCAACTATTAGGATTTTGCACTATTTTATGTAAAAAATTTGACTTGATTGTGTTTGATGATATATTAAATCATTTAGATACCGAGGTTTCTAATCAAGTCTTAGATTTAATAAAAAATGAATTGGTAGATAAAAGAAAGACTACTGTTATAATTATATCTCATAATATTGAAATATTAAAAGATAGATGTACTAAAATTATTGATTTCTCAAATGGAAAAATTGTCAAATAAAACGCTTTCTACCACGGAATACTTTAATATACGAGCGAAACGATACGCAAAAAGTATTCACGAATTGCCCAATGCTCGTAGTTTGGATTTAGTGCCGTATTGCTATCTCCTTGACCAAACATTAAATAAAGATATTCATGACATTAAGGTCTTAGACGCTTTTGCTGGTACAGGGTTTCTTGCTAATTCGTTTAATACAATACCTCAGTTTTTTCAAGTAGATGCCTCAATAGGAATGTTGGGGAATAATAACCAATATAAGAAATGTACAAATAATGACTTCAAAGATATCTTGTCGGAAATAGGACTTAACCATTTTGATTACATATTTTCCCATGGAGGCTTTCATCATGTAGTTGATATAGACGCTCAAGGTAATGTGCTAAAAGAACAGAGTTTTAAACGTCAACACGAAATTTTGATTCGACTAATGGCAATGCTAAAGCCAAACGGATATCTTGTTATTGCAGATATTCCTGACAAAGAATACAAAGAAGAGAATAATTCAATGTCTTTGACTAAAATCAGAATTGATGATTTTTTGAAATTTATAAATACAGAAAAAATGAAGGTTGTCAAAGATTTCCTAAATATCTCATCAGGAGAAAAAAAATCTTTATTTGAAGTCAAAAATGAAATTGATAATTTAATAAAAGAAACAAAANTATCNGAAGCAATNCCACNTNATTTCTTTGATAGCTATATATCACATAAAACAACACTAGGGCATACTGCAAATTATTTGGATTTTGAAATGATTGAGGGATGGCTGTCAAACATATCAACAAAAGTGTTACAGATTAATTTCTTTTCACCTTGGTTATTTGATAGTGACGGGTATGCAAATTGGTTCTTCAAAGAAAAGTTTTCTATCGGAGAAGAATGTAGTATTAATGATTGTCATTCGATACTAAATAGCAGCATACTAGATGATCTTAATTCATACTTAGGTATCGGGAGGCATAATAAATATACGTTTGTGAATTGGGGGGTAACATATGCAATATATAAAAAAAATAATTATTAAAATGAAAGGGAAAAGACACTATAGTATTTTATTGTGTGGATTGGGTTGTTTTATTATAGGGGTTATTTGTAATATTATACATAAGTCACATCATACGAATAATTATATATCTATTATCCATTCAACATGGTATTTTATACTTATATTATTATCTTGCTTATGTTTTGCAATAGCGTATTCTTTTTATAAAGACAAGGCGGAATGGTTATATCCTTTTATTGATAAGAGGAACCTCAATATGACCTTTTTAACTATAGGCAGTATATTAGGTATTCCGATTGTCGGTTTTATAGTCGGTCTTATAGTCGATTCCATTTGTAATTGTTATATACATCATGAAATAGATAATAATGATTTTGTTGCTCATTGGAGCATATTCCTTTCTATTCTCAGCATATTTATTGGAATGAAAGTCTATATGAGATTTATAGGCGACAAAGATAAACATTCCTTTCAAGAATTTATTGATATCTTATCCGATCTTTTTGATAATGCTAATCCTAATTCTGATAATATATATTTGCTATTACCTACTATACACATTGGTGCTGCAGGAGACAATAATAAAAATTTTTCTAAAGAATTTAAACACTNAATNGNNAACNTCCTTAACCAGNATANCATTGANCANAAATTACAATTAGGCATTNTTGGNTATGACAAAGACGGCATCAATAAGTTTATAGAAAAGATAAAAGAGAAAAACGAATATAACGGTATAATATCTAATACATCCATTCAATTAGACAAACTTAAAGAATTAGAAAGGAATGACAAAATATACGGGTTGTTTGTTGAGATGCAGAATGATTTAATCGAGAATGGAACTATGCCAATATTTAATTTCCATTCTAAATGGTATAAAGAAACAGACTNNCNGAGTAAAGTATATTTTTACTTAGATCTGGCTCTTTTTTTACATAAGTTAGAAGATTATGCAAAAGAAAATAAAATAGAAATATACAAAATAAAAGAACAGTATTTTAATACATGGGGAAATAATGAAAATTCAGATAAAGGTCTATTCATTTTTATTAATGAAACAAAGCAAAAAGCATATTGTGGTAATATAATCATTAATAGTCAAGAACATATTGAATTTCAGAATCTCACAATAAAAAGAGACACAAATTTATGTACTCTTTTTAAAACACTATTCGAAAATTTTGTAACATCTAATTCACAGGAGTAGATATAAAAGATTTTTATATCTTACTTTTCTCCTTGTTGAGTATTTTGCACTGATAAAACGAGAACGGCGGCGACAGGAAGACAAACAATATATAAAATCCTTTATCATATAACAGTCCCGTCCATGCTAATGCGTATAACCATTTATCGCAGATATAGCCTGTCGTATAAGAGACTTCTCGGAGGACCAGAAACTGACACACCTTCCGATATTATGTTTTAAAAAGGGCTTGAAATGTTAATTCCACCTCGGCAGAAATCGTTTCTTTTTCTGCTGAGGCGACAACGCAAAAATTGTTTGAGATAAAGTTCCATTAAAACAATGAATACTAGTGCCAACAGCACCCGCCGACACCCACACCTGCCACTATGAAAAATCCCTTGCCTTGCATCACTGCAAAACAAGGGAAACAAGGTTAAATATAGAGGGTCAGGCTGCTTTCACAGCCTCCCCTTTCCGCTCTGCCTCCCTGAGGGCTTCGTCGATGCGCTGCTGGAGTGCATCACGCTCTGCTCTCAAGGCGTTCAGTTCCTCTGTCTTTCCCCACTCCCTTGCGACAATCTGCATGAGCGTGGGAAGCTCGCTCTCCAGCCTGTCAGCCGTCTCTCTCTGCCTCCCTATCATGGCAGGCAGTCTTTCAAGGGTCGCTTCCGGGTATCTTGCGGAGTCCGCAAAGCCCAGCGGCAACGCACCCGAAACGCCGCACCTGTATGTCAGACCGCTCTTGCCCTTGACAAGGAACGTGTTGTGGTCGAAGCCTCCGCCAAGCGTGTACTCGCTGCGCACGGACAACTCCAGCCCGATATAGTCGCCTATTGTCTTGGCTGTTTCGCTCCTGTATGTCCGTGAAATGCGGTGCAGCTCACGCCCTGTCTCCTCTGCCGTCATCGGTGGTAAACCCGAAAGAACCATCTGGCGGTCGCCCTTAAAGGCATTGAAATACTCCCAGTCCTCGGTCATGCGCCCTGCGTTCTGTCTGTACTGGGCTATGTCCTTGCGGCTCTGCTCCATCTTCCGCTCCGCCCTGTAACGCTCCTTGTTGAACACAGCCTGTTCCTTTTCAAGTTGTCCTATCTTGTTATCCAGCTTTGCCTTGTCGAGCAGGTCGCTGTTCCCCGACAGGATGGCAACGAACTCCGCAAAGTTCATGCCGTTGTTCTCGTCCATGCTGCCCTCGTCGATGCGTCTTGTAGCCACCGTACCGTTGTTTATCTGGCTGATGAACATCTGCTTGTTCTTCAACAGGCTGAATTTGTAGGCATCAAGCGTTTTCTCCGTGCCGTATATAATAACATCCACCTTGTTGTCACCCCACGTCTTCACGGTGTTGCCCTTGCGGACGGCACGACCGTTGCGCTGTTCGAGGTCGGCAGGTCGCCAAGGTATGTCAAGATGATGCACCGCCACCGCCCTTTGCTGTGCGTTCACGCCTGTGCCCAGCATGGAGGTGGAGCCAAATAGAACTCTCACTCGCCCTGCGTTCATGTCCGCAATGATGCGCTTCCGTGCGTTCTCCGTCTTTGCCGTCTGTATAAACTGGATTTCGCTTGCAGGGATGCCCAGTTTTATCAGCTTGTCCTTAATATCCTCGTAAATGTTCCACTCATGGGACTTGTAGGTGCTTAAATCGCTAAATATAAACTGTGTCCCCTTGTTCGGTGCAGAGCGCATATAATAGTCATAGACGGTCTTTGCGCACCTTGAAGCCTTGTTGTCGGCATCGTCACTGAACTTGTCGCCCAACATCCGCATATCCAGCGACATCTTCCGTGCTACGTCGGTGGCAATGAGCATCTTCGCCTTG
>WFMB01000037.1 GCA_009177185.1 Bacteroidales bacterium
CAAACAATTAAATTGCCATTCCCTGTAAGAAGGAGATGAGTACACCCGCTGCTACTGCTGAACCAATCACACCAGAAACATTGGATGACATGCAGTAGTTGAGCACGTGGTTCTTGGGGTCGTACTTGGTGGAAATCTCGTTGCAGACACGAGATGCCATCGGTACAGCAGAAAGACCTGTGGCACCAATGAGCGGATTGATTTTCTTCTTGGAGAATAGGTTCGTTATCTTCACCATGTAGATGCCCGATGCAATTGAGAGACCGAAAGCGAAGAAACCGCCAACTACGATACCAATGGTGGTCCAGTTAAGGAAAGCCTGAACAGTCATTGTTGCACCTACGCAGAGACCGAGGAAGACAGTAGCGGTGTTCATGATTGAATTGCTAATCGTGTCAAACAGACGGCTTGTGTCTGAACCTATCTCCTTCAACAGATTGCCGAACATCAGCATGCCGATAAGGCTGACTGCAGATGGAACAAGCAACGCTACAACAGTGGTCACTGCAATAGGGAAGATAATTTTGATAACTTTCTCGTTCTTAATCTTGTTGCTGGGTGGGAAGAGTTTGTCCTGCTCCTTCATGTTAATCTTCAGTTCTTTCTCCGAGCAAGTCATCTTCACTACGAGTGGGATGATGACAGGTACAAGTGCCATGTAGCTATAGGCTGCAATGGCAATCGGTGCAAGGAGATGAGGAGCCAATTTGATTGTTGTAAAGATTGCTGTTGGACCATCTGCGCCACCAATAATGCCGAGTGATGCAGCCTCCTTGATGTTGAACTGTCCAGATGCCACAGCGATGATGAGCACAGCAAAGATACCCATCTGTGNAGCAGCNCCGAAGATAGAGAGACGAAGGTTGCGANGCATCGGNCCGAAGTCGGTCAATGCACCTACGCCCATGANAATCACAGGNGGNAGGAAGNCTGTCTTGATGAGCATGTAGTAAAGGAAATTCATCAAACCGAGGTCGTGAGCAATCTGGGGAAGCGACATCTCCCAAATGTTCTCTGCCAGCACATTACCAGCCGCATCGACGATGCGACCTGCTTCGTCTGCCTGATATACACCCATGTCTCCACCAGGGAAATTGGCGATGAGTACACCAAAGGCGANAGGGATGAGCNGCAGTGGTTCAAAGTGCTTGACAATNCCGAGGTACAAGAGCACAAAGGCAAGCAAGTACATGATAAGGTAAGTACCATTTGACGCGATGATGTCGCTGAACGCGGTCATTTGGTACACGTTATTAAGTATTTCTTCCATAGTTAAGCCATTTTCATAATTGGGTCATCTTCTTCCACTGAGTCACCAGAGTTAGCAAGGATGGCAGTGATTGTACCAGCTTTGTCGGCACGGATAGCGTTGAAGGTCTTCATGGCTTCAATGTAGCCGAGCGTGTCACCTGCTTGTACGGCATCGCCGACCTTCTTTGGAGTCTCAGAGTTATCCTTTACGAGGTAGAATTTGCCCTCCAATGGAGCGAGGATATCCTCACCCTCACCTGCTGGAGCGGCTACGGGTGAAGCACCTGCAATAGGAGCAGTTGGAATGGCATCGCCGTATGTGATTTCCACCTTATAATTCACACCATTTACTTGAACGGTTACACTCTTAGGACCTTCTACATTAGCGGCTGGTGCATTCTTGGCAGCCTTGCGTTTTGTGAGGTCAGCCTCAAAATCAGCCTTTGCTTTGCCACTCTTGTAAGCACGGTACTGTTCTGGGTGCATTGCGAGTTCAAAGAGCTCTTCGTCGTCTTCACCGAGTTCCCAACCATTCTGCTTCATCTCCTCGCGGAACTCATCGAGTTTGTCGGGGAAGTATGATTGTGGGTCTTGAGTAACAAACTCACGTCCTTGTTCCTTTGCCATCTGCACAAGCTCTGGCGCTACAGGACCAGGCAGTTGACCAGCCTTGCCGAGAATCATATCCCAGATAGTATCGGCAATCATGCTCCAACGCTGTTTGCCTTTCTCCATCTGTGTCACGTTCATCAGCGCGAGGTTTTTCACATATTGAGAGAACGGAGTCACAAGGCAAGGATAACCCACCTTTGGCCAAACGTAAGCTACTTCATCGAAAAGCTTGATGAGCAGGTCATCAGTAGTCAGTTCTGGCTGACCATTCTTTACCTTCCATTTGTTGAGCGACTTGAGGTTGTCTTCCAAGTCAGTCATCAGTGAACCCATCATGCCGCCTGGCAGACCAGGTTTAACAAGCAATGAATTGTTAATGTGGTTAAGTTCAGGGATATAGTAGCCAAGGAAGTCGTCACACATTTCTTGAATCATTGTGCGTACCTCCATGTAAGCAACCATGTTGATTTCCTTTACTTTGAATCCTGCATCCTTCAGCATTTCTTGTACTGCGATGATGTCAGCGTGACCTGTGCCCCAAGAGAGAGGAGACATGCCTGCATCTACATAGTCGCAACCTGCATTGCAGACCTCGAGGATAGACGCCATATTGAAACCTGGGCCAGCGTGAGAGTGATACTGGATAACGATGTCCTTCTTCAAATTCTTGATGCCTTCCACAATCTTGCCGAGCGATACAGGACGACCGATACCAGCCATGTCCTTCAAACAGATTTCGTCAGCACCAGCCTCGATAAACTGCTTGGCGAGGTTTACGTAGTAGTCAACAGTATGGATGGGGGAATAAGTGATACAGAGAGAAGCCTGAGCAATCATGCCTGCCTCCTTTGCATACTGGATAGATGGTATTACGTTACGAGGGTCATTCAATCCGCAGAAGATACGGGTAATGTCAGTACCTTGTGCTTTCTTCACTTTATAGAAGAGCTTACGCACGTCCTTTGGTACAGGACTCATGCGCAGACCGTTCAGAGCACGATCCAGCATGTGAGTCTGAATACCAGCTTCATGGAACGGTTTTGTCCATGCACGAACAGCCTTATTGGGGTTTTCTCCGTATAGGAGGTTTACCTGCTCGAAGCCACCACCGTTGGTTTCCACACGGTCGAAACATCCCATTTTGATGATAGCAGGAGCCACTTTTACGAGCTGGTCCAAACGAGGCTGATACTTGCCAGCACTCTGCCACATATCGCGGAAGACCAGTGAGAACTTAACTTCTTTTGCCATATTCTTTTTATCCTTAAAATTTTATTCTACAATTTGGTGATTTTGTTTGCACGACCTTTTCCGCCTGTGATTTGGCTGATGGTCGCATCAATGATTGCCTTGGTGTTTGCGTCAATCGTTCCGATAGCCTTAGCTACAGAAGCGGTTTTCTTTGCCACAGCCTCTTCTGGTGCCCATTTGTTCACTGCCCAGATGAGGGATTTTCCGAGATAAATCACGATGAGCAGCACGAGAAACACCGTGACCATACCAACAACGAGGAGCTGCAAAGCCCCATAAATGTCATTTGTAATCATATCAAGTTTAGTTTAATTGTAATCTTTTTACACTTAAAAACGGTGCAAATATAC
>WFMB01000007.1 GCA_009177185.1 Bacteroidales bacterium
ATCAAGCATTTTGAGAAACGCTTGGAAGTAAGCCGTTTTATTGTGGATTGGTTATACAAATTGGCGGCAGAGACAGAAAACAAAGATGTACAAAATCAAACGGTTCAGTTTTCATTGATAGAGCTTCTAAGTCAAATAAAGTCCAACGCACAGAACTTGCTCAATGATATAGAGAATCTACAATTGGAAGATGTGGAAGAGGCACTTCTGTATTTATCTAAAATAGGTGCGCTCAAACTCGAAGGCGGTTTCTTGGTTCTCTACAATGCGATGAATATAAAAAGATTAAAAGATAACAGATTACAATATAAGCTGGATGATTATCGGATGCTTGACGAATTCTATAAGCAGAAAATCCAGCAGATTCATATTGTGGGAGAGTATGCCAATTTGATGGTAAAATGATAAAACTCCTAATATCGATAAAAAACATCCATATGGTCCCGGATTAAAAAATGTTCCTGTTATGCAAAAATAGTCATTATTAGACGTACATATTTTGAAAATTTGTAATATACCAATTATACATTCAATTATGCTGACAAATGAAAGAAATAAAATAAAAACAGTAAAAACATACTTTTTTTCGGTCATGCGTATTGCAAAATATAGGGCAAAAAGACAAATTAAATGATTTGTAAGCGTTTCTCCTTGAAATATTACAATGAANANTNANTANAATATAATACAAATTGTCAATTAAATCNAAACTAACTTTATGNNGTAAACTATAAANAAAACTATNCGTTACATATATTAACAGAACAAATACAAAAAAGCGATTTTGATTGTTCAAGTATGACGAACAATCAAAAACCATCGTTCCGCAAAGTAATCCAATCAATATCGTAGGAATATTTTTTTGCATGATAAGTTTTAAATTCATACCATCTATATACTGATTTAGTATTCAAAAATCAATATTAACAGTTTAGTTCCCTATGAATATATCACTATAGGGAACTAAACTGTAACGTGTTTGCTATATATGATAACAGCAAAAAGGGAACAGAGATAAATCCACAAACTCTACTGTATCTTAAATACAAAGACACTTTTATTTTAGTTTTTCCGCAATCTTGTTAAGAATGTTATCAGGACAATTCATTATATACTTTTTCGTCCCTGTTTCAATACAAACCATTTTCTCTGTTGAGGTTGTGTACATAATATAGGTTCCTAACTTATCATTCTTAAAATATCCTATATTCCCCAAGAATCCCCCACTACCAAACGTCCTAATGGAATTTTGAAGTATATCTTGATTGATTGGGGTTATAGAAAGAATAGAGTCAAAAGGTATTTCTACTTTTCCTTTTATCCTTTGAATATAAACACTCCTGTCATTATATCCTATTTTGTATGGCATGTATAAGAAAACAATAAAAACAGCTAAAAATATAGGTGTTAAAACCCAATAAGCAGATTTGGGTTGGATTTTGACAATCATATAAGCACTTGCAACAATTAAGATAAACACAAGTATAGTGATACAAGTGGTATAAGTGTCCCATTTTACATTATATTCCATATGATAACTTTTAGTTTATACAGATGATTCCCTATTATTTATTTGCGTAATCCATAATACCCCTCTAACTGAAGTCTTATAATATTGGATATTTTTTTTTCATCTACCTCAGGAAATTTATCTTCTATCTTTTCAACGATAGTATGAACTTGTTTGTTTATGACTTCTGAATAAAACTTCTCTGTGCTTATTTTCCCGTTGTTATCTGTCCATATTTTTAAGATTGGCTCATTTGTATATGATAAATTATTTTTTGTTTCTTCTCCAACTCCTCCTATCGCAGTACTTAAAGCAGCAGCAGCATGTACAGCTACACCAAGTTCAACGATTGTTGCAACTGCCACATACAAAAAAACGACTGCTACAACTCCTGCAAATATCACGGGAGAAATCGCTTCTAAATTTTCATTTACACCTACAAGTTCTATAAAATCGTCATAATCTTTATCTGATTTGAAAATAGAACGTAGTTCTGGCTCAGAATATTTACTAGAAAGTAAGCCAAAATAATTCTTTTCATTGCTGATTCTGATAAAATTTTCAAAATCTTTTTCCTTTACTGCTTTTATAATATTTTCATCACAGAATGCTAATAATGCTCTTTTTTCTACATCTGATAATATAATTTTAAATCCTAATTCTTTAGATTTTATATATTCATCAGGATTTAGTGCGAAATACTCAGCTTCTTTCGGATTTATTAAAATATCATTGACAATTTTACTAATTATTCGTGCTTTTATTAAAAAATCTTCTGACAAGTTGCTTTCATTAATATCCATCAAAGCCACGCCTCGTGTTTTTGGATTCTCCGCAAATGGACCATATACACAATCTTCAAAATCATGTTCCTTATAACATGAAGAAATCATTATACTAGCAGCAACAGTTGTTGTTACAGTTTTTGTAATAATAGGATTTACTTTTTTCATTATTTCTATTATTTAATATTTAAAATTACTTATTCTCATTTTTTGTTTGTATATGATATTGGGCAAATTTTCTTTTATCAACATTCTCAACACTTTAATATTTTCTTCATCTTTTATTAGCTCTAAACAGTATGCACATTTATGATTAAATTCCTTTTTTATTAATCCTCTACTTTTTACAACTTCATCGTAAATAACAGCAGGTCCATCAATATGCAACCATATTTTCAACAAATCATTACATTGATAATTATATAAACTTTTAATTTTATTATTATCCAAGTTTCCTAATTTTAAGAATTTATTAAATTCCACAGTAATGCCACAACAGGAAAGTAATNGCGAATGAGGATTAATAAATATATTACTGAATATATTTTNACATGGTTGCCTCATCATTTTTTCATGANAGGGGGTGGATAAGACATTTANTTCTTCTGTCTTTTTAAAATGCATCNAAGCTNCATTTATCACAAATAAACTTCCTTCTTTTATCATGGGCTGCAAATAGGGATCATTATGAATAATATTCAAGGAATTGTTTGTTTTTAAATTAGAGTCTGTTTCTATAGAAAGACATATCAATCTAACACCTAAATCATATGCAGCTCTTATCCCATTTATTATATTATTTAAAGGAATAAATTTTTGATGATTATCTCCTGTACTGAAATTAATTTCTTTTAATCCCGATTTAATCAATAGCTGTAATCTTTGAATTGCTGTTTCATAAGAAGTTGCCCAATAACCATTTGAAACAACACGAGTAGATAATCCATAGAGTGTTGAATGTGATATTAATAAGGGAAGATCCTTTCCAATGAGAAAACATTCCCCTCCAGTAAAAACAATATTCTTTATTGTTCCAAAATCAGAAACTGCTTCATCAATGTAATGAAGGATTTTTGTGGTTTCCATCTTTGTACTTATTTGAGGTGTACATCTAAAACAACAATGTTCACAAGCAGCTGTACATTTGTATGTTGGTGCAATTGTAAGTGTTGTTGGTTTGAATTTGAAATAATTTATTAAATCCATCTTTAATTCTTTTATGAAGTAAATACTATCAGCAAATGAAAACTATCAGTACAAAATACAATCAGTTTGAGTTATATTCCTCTTTATCTTTTATTTATCTTTTCATCCACTTGTTTCTTGAAGAACTCGAATGCCTCCTCGCCCACGAGCACCACGTTGTAATATTTGCCCGAGTTACGCTTGAGTGAGAGCGTCAGCGGAATGCCGTATCTGCGGCAGTCATCCACAAGGTCCTTGTATGTGTTGTATGGGCTGTGTGCATCTATCGGATCTCCATGTATCATCATCGGCACTCCCGCCAGTTTGCTGACGGCATGCTCCTCTGACCACTGCGAGGCGAACCACCTGTGATAAAGTGGGGCATACAGCCCTATTGCAGCGAACATGTCTGGATTCTCCGTCGCCACTTTCAGCGCACGATAGCCTCCACTGCAGTTGGCATGAAGGAAGATGTGGCGGCGGTTCACCGGATAGTGCCGGCATACATCCTCTATCGCCAGTTTAAGCTCCTTCTCCGCTTCCGGGGTGAGATTCTCGTCGAGGTACGTCCTCATTTCAGGTATCATCACAAGAAAGCCGTAACGCTGCGACATATCCTGCATTTGATTCACCGCCCACTGCCGCGCAAGCTGAGGGCAGGAGAAGAAGTGGTGCATGTTCTCTATGTTCGGACGGATGACGACGACGAGCGGAAGTGGGCTGCCAGTGTCAATCCTATTCGGTCGTGCGAGAATGTACCGCTGCAGACTGTCATCCTGTTCCGAGCGGTAGGTGACGAACCGTATATTCGCCTCCGTTCCGTCCTCCGCATACCCGCCCTCTGGACGTGCGAAGGCATGTTCCAACTGGTAGGTAAGCGGAGAAATCTTGAACTGCCACCACCAATCGCCCTCGTATCGCGTAGGATGGTTGAGCAGGAACCCCAAGCGGTAGAGCAGCTGGTCTATCTCGTCAGCGTGCGGACTGCCGTCGGGAAGGCTGTCTCGCATGGCACTGAAACGGGCGAATGCGTCGTCGTCGCCTCCGCACAGCACTGGCTGACGCACGGTAACACCACACAGAGTCATGCTGCACATATAGGAAATGTCCTTCTCCAGTTCCGGCACAGGGTAGGTGAATGCGCCCTTCTCCAGCATGAAGTCCGCAATCCGTCTGCCATACACATCGTGCAGCTCCAGCCTCACCGGAGTGTCAAGCACGTTCTGGTGGGCATTCGTCAGCATGACCGTCCGACTATCGGCATGTATCAGCGGATAGATGATGTTGCAGCTCTGCCCTCCAGCATACATCGTCGCTATGCGGAAGCTGTCGCACAGCGCAACTTCAAAGGAATGGTCTTCGCCCCTGACCTCCAGCTCCGCTTCAAGCCGATTGTCCCCTTCCGCCGACAGCCGAACGGGATGGATATTCAGCCCCTGTATGTCCCTGCGCACAAGAGTGTCGCCGTTCAACGTCAACGTGTAGGGCATCACACTCTTCACCTCGGCATACACTGTCGTGTCGCATTCAGGGCGCACGAGACACGAAAGCCGCACCCTCATGCCATCAAGTGCATGTGTCGTGTCGTTGTATGCCACACCAAACACCTCCTTCAGGTCGAACTGCCCGTATTTTGGGGTATATGTACCGAGATGGCGGAGCGTATCCCCACCATCGGCTAACACGGCAGATGAGTCGGCATCAGGCAGGGAAATCATGCATATGTCCCATTCCTGCAGCTCCATGCGGGAGTTTTGTCCGCTGTCGGACATGACCGCGTATGAAGNTCCGTCCTTGCATCCNCTGCAGAGCAACAGGCAGCAGAGTA
Organism: Bacteroidales bacterium; assembly: GCA_009177185.1. Taxonomy (GTDB): domain Bacteria; phylum Bacteroidota; class Bacteroidia; order Bacteroidales; family Bacteroidaceae; genus Minthosoma. The sequence continues at coordinate 5,309 of WFMB01000007.1, forward strand.
GACACAGCGANNGTNNTNNAGNNGNAGANGACGNNATACAGATATACTGCTGGTTTTATACAATTCATAACAGATTTTTAGAATTAGAATAAGTTCCTTTTCTGGACAAAGGTATGTATCTTTCCCTTTGCAAACAAGGAAAAGCGTATAAAAAAGGAATAAATCCCGAAACAGCGTGTCCGTCTCGGAGTTTTTGCGTACTTTTGCACCTTTGTAATCAATCATTTAATAAAAAGACTATATATGGCAACAGAAATGAAAGACCTTACGAAGCGTTCGGAGGATTACTCAAAATGGTATAACGAGCTGGTCGTGAAGGCTGAATTGGCAGAACAGGCCGATGTGAGAGGATGTATGGTGATTCGCCCTTACGGATACGCAATCTGGGAGAAGATGCAGCGTGTGCTCGACGATATGTTCAAGGAAACAGGCGTACAGAATGCCTACTTCCCACTCTTGATTCCCAAAAGCTTCCTCAGCAAAGAGGCTGAACACGTGGAGGGTTTCGCTAAGGAATGTGCTGTAGTGACTCACTACCGCTTGAAGACCAATGAAACCCACGATGGTGTGGTGGTTGACCCTGCCGCCAAGCTGGAAGAGGAACTCATCATCCGCCCCACATCCGAAACCATCATCTGGAACACCTACAAGAACTGGATTAAGTCATACCGCGACCTCCCCATCCTGTGCAACCAGTGGTGCAACGTGATGCGCTGGGAGATGCGCACACGCCTGTTCCTCCGCACCTCCGAGTTCCTTTGGCAAGAAGGCCACACGGCTCATGCCACTCGCGAAGAGGCAGAAGACCGCGCCAAACAAATGCTGAAAGTCTATGCCAAGTTTGCAGAAGAATACATGGCGGTGCCAGTCATTCAGGGCGTGAAGAGCGAGACGGAGCGTTTCGCTGGAGCACTCGACACCTACACCATCGAAGCCATGATGCAGGACGGCAAGGCATTGCAGAGTGGCACAAGCCACTTCTTGGGTCAGAACTTTGGCAAGGCCTTCGACGTGCAGTTCCTCAACAAGGACAACAAGGTGGAATACGCATGGGCAACGTCATGGGGCGTTTCAACCCGACTGATGGGTGCGCTCATCATGACCCACTCCGATGACAACGGTCTCGTCCTGCCTCCCAAGCTGGCTCCGCTGCAGGTGGTTATCATCCCAATCGGCAAGGGCGACCAAATGCCGATGTTGGACGAGAAAGCCGAAGCCATCGTGAAGAACCTCAAGGCTATGGGCATCAGCGTGAAATATGACAATGCCGACAACAAGCGTCCGGGCTTCAAGTTCGCCGACTACGAGTTGAAGGGTGTGCCAGTGCGCCTTGTGCTGGGTGCTCGCGACTTGGAGAAGGGTCTTGTAGAAGTGATGCGCCGCGACACGCTGGAGAAGGAAAATGTCGCCATCGAGGGCATCGAAGCGTACATCAAGAACCTGCTCGACGACATCCAGGCAAACATCTACAAGAAGGCCATCGACTACCGTGATGCCCACATCTACGAATGCGACAACTACGACGAGTTCAAGGAGCGCATCAAAANCGGAGGCTTCTTCCTCTGCCACTGGGACGGAACCGAAGAGACCGAAGCCCGCATCAAGGAAGACACGCAGGCTACTATCCGCTGTGTGCCGTTCATGTTTGAACAGACAGAAGGCGTGGATATGGTGAGTGGCAAGCCCACCAAGCATCGCGTTTTGATTGCACGCTCATACTAAGAGACAGCACACCGCAAGGAGAAGTCGTTCATAAGTTATGAATAATTGTTCATAAGTTTGGGATAATTATTCATAAGTTGCGAACAATTATTCATAACTTACGAACAACGNCTTGTCCAATTCATATAAATCAGAAACTTTCNCGANGNAAAAGANANGACTTACACTCTCTTTTGCCGTTGCAATGNCGGCTTTAAGCCTTGTGGCACNAACTNACTCTACCCTCTTCATGCGCCAACTCTGCGCCCTCGAAGGAGTGAGCCAAGTGAAGCCACTGGAAACGACCCGATTCAAGGAGAAGTATGTGCTGAAAATGGAACAGCAAGTGGATTGGAAGACCTCTTCAAAAGGGACGTTTGGCGAACGCATCATCGTCGGCATGAAGGGAGCAGATAAACCGACTGTCATCGTCACAGAAGGCTACTTTGCCGACTATGGTCTTCGCCCTGATTACGAAGAAGAACTGAGTGCCCTCTTTGATGCCAATGTCGTGTTGTGCGAATACCGCTACTTCGCAGAAAGTGTGCCCCAACCCACCAACTGGGATTACATGACCGTCGATAACTCTCTGGCAGATTATCACCATGTGCGTCAGGTGCTGGGCAAACTCTTCACGGGCAAGTGGATAAGCACAGGCATCAGCAAAGGCGGTCAAACCACCATGTTCTACCGAGCCACTTATCCCGACGACGTTGATGTGAGCGTGAGTTATGTAGCTCCTCTCAACCGCGCCGTCGAAGATGGTCGCCACGAGAAATTCCTCGCCAAGCAAGTTGGCACAAAGGCAGAAAGAAAGGCTATCAAGGCAGCCATGCAAGAGCTGATGAAACGTAAAGGCGAACTCATGCCTCTTTTCCATGATTACTGCGCAAAGCACAACTTCCACTTCTATCTTTCGGAAGAAGACATCTATGACTACTGCGTGCTGGAGTATCCTTTCGCCTTGTGGCAGTGGGGCACACCTGTCAGCACCATTCCTTCGACTGATGCCGACAACCAGACGTGGTTCAACAACTTCATAGAAGTGGCAAGTCCCGACTACTTCATCTACCCCAACAAGTATATGCCATTTGACGTACAGGCCAGTCACGAGTTAGGCTATTACGGCTATTCACTCAAACCCATCAAGAAGTGGACTTCGCTCAAGAGCACCAAAGGGTATTTGAAGCAGATTATGCTTCCTGACAGCCTTCGTGGCTATGATTTCGACCCANCGCTCTACGAGCGCACCGTCCGTTTCCTCCAGCAATCTGACCCTACACATNTATTTATATATGGGGAGATTGACCCTTGNAGTGCCAGCGGAGTGTGTACCTGGCTCAACTGCAAGAAGAAGCAAAACATGCGCGTCTATGTGCAACCTCGTGGCAGCCACAAGGCCCGCATCAACAACATGCCCGACAACATGAAGCGGGAAATCATGGACCGACTGACAAAATGGCTGAAATAAGACCTCGGCATCTGTTTTGCGACGTTCTTTGAGTCAGTGGCTAAAGCCATGCACATATTAACAACAAACAACGTCTTCTGGAGATAATAGATGAACTACAAATACTCTGACAGAGTGACGCGCATCCTCGGATATAGCAAAGAGGAGGCGCTTCGACTCAACAATGACTACATCGGTCCCGAGCATCTCATGCTGGGACTGATTCGTGACGGTGAGAGCCGTGCCATCAATGTGCTGCAGCAGCGTTTCTACATCAACATTCCCTCTCTCAAGGAAGTGTTGGAACGCACCGTTGAAGCCGTAGAAGGAAAACTGTATTCCACCGACATCGCACTCGACCAAAAGTCGAACAACATCATGCGGCTTTCTGTGCTTGAAGCTCGTCTGCTCAAGAGCAACGAGAGCGATGCGGAACACATCCTGCTGGCAATGCTCAAGCAGAAAGACAATGGAGTGGCGCGCATTCTCAACCACCTCAATGTCAACTACAAGGACCTGTACGACTCGCTTGCCCCGAAAACGGCATCCACCCCTATGGTGGAAAATAGCGTCGATTTCGACGAGGACGATGAGGATGAAGACGCACCACCTCCATCAAACGGTAATGCAACTAACGTTCACGGCACCACCTCGACCAAGACCACCAAGGCTGGAAACTCCGACACCCCTGCCATTGACAAGTTCGGCTTCGACCTGACCCATGCAGCAGCCGAGGGCAAGCTTGACCCCGTGGTGGGGCGTGAAACAGAGATTCAGCGTCTGGCACAGATTCTGTCCCGAAGAAAGAAGAACAACCCTGTGCTCATTGGCGACCCAGGTGTGGGCAAAAGTGCCATCGTGGAAGGGTTAGCCACACGCATCAACCAGCGCAAAGTGGCACGCGTACTCTTTGACAAACGCATCATCAGCCTTGATATGTCAAGCGTGGTGGCAGGCACGAAGTATCGTGGGCAGTTCGAGGAGCGCATGCGCAGCATCATCAACGAATTGCGCGCCAATCCCAACATCATTATTTTCATCGACGAGATTCACACCCTTGTGGGAGCAGGCAACCAAGCAGGGCAGATGGATGCAGCCAACATGATGAAGCCTGCTCTGGCACGAGGCGAGTTGCAGTGCATCGGGGCTACCACCCTCGACGAATACCGCAAGAGCATAGAGAAAGACGGGGCGCTTGAGCGTCGTTTCCAAAAGGTTATTGTCGAGCCGACAACACCAGAGGAGACTTTGACCATCTTGAACAACATCAAAGACCGCTACGAAGACCACCATAACGTCAGCTACACAGACGAAGCACTCGAAGCCTGTGTGAAACTCACTGAACGCTACATCACAGACCGCAGTTTCCCCGACAAAGCCATTGATGTGCTTGACGAGGTGGGATCTCGTGTGCGTATCCTCAACGTGGATGTGCCCAAAGAGTTAGAAGAGAAAGAGGCGGAATTGGCAAGCCTCAACGCCAAGAAAGAAAAAGCCGTCCGCAACGAGAACTATGCCTTGGCAAGCAGCTACCGAGACATGGCCAAGCAAGTGAATGTCGTCATCGAGAAGATGAAACAGGAATGGGAGGCTTCCCTTGTGGACAAGCGGCAGAAGGTCACGGGAGAGCACGTGGCACAAACCGTTTCCATGATGACAGGCATCCCCGTCAGCAAGATGGCGAATGCCGAGGGAATCCGCATGAAAGGAATGCGTCAGGAACTGAAAAACAACATCATCGCTCAGGATGCTGCAGTCGATAAACTCGTCAACNNCATCCAGCGCAGCCGTGTAGGTCNCAAAGNCCNCAATCGTCCCATCGGCACCTTCATGTTCCNCGGTCCNNCAGGAGTGGGCAAGACATACCTCGCCAAGNAGTTGGCAGAGCACATGTTCGGTTCTACCGANGCCCTCATCCGCATCGACATGAGCGAATATATGGAGAAGTTCACCGTCAGCCGACTCGTCGGTGCGCCTCCCGGATATGTGGGGTACGAAGAGGGCGGCATGCTTACCGAGAAAGTGCGCCGCAAGCCTTACTCTATCGTGTTGCTTGATGAGATAGAGAAAGCCCATCCTGACGTTTTCAACCTGCTCCTACAGGTGATGGATGAAGGCCGTCTGACCGACACGCAAGGTCGTACCATCGACTTCCGTAACACTGTCATCATCATGACCAGCAATGTCGGCACACGCCAGCTCAAGGAGTTCGGTCGCGGAGTTGGTTTTGCCACCATGACGAACACGGACGACAAGGAATTGTCCCGTTCCGTTATCCAAAAAGCGCTCAACAAGCAGTTCTCGCCCGAGTTCCTCAACCGCATTGACGAAATCATCACCTTCGACCAGCTCGAGCTCGACGCCATCCTCCAAATCATCGGCATCGAACTGCGTGGACTCTACAAGCGCATTAACGACTTGGGCATGACCCTAAAAATCACAGATGCGGCACAAAAGTTCATCGCAGAAAAAGGCTATGACAAGCAGTTTGGCGCACGTCCTCTTCGCCGTGCTATCCAACAGCACCTTGAAGACCGCATCAGCGAAATGATTGTTGAGATGGAAGTACAGGCAGGCGACACCTTCCTCGCCGATATACAAGATGACAAGATTGTGGTCTTGAAACAATCAGAAGAGGCATCATAATCTCCACACATATCCAATACCCCCAAGGGGAGACACGCTTTCCCCCATACAGAACGGACTCTGCGTAAACGTAGAGTCCGTTCTGTTTTTGTATAAAACGAGGCTACCCAATAATGGGTACAGCAAGCGTCCGTGTGAGTATGGCGATACTTACATGATAAACATCAATCGCGAAAATACCCATTTGGAGGTTGAGTTTGACGCATTTTGAGTATTGCGACTTCTTCGGGTTGTCCATACCTTTGCAGTCGATTTGACGAGAAGGGAACAATCCATCCCTTCCATCAGCGCAGACAGACATACAAACACTACATAAAAGCGTATAACAAAAACATAGAAGCATGAAAGTTGCAAACAAATGGACAGGGGCAGCAGTTGCCCTACTACTGAGCACAATGAACACAGACATGATGGCACAGTCTCACGACTACGATTCATCGACAATGGCAAAGCTTGAACGCACACTCTCGCGTTTCCACATCGGCGGATATGGCGAGGTGGCAATGTCGAGAAATTTCTACAGCGACAATCCTGACCGTTACAGCCTGCCCGACGAACACAGGAATGACCCCAGTCACGGACGATTCGACATTCCCCACATGGTGGTATATTTAGGCTATGACTTTGGTCGCGGATGGACCATGAGTTCAGAAATCGAGTTTGAACATGGCGGAACAGGTGGCGCGTATGAGAAGGAAGTCGATGAAGGCGGCGAATGGGAATCTGAGATAGAAAAAGGCGGTGAGGTTGCCCTAGAACAGTTCTGGATTCAAAAGTCCTTTGCTCCGTATGCCAATGTCCGCATGGGACACATGGTGGTGCCAGTCGGTTTGAACAACGCGCACCACGAGCCAACGAATTTCTTCACCGTGTATCGCCCCGAAGGTGAGAACACCATCCTCCCCTCCACTTGGCACCAAACCGGCATTGACTTTTGGGGACGTGCAGGCAACTGGCGGTACGAAGTACAATTCTTGGCAGGCTTGAATGCCGAGAACTTCACATCAGACGGCTGGATAAACAAAGGTGCCAGCAGCCCGCTGGAGTTTGAGCTATCCACCAAGTACGGCACATCGCTCCGCATTGACAACTATTCTGTGCCAGGTCTGCGCTTAGGACTGAGCGGTTACTATGGTCACAGCATCGGTAACGGCTACCCGAGAGACAAAGAAGGTGTGGATAAGGAGTACAAAGGCGTGGTGGCAATAGGAAGTTTTGACTTCACCTACAAGGGACACAACTGGATTGTGCGAGGTCAGGCAGACTATGGCTATATGGGCGACGCGGAGGAACTCTCCTATATCTACAACCGCATCAACACGAAGTCACCCTACCACACACGGACAGCCGTCAGTCAGAACGCATTCACATACGGCGTGGAAGCAGGGTATGACATATTCTCACAAATCAACAAGTNTCNTAACGNNGGANAACGCCTGNATGTGTTCGGACNCTACGAGCATTACAACCCTTGTGCATCCAGCAATGTGGAGAAGAAATACGACTACCACAACGTGAAGCGCATGGCAGTGGGCATCAACTATTACCCAGTGAAAGGCGTGGTTCTGAAAGCAGACTACTCACACAAGTTCTTGAAGAGCCAATACAACAACGAGCCAAGCCTCAACATAGGTTTCGCCTACGAGGGATGGTTCCTGTAAAAGAACAGCCTCAAAATCGGAGTCGGGGACTCCGACCAACCGATGTCGGGGACTCCGATTGGTCGATGTCGGGGACATCGATTTTGGAGGGCTTTTTGAAGGCATAGATTCACAATTTATTCATAAACCCATCAAAAAAAGCAAAAATGAAATTCAAATCATTATTCGGAATGGCTTTGCTGGCATCGACAGCAATGATAGCCACCTCTTGTAGTGACGACGACAACGACAACAACGAACTCGGTTTTGAGTTGAACACATCAACCACACCGCTGGTAGATGAAGACTCATACCCTACCCACGCAAGCGATTACTCCAGCCGCTCGTTTGGTCAAACCGCCATCAACAACTGCGGCGACCTTGTTACAGCTCTGGAAGCTGCCAACAAAACGATTGGCACTGCACGCCTAAACGAAACTCAGGAAGCTTACCTCCGCGAGGTGCTGAAAAACCTTGTAGATAACGTGATTGTGCCCACCTATACAGACTTGGCAAACAACACAGCTTGTTTGGAAGCCGAGCTGAAAGGACTGGATGTGAACACCTTGACACAGGACGACATTAACAACGCCTGCGAAACATTCAAGAAGACCCGTCTCTATTGGGAACGCAGCGAGGCATTCCTGGGAGGTGCAGCATCTGATTTCGACATCGACCCGACGATTGACTCTTGGCCGCTGAACCGTTCCTTGCTGCTCAACTATTTCAACTCCGGAGCAATGGATGAGGACATGCTTGACGATGCCTCAATCTTGGGCTTCCACGCACTGGAGTTCATCTTGTTCCGCAACGGACAGCCCCGTCTTGTGGCAGAGTTTCAGGGGAATGACACCTACAAGAACTTCACAGGTGTGAGTGGCGCGAAGGAGTTGATTTATGCACAGCAGGTGTGCAAACTGCTGAAGGAACGCACATTCCAGCTGCAAGTGGCTTGGGAAGGTGAAACAGCACAGAACGCAGACCGTGTCAGCGTGGTCAAAGCCGCAGGTTTGGACTACACAACGAAGAAGAATCTCAGCTATGGCGACAACCTGAAACAGGCAGGACAAGCCAACAGCACCTTCGCCACATTGAAAGATGCCATTGCACAAGTGCTGTCCGACGATGAAGGTTCTGCCGCCGCCATTGCCACCGAGGTTGGAACGGCCAAGATTGCCAATCCATTCTCAGCAGGTTACATCTTCTATGTGGAGTCACCTTACAGCTACAATTCCATCACTGACTTCAGCGACAACATCCGTTCCATCCGCAACATTTGGTTAGGCTCAACAGACCGTACTGCCAATAGATACAGCTTCCACACATTCTTCGCCAGCGTAGGCAAAGAGACGACCAACACTGCTGTGGAAGGAGGCTATGTCAACGCCATCGCTGCCATCAGCAATATGCCTTCTCCCTTCGTGAAGTATTGTAGCACCATCTGGAATCTTCCTTACGAGGACGACGACCGCACAGCTGACGACATTGAAGAGGAGTAACACATACAACAACACACAAATAGTGCTCCGTCTGGTACAACAGGCGGAACACGTTTGTGGTTTCTACATCTTATTATAACACAAAGACAGACTTATGGANAACAAATTCTTACTGAAATCTTCGCTACTGCTCATGATGAGCTGTCCACTGCTAACAGCATGTAGCGACAATGACGACACCAACGGAAAAGCCTTGGGCACACTGGAAGAGGAGGAAAGCCAGTTTGGCAAGGCTAACGACGTGTTCACAGCCGCCGAATGGTATCCAGGCGGAGAACTGGGCACAACTCCCAAAGCCAGCTATTCGGCTGTAGCACCTTGTGCAGAGCAGATGGGACTGGAGACAAATTTCAATAAAGGCGAAGACTTTTTCGAGCATCTCTACACCTACACCGACGAGCCTCGCAAAGGTCTGGGACCTGCATGGGTGCGCAGCAGCTGCATCCACTGCCACCCATCTTATGGTCACGGAAAACGCCAGACGGAATACCGCGCCAACACCATCGGCAACGGCTATCTGTTGGTCGTTTACCATCCCGATGAGGCTTTCACCGAGGACGGTGTACGCTACACAGACTTCCCTTCCAACTATATCGCCGAGGTGACAGGCATGCCTCAAACCAAAGCCATGGAACCTTTCAAAGCACCTATCGACGAGAACCAAATCTCCATCACATGGAAGAAGGTGGAAGGCAACATGCCCAGCGGACTCCCACTGCGCTTCCCCGACGGAGAGACCTACGAACTCATCTATCCAGAGGTCAATATCCCCGTCACAGCCTTCAACACCAATCCTAAGCCAACAAACTACGAGGTACGCCTCGAATCCACCATCGGCATCTACGGAACAGGGCAACTCGATGCCATCAGCACCGAAGACATGAAGGCACAGTATGCAGCCGAAGCAAACTATACTCAACTCAACCCAAGAATGTGGGACACGACGGCACAAGATTGGGCAGATGGTGCTTACTACACACTTGCTGACGGCACAAAAGCCATCAAGAAGTTCACCTACGCCATGACCCGTGCCTCGCTACAAGACGGTGCTGGTGCCAATGCCATCTGGAACATCACCAACGTGACCCGCTCCGACCGCCGCTACCTCTACTCCACTACCGCATGGGCAAAAGCCATGTCGGAAGACCCTGAGGTCATCAGCTACATCCGTCAGAACGGTAAGGACGTGTCTTCTCTCGTGCATCCCTACTATGCTGAGACCGACGAAAAGATTGCAGAGAAAGTCTTTACCATGCTCGACATGAACACGGCTGCCAAAGGCGGAGACAACTACACCGCTGCGTTTGGCGAAGCAGAGATGAGTGACAAAGACTACTATGACTTCATGGTATGGCATCGTGGTCTTGCCGTGCCTGCCGCACGCAACCTTGATGACCCTATCGTACAGCGCGGCAAAGTGGTATTCAACCAGATTGGATGCGCCAGCTGNNACCGACCCTCATGGCAAACCAAAGAGGACAACNACTGGGTGGACAATAGCATCAAGGCCTACGCAANCGCCAATGGNCTGGACGCAAACAAGATATTACCGAAGTTCTCTTATCAGACCATTTGGCCATACACTGACATGGTGCAGCACCGTCTCTTCATGGAGAACGACATCCGAACAGGATGGTGCAGAACCACTCCACTGTGGGGACGCGGCTTGTCACTCCGTCTGACTGGTGCCGAAGACAGATTGCACGACTGCCGTGCCCGCAACGAGATTGAAGCCATCATGTGGCATGCCTACAGCAAGCAGTCTGATGCCTATTCTTCTACCAAGAAGTTCTACGAACTGAAGAAGGAGGACCGAGATGCCGTAGTGAAATTCCTCCGCTCCATCTAAGACGGAAATATCTCTATACAAACAATATATAAGCCTGTGAGCCGTTATATTAGAAATTAGATAAACCAACAAGTATTCCTACGCTGTGATTAAAAACATCACATTCACTCTATACGCTATAGCCATCCTTGTGATGGCTATAGCAACCATTACAGAGAAGACGCATGGCACTCCATTCGTACTCAGCAACATCTATGGTTCATGGTGGTTCACCGCCTTGTGGTCGCTACTGGCTATTGGGGGGATTGCCTACCTGTTCCAACGGAGAATCAAACGAATCACCATCATTATGCTACACGGCTCTTTTCTCCTTATATTGGCAGGCGCATTACTTACGCACCTGACTGCGTGGCAAGGGACTATGCATCTGCGCAAAGGAGAAGCTGTAAACTATTGCTATATAGAGGAATACGGAGCATCAAGCCCCAAGAAGATTCCTTTCACCATCACACTCATAGATTTCAATATCCGCTACCACAGTGGTACAGAAACAGCTGCTGACTATGAATCACACCTCACCATTCGGACGGACGCAGCAACGGAACATGGATACACTTCCATGAATCACATCTATTCCACTCATGGTGTCCGTCTTTATCAGAGTGGCTACGATGACGATATGGAAGGAACAACCCTATCGCTCAACAGCGACCCTTGGGGTATTCCTGTCACATACACGGGCTATGGTCTCCTGTTTCTTTCCATGATTCTGACACTCATTGACCCCAAGGGACGATTCCGTCAGCTCATCCACAAAGCAAGTACTGCCGTCGTATTCCTATTGCTGTTACCCGTTCAAGCTCATGCTCTCAACACATTCCCAAAGGAGACGGCTACGGAATTTGGACAACTATGCATCAACTATGATGGTCGTATCTGTCCTGTACAAACACTTGCACTTGATTTCACCCGTAAGCTATACGGCAAGTCTTCCTATAATGGATACACGGCAGAACAAGTACTTTGTGGCTTTACATTCTTCCGCAACGAATGGAGCCAAGAGCCATTGATACGCATTAAATCGGCAGATTTGCGTCAACGCATAGGTTTGCCAGAATACACTTCGCTTGCATCATTGTTCAGGCAACAAGGCTACATCCTTGGTCCTTTCCTCCAGGAATACTATCAAGGGAATGGCGATAANNTCCATGAGGAGGTGGTGAAAGTTGACGACAAGGTCATGCTCATCATGCAAGTGTCCAGANGAGAACTATTACGCATCTTTCCGTTCGAGGGCAAGTGGTATTCCCCTTCCGACAGTTTGCCACCCATGATTGAAGCAGACCGCAGAGCATACTTCCGAAACGCCTTGCCGATGCTCGCCATGTATGTAACTGACCATCAAATGACCAACACCAATGAGATGCTCAAGAAACTGGCGAAGTACCAACGGATTTATGGAGCAGCAGACATGCCCTCGCCCACTCGCCTTGCCGCAGAACACCTCTACAACAGCATTCCTTTCGCCCAAGTGCTATTCATGGTGTGTCTCACCTTCTCATTCATCAGCCTGTTGCATCGACAATGGGCAAAGAAGCTTTCGTTCATCGTGCTTATCTCCACATTCCTTGCCCTTACACTCTGTCTGGCTTTACGATGGATAATTAGCGGATACATCCCCATGAGCAACGGTTATGAGACCATGCTACAGATGGCATGGATGGTCATGCTTGCTTCGCTTTTCGTCTATCGAAATTTCCGCATCGTGCTCACCTTTGGCTTGCTGCTTTCAGGCTTCCTCCTTCTCGTCAGCCACCTCGGGCAGATGGATCCTAAAATCACTCACCTGATGCCTGTGCTGTCATCACCTTTACTGAGCATTCATGTTAGCTGTGTCATGATGGCATATGGACTATTCAGCATCACCTTTGCCTGTGGAGTCTATGGCATCATCAACCGCAAGAAGATGAAAGAGATGCACTTGTTATCACAACTTTTCCTGTTCCCCGCCGAGTTCTTGCTGACAGCAGGCATCTTTCTGGGGGCTATTTGGGCAAATGTAAGCTGGGGACGCTATTGGGGATGGGATCCTAAGGAAGTCTGGGCACTCATCACCATGCTCATCTATGCCATTCCCATGCACAGTTCATCTGTGCCATGGATAAGGAAGCCTATCCACTATCACATTTTCATGACAAGTGCCTTCCTCGCAGTACTCATCACATACTTCGGTGTCAATTTCTTCTTAGGCGGTCTGCACAGCTATGCCAATCAGTAACCTTCTTCCGCTCGAAAAAGAAAATAAGTTCTCGTTTTCCATATTTACTCGTTTTTTTACACTACCTTTGCATTGTATATGGAATTTGTAACAAAGAAAATAGACAATATAGGTGCTCGCATAGAATTGACGCGCTTCACCGCAGGTTGTGTAACAGAACTGCACGCTATGCTCCATGTGAAAGCGCAAGGCGAATTGTTTGAGACGCAGTTTGCCCGTCTGCAACAAGCAAAGGAAGCACTGATGGAAATGGAAGAGACGAAAGCCGCCAAAGTGGTGTTTAAACGCTATTTCCTAAGTGATGCAACCAATCAGGTTCCACGGATTGAAGAAAACGATATCTGTACGATTTCGTATATTCAGCAACCTCCGCTGGATGGTTCAAAGGTGGCAATGTGGCTATACATGCAGCAGGGCACAGAAGTGAACCACATGAATGGTTCGACCGTAGTGAGCCACAACGGCTACCGCCACATCTGGACAATGGGACTGATGAACACCTCGGTTGACACGTCGTATATGCAGACATGGAAAACGTTGCTCTCTTACATTGACACCTTAAAGCGGTTTGATGCAACTTTGGAGTCGAACTGCATTCGTACATGGTTCTTTGTCCGCGATGTCGATACACAATACAGCGGATTAGTAAAGTCACGCAGAGAGTGTTTCGTCGAACAAGGATTGACACCAGACACTCACTATATAGCCTCTACAGGCATCGGTGGAACACCAGCAGACCCGAAAGCGCTGGTGCAGTTAGGCTGTTATGCCATAACGGGCTTCCAACCAGACCAGCAACGCTATNTCTATGCGCTGTCNCANTTGAACAAAACCNTCGAGTACGGTGTCANCTTTGAACGAGGAACACTGATGCAGTATGGAGACCGTAACCACATATACATCTCAGGTACAGCTTCCATCGACAATAAAGGCGAAGTGNNGCATATAGGTGACATCGGCAAACAGACCCTGCGCATGTGGGAGAATGTGGAAAAACTGCTTGAAGAAGGCGGTATGGGCTATGAAGACGTGATGCAGATGGTTGTGTATCTACGCGACGGCTCCGACTACGAGGTGGTGAAACAGATGTTCAACAAGAAGTTCCCTAACATGCCCTTGATAATCACGTTAGCACCAGTATGCCGCCCAACGTGGCTCATCGAGATGGAATGTATGGCGGTCAAAAAAGCGACTAATCCCTTCCCTGATTTTTAAGTGACATTACATATATTACGAAAAAAGGAACACTGGATTCAGTGTTCCTTTTTTCGTGGCGGAAAGTGAGGGATTCGAACCCCCGGAACAGTTACCCGTTCACCGCATTTCGAGTGCGGCCCGTTCGACCACTCCGGCAACTTTCCTCGTAAAAGGGCAAGCTCACCAAACAAGCCCACCCTTATGAAAAAGCTGGGAGGAGATGTGNTGAAACNCCGATGTTGTAAGATTTGAGTATTTACTGCNCTTTGTAATCCACCGACACTAAAGTTTCCAGATGCCGAAATCCCATATTCAAAGACATGGCGACTTCTGGATTGTGGTCCGCCATTAGGCAATAAAATCATCTCGGTTCCAGTAATTAATTTGATGAGTATCCCAATCGATCCTGTACCCCAGCCTATATGTGTTAGCGATGACTCCGTTTTGTATCAGTTCACTCACTGACTGGGAGCACCTTCGCTTTTCCATAGGCAAAGGTAGAACATTCATAGCATATAAACAAAGGATTTGAAGAAAAAATTCTCCAAACCCTCTGTTTTCTTCTCAAGTCTAAACCTGAACGCTGTTGACGCAACCTATTCGCCCAAATAAATGGCGAATGACATGGCTCGACCCGCAGGCGTTTTACCCCAAATCCAGAGGGTTTGCTCGTCACTGCCCTGTGCGGTACGGAAAGCGGATTCCATATCGGTTGCAGACTTGATGTTTTGGTTATTCGCCTTCAGGATGATGAAGCCTTCGGGTACACCAGCATCCTTTAAGTATCCACTCTTCAAATTCTTGACCTGCACGCCAAAGGAAAGATGCAAGGTTTTCTTTTGACTCTCCGTCAGTTCAACAAACTCTGCGCCCAATACATCAGACTTCTGCGTCTTGATGACATTGGTACTACCCTTTGCGTTACGGAACGTGAGTGAAGCAGTCTTCTCCTTCTTATCCCGAATATACCCAACAATAGCTGTATCACCAGGACGATATTTGGTGGTAGCCTCTTGAAGTTCAGACATCTTCGTCACCTTCTTTCCGCCCACGGAAACAATCACGTCTCCCTTCTTGATGCCAGCTTCGGCAGCAGCACCATCTTCCACCACTTCAGCCACATAAACACCATCATTCGTGCCAAAGTCGGCTGTAAACGTCTCATCCTCATGTTTCTGTGCATCAATGTAGTCGCGCAAAGTTACACCGCTAATGCCCAACAGAGCACGCTGTACCGTACCATAGGCTTTGAGGTCTGTCACCACCTTTGTCATAATGGTGGTAGGAATAGCGAAACCATACCCAGTAAACGAGCCCGTCTGCGAATAGAGCATAGCATTGATGCCCACGAGTTCGCCCCGAGTGTTGACCAATGCACCACCAGAGTTACCTGCGTTGATGGCAGCATCCGTCTGGATGAACGACTCAATGCCATTTTTGTGAGCACCCAAGTTACGTGCCTTTGCTGACACAATACCAGCAGTAACGGTAGAAGTGAGATTGAAAGGATTGCCCACAGCCAAAACCCATTCACCTACTCTCAGCTGGTCAGAGTCGCCAATCACAATAGCGGGTAATTGTGTGGCATCAATCTTCAGCAATGCCAAATCTGTGTCGCCATCAAGACCGATGACATGAGCCGTGAACTCGCGGTTGTCATTCAGCGTAATGGTTATCTCATCGGCATTCTCCACCACATGGTTGTTCGTCACGATATAACCATCTTCGGAAATAATCACGCCCGAACCTGCAGACTCACGCTTCGGAGTCTCCACCTGACGACGTTGGCTGCCACCGCCACCACGGCCAAAGAAATCACCAAAGAAATCGGCAAAAGGGTCATGATATTCAACCATCTGCTTCTTACCCTTTTGTACGCATTTGATATATACGACCGCATTGCAAGCCTTCTCTGCCGCCTCCGTCAAATCGACTGGTTGAGCAGCAGGATGAGCAGCATTAGACAGTTGCATCAAGTTGACTGTTTTCTCCACAGCTGGCACAGAAGTGCCTGTCGGCGACATTGCCATACGAGTTGAGTTTTGCGACAGGGAATAAGCAAAGGCTCCTGTCAATCCTGCAAGAAAGGCCACACATGCCAGTGTACCATAAAATCTTTTTGTTGCTTGTTTCATAATGTTCTTTTCATTCGTTTTTAGTTATGTTTTTATCACTCTTATGAAACGAACCATCACATCCAAATCCCATATCTGCATCATGGACACAACGTATTCGTTTTCGGGCACAAAATAACAACAAAAATCTTTCTCATCAAAACATTTCACCCATGTTTTTTGTCAGTGTTGAACTTGTTTAACAAATGCGACAGAAGCATTAACACGGATTAAGAAATTTGCTTAAATCACAACACACAAATTAACACAATTACAAAAAGAGGAGGATATGTCATAGCATCGACATATCCTCCTCTTTACAATATACATACAGGGAATTATTCCCACTCTATCGTTGCTGGCGGTTTGGAAGAGATATCATAGCATACGCGGTTCACTCCACGCACGTTACGAATAATTTGGTTGCTCACCTCAGCCAAGAAATCGTAAGGCAGTTTCGCCCAGTCGGCGGTCATGGCATCGGAAGAGGTGACAGCACGGAGAGCCACGGGGTTCTCATAGGTACGCTCGTCGCCCATCACGCCCACCGACTTCACATCAGAGAGGAGGATGACACCTGCCTGCCAAATTTGGTCGTAAAGGGACACCTCGATTTCACCATCCTTCATGTCAGCAGGGACACCAGCGGCAAGCACCTTACGGGCTTCCTCGCCAGAGAGCTTCACTTTCCAGTTGCGTAGACCACGAATGAAGATGTCATCAGCTTCTTGCAGCACACGCACCTTCTCGGGGGTTATGTCGCCCAAGATGCGCACAGCCAAGCCAGGACCAGGGAACGGATGGCGCGTGATGAGATGTTCGGGCATCTGAAGTTGACGCCCCACTCTACGTACCTCATCCTTGAAGAGCCACTTAAGCGGTTCGCAGAGCTTCAAGCCCATCTTCTCCGGAAGACCTCCCACGTTGTGATGCGACTTGATAACCTTGCCCGTAATGTTGAGCGACTCAATGCGGTCAGGATAGATAGTGCCTTGAGCAAGCCACTTGGCACCCTCAATTTTCTTGGCTTCAGCCTCGAACACGTCGATGAAACCAGCACCGATAATCTTACGCTTGCGTTCGGGTTCGCTCACGCCAGCCAACTCGGCATAGAATTTAGCCGAAGCGTCCACGCCCACCACATTTAAGCCCAAACACTCATAGTCACGCAACACGTCTGCAAATTCATTCTTACGAAGCAATCCGTTGTTGACGAAAATACATGTGAGATTGCTGCCTATCGCGCGGTTGAGCAACACGGCTGCCACTGACGAATCCACACCACCTGAAAGTCCGAGAACCACCTTCTCATCGCCTACTTGCTGACGCAATTCGGCTACAGTTTGTTCCACAAATGAGGCAGGAGACCAATCCTGCTTACCACCACAAATGTCAACCACGAAATTGCGGAGCAGTTGGGTGCCATCTACAGAATGGAACACCTCTGGATGGTACTGCACACCCCAAATACGCTCATCATTGGCAGCATAAGCGGCATACTTCACCGTTGCCGTGGAAGCGATACAACGGAATCCCTCAGGCAAGCAAGTAATCGTGTCGCCATGAGACATCCACACTTGGCTGTTAGGAGCAAAATCCTTCAAGAGAGGATTGTCCTGCTCCATGTACACAAGGTTAGCACGACCATACTCACGCGTGCCCTCTGGTTCCACCTTACCACCGAAAGTGTGTGCCATCAGTTGCGCACCATAGCAGATGCCCAGGATTGGATACTTGCCACGGATAGCAGCGAAATCAAGTTTGAACGCCCGCTCTTCATACACACTATAGGGCGACCCCGACAGGATAACACCAATCACGTCTGGGTCATCCTGTGGAAATTTGTTATAAGGCATGATTTCGCAGAACGTGTTCAACTCGCGAACACGACGACCTATCAGCTGTGTCGTTTGCGAACCAAAGTCTAAGATAATTATTTTCTGCATATATTATATAATATGTGTAGTTTCGTTAGAAGATACAAAGTTACAATTAAGCGAGCACAAAACAAAATAAAAGAATATTTTTTTCATTTTTATCCCAAACGGGAAACGAGGAAACAAACATTAAAAGCATGCAAGACACTGGTCCATTGACAACTTTGCAACCAATCTGTTTGTGGGGCTTACTGCGTATAACCTGCTATCGAACAAACCATCTATAAACATTGAAATCATTGACCAAAGTAGACTTACTGCATAATTCTTATATCACCTCACGCCATTTTTACTGATATATTCGTACATAGTCTATCTCATATTTCATAGGCAGAGCATCCCGCGATATCTCTCCACCGTGGTCTCCGCCAAGAGCAAGATTAAGAAGGACATAGTGAGGCTGACGCATGGGATTCGAGCCACTTCCGATTTTGCCATTGTATGTATCCTCCAATGATATCTCATTCAGAAGATCATCATCAAGGAATATTCTCAGATAATCCTTGTCCCAATCCAAACGCCAAATATGAAATTTAGATGTCCAATCCGGATCCTTTTCAAGAAACTTATCAAAAGGCACTGCCTTGCTGTTCCACTTAGCATCATACGGTTTGTCTTTACCCCATGCCGCGTTGGCAAGAATATGGGGAATACCATTTATACGATAATACTCCATGACATCAATCTCACCATTTGACGGCCAGGGCATATCCTTCCCTAAAGTCCAAATTGCAGGCCATGCACCAGGAGCAACGGGAATCCTGGCACGGACTTCCAGTGTACCATACTGAAACTCCTGCTTGCCACGAGTATTTACCGAAGCTGATGTGTAATCAATAGTCGGGCGAGAACTACGCCAGTCTTTTGCCCCTTCGCGATACAATGGATTGGGTCTATGTTCCTTGCGTACCTCAAGCACAAGAAGGCCGTCCTTGCAATAGGCATTTTCCGTCTGATACCACTGGGCTTCATGATTGCGAACAAACCCTTCCTCAAAGCTCCAGTAAAGACCGTCAATAGGTCCGTCGGTATTGAACTCATCGCTCCATACAAGTCTTTTACCGACTTTTAGTTTGTCTCCACTGAGATCGACCTCAAAAATCTGTGGGATGCGGATGTAGTTGCCATGGTCATTACGATGACTATGGACAGACATAAGCCAACGACCAGACAAATCCTTGAACAACATTCCATGACCATGGTCGGGTGGTGTAATAGGTTTCTCTTCCTGTATCCACGGACCATCTATATTGCCACTTTCTGAATAAGCCACCCCTTGCGTGTAGACTCCATATATCCAGCTTGTCCATATCATGCCGAGTCGTCCAGTGTCTGTACGGAACAACCAAGGACCATCAGTCACTCTGTTAGGCACAATTTTGCCGTCGAGTTTTTCTCGGCTCCAAGGAGACGCACTTGCCTTGAAAAGCAGTTTGCAGTCTCCGACTGATCCGCTTAAATCATCTTTAAGCCGAACTCTTTCCATTGTACCGTCCCAGTTGGAAATCCATTCTCCGCAATACACCATATAAGGCTTACCGTCACTGTCCACCCAAAATGTTCCATCAAGCGTAGGACGATTTTCCGGCAAATAGATTTCATCCGAAATCGGACGATAAGGTCCCCATGGTACATCGCTAACCATAACATGAGTTGCTCTGCGAGGGAGATTCATTCCTTTGAATGAACCGACATTCACTTCTTTGTTTGTAAAAGTGGCAAAGCAATAATACTTACCGTTATAGAGGTGCAGTTCCGCAGCCCAGATNTCGGGATTGCGNCCCATCCACGAAGTGGTNTCAGGCTCAATCAGACTATATGGACCAGTCCACTTATCAAGGTCGCGACTTANCCATAACTTTCCCGAAGTTCCGGTCATATAATNCAGTCCAGATTCTTTGNCAGCAAGAACACACNGATCGCTAAGGCGAANGGAATCACGTGGAATATCTACCTTGAATCCCCAAAGCTGACGCGAACGCAAAGACTCGAATGGTTCTCCTGCCACAGCCTTTCCACAAGGCAATAGCAAGGAAAAAACAAGTACTGTAAGAAACTTCCTGATATTCATACTATCTGAATTTAACGTGGGTTTGACAAATTATAATCATCTACAAATTGGGTGGTCGCTATGCTTACCGAGGACAAAGTTAGGGAATTATTTTGTATTGCGGACGACTCTTGCTGCTTTTTTGATGCCATGACAGAAAATCTACACAAGCGAGGATATCAAGTGAACATACAGAGGTGGTGGAAAACATCTCTCAGAAAGCCCCCTAAAATCGATGTNCCCGACATCGACCAATCGGAGTCCCCGACATCGGTCAGCCGGAGTCGGGGACTCCGATTTTGAAGCGAACAGCAACAGGTAAGGGGGTGAGAGAAATATGAGGGGTAAGAGGTATGAGCATTGAGGCTCCAAACGAGAAAAAGGATGTCGGAAACGATATTCTTTTTCCCATTTCATGAATTATTCTACTNATAATTCGTANCTTTGCAACGATTTTGGATGTTTATGAGAAGATTCTTACACATTATTATATATATAGGGATGCTGTTCTGCGCATGGCCGAT
This sequence comes from Bacteroidales bacterium, assembly GCA_009177185.1. GTDB lineage: Bacteria > Bacteroidota > Bacteroidia > Bacteroidales > Bacteroidaceae > Minthosoma. The sequence continues at coordinate 26,134 of WFMB01000007.1, forward strand.
GGCAGCCATGACCGATGGCGACAAGTTTGTGGTTGTGCTCGATGCTGGTCATGGTGGCAAAGACCCAGGTGCGATAGGCTCTTCTCCACAAAATCGGGAAAAAGACATCAATCTGAGCATTACACTCGAAGTGGGTCGATTGTTGAAGGCGAACTGCCCTGATGTGAAACTCACTTATACCCGCAGCACCGACGTGTTTATCGAACTGGGACGACGTGCAGAGATAGCCAACAAGGCCAAGGCCGACCTCTTTGTGAGTATCCATACCAACGCCCTGCCCAAGACCGCTCGCAAAGCTATGGGCGTACAGTCATACTCCCTATGTCTGCGCACGGCGGCGACCAATCTTGATGTGGAAAAGCGTGAAAACTCGGTGATTGCGCTGGAGGGAGAAGCAGCCAAGAAGTATGACTACAACCCTTCGCCCGAGAGCAACATCATGTTTGAGTTGATGCAGGACCACGATATGAAGGAGAGTGTCAACTTTGCCAAGATTGTGCAAGGAGAAATGGTAAACACAGGCGGACGGAACAACCAAGGAGTGCTACAAGCTAATCTGGCGGTGTTGCGTCTCACTTATATGCCCAGCGTCCTGTTGGAGGTTGGCTATATTTCTACACCCGCAGAGGAACAATTCCTCATGTCCACAGCAGGTCGACAAATCATGGCAAAGAGCATCTACAATGCCATCGTGAAATACAAGTCACAAAAGACAGGCAAAGCGTCAAAGCTGGAGAAAGCCACGCCTGAGACACATACGACTGCTGCCGCTACGCCCAATGTGTCAACCGCTGACGACAAGAGCGACTGCCCTCCTGCCACCACACAAAAGCAGACCATGTACAAAGTACAAGTGCTGGCTGGCAGTGTCAGGCTGTCCCCTAACGATAAGCAATTCAAAGGTTTGTCCTGCGAGATGCACCAACAAAACGGACGTTACACTTACACTTACGGTTCTGCCGCTACCTTGCAGGAAGCAAAACGTCTACGACAATCCATCATCGACAAATTTCCACAAGCATTCATCGTAACATTTGAAAAATAATCCTATGAACATCAGCAAAGAAATCAAGATAGCCGTTGTGGCGGTACTTTCCGCCATCATCATCTATGTAGGCATCATCTTCCTCAAAGGACTGAAACTGTTTAACGACGAAGTGTCCTACTTCGTCGAGATTGCCGACGTGCAAGGTATGCCAACGGCATCCGACGTGCGTGCCAACGGTCTAAAGGTGGGCACGGTCAAGACCATCGCCTTCAATGCTGCCCGACAGGACATGCTGGTGGAGATCACCATCAATCCAAACTTCCACCTGCCCAAGGGTACCAGTGTCTATATGACCAAGGAGATGCTCGGCAGTGCCATGATGAACCTCAAGCTGGGTCCCAACCCTGACGACATCCTGCAACCGGGCGACACCCTGTACGGCTCGCCCATGACAGACCTCATGTCTGCCGCTGGCGATATGGTGCCACAGGTACAAGCCTTACTGCCCAAGATAGACTCCATCCTGTCAGCACTCAACACCTTGTCTAACGACCCAGCTTTGGCTACCTCCGTCCACAACATGGCGGCTATCTCCGAAGAACTGAAAGTGACCACCGCTCAAATCAACGGTCTGCTGCAGAAGGACGTGCCACAACTCATTGCCAAGACTAACAACATCTGCACAAACTTGGAGACCACTACTGCTCAATTCAACCAAATAGACTTAACAGGGATGGCAAACAAAGCAGATGCCACTTTAGGAAACCTGCAAGACATGACCTTCAAACTCAGCACAGCCATGAACAGCAAGAACAACTCCCTTGGCATGCTGATGAATGACAACGCCATCGCCCTGCATCTCGACTCCACGATGATGAACTCTTCGCGTCTGCTGGAGGATGTCCGACTGCACCCCAAACGCTACGTCCATTTCTCTCTCTTCGGAAAGAAAGGCAAATAGAAAGAGGGCATTCAAGAAAAGGTGAAAGACGCTTCTATTTGAATTTAATTCAAACAGTGTCCTCGCCTTTCAGAAGTTTCAGCCAAGACCAAGGAATCGTGTAAAAGACAGCGATTTAAGCATACGAAAGAAAAGTAAAAGCCACATTGTCTCACACATAAAACAAATCCTTAACCCTCTATCAATCAGCGAACAAATACAAAACATTACAAAACAAGAGGGTTCAAGACTTGGCAAACATAAGNGGCNNAAAGAAAGCGGATTNAAGCATCNGTGAAAAACGCTTCAAGAANGAGATNTTGCTATCNCGNAAANNNGNACGAACNTTGCACTNGTTAGAACAATCGGCTGAAACCAAAATGGTAGAAATAGAAGAAAATTCAAAACTCTTGTGGGAGAAGTGTCTCGGCATCATTCGCGACAATATCTCCCCTCAACAATTCGCGGCATCGTTTGCCTTCGTNGAGCTGCACAGCTTTGAAGAGGGCAAACTTACACTCAATGTGCCCAGCGAATTTGTGAAGAAGTTGTTGGAAGAGAACTTCTTGCCACTCATGGTTTCTACCTTCAAGCGTGTCTTTGGTTCTAATATCACATCTTTGTTTTATCGTGTAAAGGTGGTCAAGTCCAAACGAGGCGGTGACATACAAGAGAAAGGCAATATGCCAGCCAAGGTCATCAGCGGTCCCTCTCGCTCAGATGTCCGCAAAGCACCAGACGACGTGACTGCTCCACAAGTGCAGGACCTCGATTCTCAACTGATTCAAAACTATACCTTTGAAAACTATATCAAAGGCGAGAGTAATCTGTTGGCACGCTCCGTGGGTGAATCCATAGCAACCAATCCAGCCAAGACATTCAATCCATTCTTTGTCTTTGGTCCTTCAGGATGTGGCAAGACCCACCTTATCAATGCCATTGGTCTGCGTATCAAGGAACTGCATCCACAAATGCGTGTGCTCTACTTGTCAGCCCACCTTTTTACGGTGCAATTCACCGACGCTGTTCGTCAGAACAAGACCAATGAATTCATCCGCTTCTATCAGAGCATTGATGTACTGATACTCGATGATGTACAAGAACTATCGGGTAAGGACAAGACCCAAAACACCTTCTTCCACATCTTCAACCATTTGCATGTCAACGGAAAGCAGATTATTCTTGCTGCTGACCGTCCGCCTNTTGCCATCCAAGGNTTAGAGGACCGACTGCTCACCCGCTTCAAATGGGGAATGCAAGCAGAGATTGAGAGACCCACACAAAACCTACGACTCGACATCCTTTCTGCCAAGGTTGAAAAGGAGGGTCTCAAGATTCCTGCCAACGTGCTTAGATTCATATCTGAGAATGTGGATGATAGTGTGCGCGACCTCGAAGGCATTATCAATTCGCTTATGGCTTACTCCGTGGTGTACAACTGCAGCATCAACATGAGCCTGATGCAAAAAGTCATGCCACGGTTTGTGGAGAAGACAGAACACCCTATCACCATCGACGATGNGAAGCAATGCGTATGCAACTACTTCAATCTGAAGATGAACCAATTAGACTCACGCACACGCACTCAGAAGATTGCTTATGCCCGACAACTTGCCATGTTCCTCTCCAATCAACTCACAGGCAAATCGCATGTACAAATTGGTGTCAACATCGGTAACCGCAACCNTGCCACCGTCATTCATGCCATCAGGCAAATCAAAGACATGATGGAAGTCGATGAGCAGACACGCCAAGATGTGACCGAGTTACAAAACACGCTGCAAGCTTCTTGCAGAAGTTAAACATACGAATAATACTGACTTAACCTATAATTTTACTTTTTACCTTATGCTCAAACAAGAGGGGGNAGGNNTCGCNATGACACCNACCCCTCGCTTTTTTCATCAGCTACCATGTTTACGAAGGAAAAGCAAGCTACCCTGTTCTTACAAGAAGCCCTGCCCTTTCAATGCAGCCAGCAACCCTTCTGACATGGCTTCATTATCCTTCTTCGTATATCGGCAATCCGTATATACCTGTGCCAAGTTCTCCTTCTTGTTCAGTTCCACAAACTTTTGGTTCTCCTCCAACTGCTCCTTGAAATAGTAGATGATGTCCAGTTGGTTAGGTGTGTAGTCTTGATACGTTTCTTCATGAATATACGCCAAATGCGGCAAACGGTCAGGCTGCTCCGGACACTCATCGGGAACACCCACTGTGATGGTGGCTACGGGGAATGTGAGACGGGGCAGTTTCAGCACATCAATGATGCCCTGCGGATTATACAGCGTAGTGCCCAGATAACAAGTGCCATAGCCCGCTTCCTCGGCTAACGAGCAGAAGGCCTGCACATACAAGAGCGTGTCGCTCACCGCATTCATCCACGACAACATATTATCATAACCAGCTTGTGCATCGCGCAACTCACACCACTTCGTAAAACGGTTAAAGTCCGCACAAAACGTGAGCACCACAGGTGCCCCCTTCACCATCGGCTGATTGAAGTGCAACGGCGAGAGCTTCTCCTTCATCTCGTCCGAACGCGTCACCACCACACTATACAACTGCATATTGCCCATTGTAGCCGCACGCGAAGCCTGATACAGCATGGTCTCCAACTTCCCCGCAGGAATATCCTCCTGCTTATACTTACGGATGGTCCGTCTTGTCACGATAGATGTCTTCATGTCCTTTTCTGTTTATTACAATCTATAACTTGGCAAAGATAAGCATTTTCGGTGTTTTTTTCCCAGCCATGCCCCCACTTTTCACTTTTTTTATCTACCTTTGCCCATACTTAACAATTCTGTTGCAACAAAACAACACCTAATATGCCATCCGTTTCTACATTATCCACAGCAATTCTACGCCTGCTGACCGACTTCGGCGAAGACCGCCTGAAGAATGCGCTCTCAGCCAGCGCCACCGCCGAACAAGCTGACAATGCCTCCAAAAACAATACAGACCGCCAAGAGCTACTTGCCCTGCTCGAAGGCGAGATATACTCCTATCGTCCCCAGTTTGAAATCACAGAGAAACGCCCTGTCAGCCTTGAGTGCGACGTGGTGAAATTCCAGAACAAGAAAGAAAAGTGGGTGGCATTCGTCGGGCTGCTCGATGGCTACCCCTACGAAATCTTCACGGGTGTGCTCGACGACGAGGATGGCATCGCCTTGCCCAAGACTGTCACCAAAGGTCACATCATCAAGCACATCGACGAAGACGGCAGCAAACGCTATGATTTCACCTTCGTCAATCGCCGAGGATACAAAACCACTGTTGAAGGTCTCTCCGAACGCTTCAACAAGGAGTATTGGAACTACGCCAAGCTCATCAGCGGCGTACTCCGCTACCGCATGCCCCTCACCCATGTCATCAAACTCATCAGTTCCTTGCAGCTCGATGATGAGAACATCAACACATGGACGAACGGTGTGGCACGCGCACTCAAGAAATACACCGTCTCCACCGACACATCCGAAGTCATCGAAGAAACAGACGAACTAATCGATGAGCCATAAAGTCATCATCCGCCAATTACGGCTCTATGCCTATCACGGCGTGATGGAACAGGAGCGGAAGATAGGAGCCTACTTCACCATCGACCTCGAAGTGGGCACAGACTTCACCCATGCCCTCCAGCACGACGACCTCCGCGGCACCATCTCCTATGCCGACCTCTTTACTATCATCCAACGCGAAATGGCGACACCATCCCAGTTGCTCGAACACGTAGCCGGACGCATCGCCCATGCCATCCTGGCAGAACACCCTACCGCCACGTCCGTCCATCTGCAACTGCTCAAGGAGAATCCCCCCATGGGAGCCGACTGCCAAGGAGCTGGCGTTGAAATCACCCTGCACCGAAATCATGAACTAAATCTATAAAAACCAAAACAATGAGTACGACAACTAACAAAATGACCAACTACCGCTGGGTCATCTGCGCGATGCTTTTCCTCGCCACCACGGTCAACTACATGGACCGCCAAGTGCTTTCACTCACATGGAAAGACTTCATCGCGCTCGACTTCCACTGGAGCGATGCCGACTATGGCTTCATCACAGCCGCATTCTCCATCTTCTACGCCTTCATTTCACTCTTCGCAGGCAAGTTCATCGACTGGATGGGCACCAAGAAAGGCTACATCTGGGCCATCGTCATCTGGTCCATCGGTGCCTGTCTCCATGCCGGATGCGGCATCCTCACCATGTCGCTCACTCACATCCCTAACGAGGAAACACTGCAAGCCGTCAAAACTGGTACCACCCTTGCACTCACCATCAGTGTGTGGCTCTTCCTCGCCTGCCGCATTGTGCTTGCCACAGGCGAAGCCGGCAACTTCCCTGCCGCCATCAAGGTGACAGCAGAATACTTCCCCAAGAAGGACCGTGCCCTCGCCACCTCCATCTTCAACGCAGGTGCCAGCGTAGGTGCGCTTGCAGCCCCCCTCACCATCCCCGTCTTGGCAGAAGCCATGGGTTGGGAAATGGCATTTATCATCATCGGTGGCATCGGTTTCGTTTGGGCCATCTTTTGGGCAGTGCTCTACAACAAGCCCTCTGAGAGCAGCCATGTAAACACCGCCGAACTTGCCTACATCCAGCAAGACAACAACGCTCCAGCCACCGAGGAGAAGACGACAGCTTCCACCCGTGAGCAAGCCAATGACAACCTGGAGATTCCATTCCTGAAGTGTTTCACCTACCGCCAGACATGGGCATTCATCGTGGGCAAGCTCCTCACCGATGGCGTGTGGTGGTTCTTCCTCTTTTGGGCACCAGCCTACTTCTCCGAACTCGGCTACAAATCGTCCGACCCGATGGGACAGGCACTCATCTTCGTGCTCTATCTCATCGTCACTATGGTCAGCATCGGTGGCGGCTATCTTCCCAAATACTTTGTTGAGAAACGAGGCATGGACCCCTATTCAGGTCGCATGATTGCCATGCTCATCTTTGCCTTCTTCCCCATCTTCGCTATGTTTGCGCAGCCACTGGCAGGCACCTCCGTGTGGTGGCCCTGCATCATCATCGGCTTGGCAGGTGCAGGACATCAGTCATGGTCAGCCAACCTCTACTCCACCATTGGAGACATGTTCCCCAAGTCAGCCATCGCCTCCATCACCGGCATCGGCACAATGTTTGGCGGTCTCTGTTCCTTCGCCATCAACTGGGGTTCAGGTCTGCTCTTCACCCATGCAGAACAGCAGGGCGAAGCCTTCCAATTCTTTGGTGTAACAGGCAAGCCTGCTGGCTATATGATTGTCTTCTGCTACTGCGCCGTTGCCTACCTCATCGCCTGGGCACTCATGAAAACGCTTGTGCCAAAGTACAAGCCCATCACGAAATAACCCTCTTTCGAGTCTTCCCGACGGGGACGACATCTCTGACATACTGACCACGACACAGCCAAACCTCAGGCTATGTCGTGGTTTCTTTTTTTGTGCATGACGGCTCCATGGTAAACTTTTCTCGCCTTTGTTTGGAAGTTATGGAAAGACGCTTTACCTTTGTACCGAAAAGGATTATCCTGTTCCCCAGCCTCTGCTTATTCATAACTTATGAATANTTGTTTATAACTTATGAATTATTATTCCNAACTTATGAATAATTGTTCGCAACTTATGAACANNTCCTTTGTGCAGTGTCCAGTNNCTGCTCCTNCGGAAGAAAACCAACTCTTCATGTGTGTACGAAGGAAGAGTGCCGCAAGGTGAAAGCGAATTCCGCTTGAGAAAGGGGCGGTATCAGGGCGCAGAGGAATGGATGATAAACAAACAAGAACAATGAAACAAGCACTTTATCCCCTTGTGGCAGTGATGGTATTCCTGGTGATGCAGGTCGTTGCAGGAATTGCAATGGGAGCCATGACGGATGCCATGAGGAGCGACACCTTGGGATGGGCCGTCATCCTCAGCGGTCTTGTCACCATCGCCATCCTTGCCCTGCTGCGGATGATTGACTGGAAGACGGTGTTGAACGTCAAGATGACAGGCTGGAGAACCTACGCCTTAGCCATCATTGGCACCATACCAGGCATCTTTGTACTCAACATGGGAGAAGAGGTGCTGAATCTGACCAACCACATGGAGGATATGTTCATCGGCATGTGCCACTCCCTGATTGGAGCGCTGAGCATTGCCGTCATAGGCCCCATCATCGAAGAGTTCATCTTTCGCGAGAGCATCCTCGGTCACATGCTGAGAAGCGGCATGAACAAGTGGAAGGCAATAACGGCAAGTGCGCTGATTTTCGGCATCATCCACCTCAACCCCGCACAAGTGCCTTTTGCCGCAGGAATGGGATTCATCTTCGGCATCATCTACTACAAAACGGGAAACATCGTCATCACCAGCATCTTGCACATTCTGAACAACGGCATAGCCGTGTGGCAGATGTATTCGATGGGCGAAACAATCAAAGAGTTCAGCATGGTGGAATGGCTGGGCGGACCTGCCACCGCCATCTGTATAGCCATCCCATGCACGGCAGTGTCCATCTACCTGCTGATGCAGTTGTGGAAAAGCCCCCAATTACACAGTTACCCATCTGAACAAGTGACAGACAACCTCCAACGCTAAACTCAAGACACGCTATATGAAACAATTTCTCAAGTATGTGTGCGCCACCGTCGTGGGCATCTTCCTCACAGGCATCATCATTTTCATCCTGTCCATCTTCAGCCTGGTGGGCATTGCCTCGATGGGCAACATAACCACCCCAGTGAAAGAAAACAGTGTGCTGGTCATCCAGCTGCAAGGCAGCATCGAGGAGCGCAGCACCGACAACCCATTCGACGTACTCTTTGGGAACGCGGCACTGACGGTGCAAGGGCTGGACGACATCCTTACCGCCATCCGACGCGCCAAGACAGAACCGAAGGTGAAAGGCATCTATTTGGAGGCAGGCACATTCGCTGGAGCCATGCCAGCCACGCTACAAGCCATCCGCAACGCCTTGGTCGATTTCAAGCAGTCGGGCAAATTCATCATAGCCTATGGCGATGTCTATACACAAGGGGCTTACTATGTGTGTTCCACCGCCGACACCGTGATAGTGAATCCGCAGGGCATGATTGACTGGAGCGGCTTGTCGAGCCAAGTCATCTACTACAAAGACCTGCTCGAAAAAGTGGGTGTGGAGATGCANGTGGTGAAANTGGGCACCNACAAGNGCNCGGNNGAGCCNTATCTGCTAAACAAAATGAGCGATACGAACCGCGAACAGATAGAGACCTACGACCACGAAATTTGGGATGAAATCACCCAAGCCGTCAGCACGAGCCGTGGCATCAGCGTAGCAAAGCTGAACGAACTGGCTGACTCCATGACGTTGTTCATGGGCACAGACAGCTACAAGAAGGCAAAGCTGGTGGACGAGATTGCGTACAGCAACGAAGTGAGACAAACCATCGCCCAGCAGATGGGTGTCGATACAGATGACTACAACACCATCAGCGTGAAAGACTTAGCCAACATTGCCGAAAGCGAACCGAAAGGCATCAGCGGACACATCATTGCCGTATATTATGCCGTTGGCGGCATCGTGGAGGAATCGACATCCAGCTGGAACCAATCCCCCGAGATTGTAGCCAAGAAGGTGTGCAAAGACTTGCAGGAACTGACCGAGAACGACGATGTGAAAGCGGTTGTCCTGCGTGTCAATTCAGGGGGCGGCTCTGCCTACGCCAGCGAACAAATATGGCATCAAGTGATGAATATCAAGACGAACAAGCCCATCGTGGTCAGCATGGGCGACATGGCAGCCTCGGGCGGCTACTACATCAGCTGTGCCGCCAACTATATCTATGCCGAACCCACCACCATCACAGGCTCCATCGGCATCTTCGGCATGTTCCCCAATGCCGAGGAACTGTTGAACGACAAATTAGGTGTGCATTTCAGCACCGTGAAAACCAACCAGTTCTCCGACTTTGGCGATTTCTCTCGCCCGTTCACCGAACAGGAACGTGCCCTTGCCCAACGCTACATCAACAACGGCTACGAACTCTTCACCAAGCGTTGTGCCGACGGTCGCAAAATGCAGCAGGACGACATCAAGAAGATAGGCGAAGGTCGTGTGTGGACAGGATGGCACGCCAAGCAAATCGGACTTGTCGATGACCTCGGCGGACTCGACAAAGCCATCGCCAAGGCAAAGCAACTGGCTAAACTCGACGAGGCATCCATCATGAACTATCCCACCAAGAGCACCATCCTCGACAATCTCCTCTACGAGATACNAGGCACCAGCTACGCCGACCGCCANCTGCAGCAAGCCCNCGGCGACNACTACCCCATCTTTACCGNCTTGAAGAAGGCAGGGCAAAAGACAGGCATCCAAGCTGCACTCCCCTACTATCTGAGATTCAAGCTGTAAACGATACAAGTGAGTTGTAACATACGGTATCCTTCAATAACAATCTCTCCACACCCACGCCTTACTTGGTGGACAATACAACACCGCCTATTATCAATACCGCCCCCATAACCGTCTCTATGGAAAACGGCTCGCCAAGAATCTGCGTTGAAGCAAGAATTGTCACAAGCGGAACGAAGTAGATATAATTGGATGTTCTTTCAGCTCCGAGATGCTTTACTGCCGTGTTCCACATCAGATAGCACACGAAGGATGCCCNAACACCCAAGAACATCAGATTACATATTATTGATGTNATATCTCCACCNCCCATCNGTGTGTGAGTTGGGGATATANCGTAAAACAACGTGGCTGTGATTACTCCGTAGGCAAACACCTTTCGGGTTATAAACATATTGCTATATCTGTCATTCAACCCTTTCAACAACAAGCAGTAACTTGCCCATGAAAGGGCAGCCAACAATGTTAAGAAATCACCCAAAGGACTGATTCCATAATTGACTGAACCATTAAGAACAACGACACAAACTCCACCCAAAGCCATAACAGAGCCAATCCAAGCGGTCAGCTTGATGGAATCCCTAAACAGAACTTTTCCTAATATCATGGTAAATATAGGAGCACTACAGATAATCAACGACACGTTTGATGCAAACGTGATACTCAAAGCCGAATTTTCAGCGATGAAATACAAAGAACCTCCTGTAATTCCAGCCAACGACAACATTGCTTCATCCCTCCAACTCACTGCCCACAACCTCTTGTGAGAGAACAACAGCGTACAGATATATGCTATTGCAAACCGAATGATAAATATCTCCACTGGACTTAGCCCATTGGAAATAAGCACTTTGGTAGAAACGAATGTAACTCCCCAAACCACAATGGTCATGAACGCCATTACATGATAAATCACAATTTTCTTCACCATCTTAAAAGTTTTAGATTCTATTGGGATACAAAATTAGGCATAATGCACCATTTATCCCATATCTTTTTGACATTTTGGGAAACATTCCTATATTTGCAAACAAATAAGTCCTTTCATCCTTTTCGGCTCTACTTTAACAACTACAAACAGGAATGTTCACAATGACAAAACTTGATGAAATTGACATACGACTTCTAAAAGCACTCCAAAAGGATGCCAAAGCCAACACAAAAGAATTGTGCGAGCTGCTGAATCTATCCAAGACACCAGTTTACGAACGCATAAGAAGGTTGGAAAACGAAGGAGTGATAACAGGTTACAGTGCGATAATAGACAACAAGAAAGTGGGGTTGCCACTCGTTGTATTCTGCAACGTATCTTTAGCCGTGCATGATGATGAGCATATAGAGCGGTTCAAAAAAGAGATAACAGAAATAAACGAAGTAATGGAATGTTACTCAACAGGAGGGTTCTATGACTTTCTGCTAAAAGTCGTGTTAAAAGACTTGGATGAGTACAACAAATTTGTTTTTGAGAAACTGACAAAAGTGCATGGAATCGTCAAGATGCAAAGTTCATTTGTGCTTAGCGAAATCAAGCATAAGACAGAATTGGACATACGCTTGTAAAAGCACTTATAGCATAAAAAATATAAGACAATACAGACACTCATGCATATTTTCTCTCAAAGAAAGTTTGGAAGTAAAAAGTAAGTCGTATATTTGCAAATGGAAGCATAACCCAAGAGAAAATGCCACTGTTTTGATTCGTCAAATGGAAATGACAGCAGAATAACCATCAACGCAATTTAATACTGGTTGATATTGGCACTCATTCTAACTTATTCTAATAAGATACGTATAACAAAAAAAATACATATATGACATAATTGTTTAATCTGACATAAGAAAAAAGAAAGTGTTTACTTTTACTTGATGTATTCCGAAATTCGCCAAATTAGAAGAATGCACATCACAATAAAAGTGAATGCTCTCACCGTTCGGTGTGGGCTTCATGGTTGTATGTGTATAGGTGTTTGGCGATACCTCGGAATAGCAATCGGTAAGTCACACACCTTTCTTTTTGCTGTGTCGCAAAAAGAAAAAACTCATGGAGAAAGAATTAGACAAAACGAACAGTCGTATTGAAGAAAGTAAAAGATGGCATTTCTTCAATCTTTATTGCTTAGCCCTCTCGGACACGGAGTTTCATCCAAAAGAGAAAGAACTATTGTACAAAATCGGATTGGAGCATGGCATAACGGAGGATGTCATTAACAGTATCGTTGTGACATCAGGCTTAAATCCTATCTTACCAGAGACTTTGGAAGACAAGATTCATTACCTCTATGATTTGACCCGAATGGCATGGTCGGATGGTGTTATAGAGGATTCTGAAAAAGCATTACTTTGCAAATACATTACTCTTTTCAATTTTCAGAAAGAACATACACAGAGTATTATGGAGTACTTTCTAACAAGCGTAAAAGAAGGAAAAACGATTGAACAGATTATCAATGAAATAAGATTATAAAATGGATATGGACTTCACAGATGTTAAAAAGATTTTTGCGATGAAAAACGATACCACCCCTATGACAAATGGCAGTATCGCTCCAAACGAAAGCCGCAAATCGAACGAAACATATAAGCAATATGGTTTCCGTATGGCAGGTATCTCCCAAGGTGTACTACAAACATTTACACCCCATCTGCAATCTGTTTATTTAGGATTGAAGAAAGAACAGGAAGAGGACAGCAGCTTGCAAANTGAACTCCNATTGAGTTTACAGAACAAAAAGGTGNTTNTTGAAAAAGACAAAGAAATTNAGGCGANCAAACTTGCACAGAACGAAGAAAAATTGAAGNNTTTAGNAAAAGATTTGCAAGAAAAACAAAACGAAGTTGCTGAACTGAAAATAGCTGGTGCTGAACGCAATAAAAGTGCGTGGGTAACACTAATTATTTCAAGCACTATTCTAATCCCTTATACCCTATATTTCTTTATCTTCTATAGTTCTGTTGCTTATTCTGCTTTTTTCAAACAATTTAGTTTAGAAAATTTTGGTGCGAATGGAAATTTTCAACTTTCTGAAGCAATCTTTGATTCGCATGCACTTTCTGCCGCAGCCTTAGAAGGTGCGACAACTTTACTTTTCATCTTGCTTATGCCCATTATTTTCCTTGCATTTGGCTTTGTACTGAATCGGTGGGAAATGGAAACAGGATGGCTTAAATACATTAAAATTCCACTTATCATTGTGGTTGCCTTTATTTTCGACACTCTCTTATCTTATGCCATCTGCGAAAAGATTTATAATCTTAATCGGCTGATGTCATTAGAAGAACTACCGCCTTATTCGTTTAGCCTTGCTTCTAATGACCCCAACTTTTGGGTTATTATTTGTCTTGGATTTGTGGCGTATTTGATATGGGGCATTACCTTCGGATATTTTGTTAAGTCTCTTGACCAATTAGACTTAAATACAATACGCCTTGAACAAATACGCAATGAAATCGCAAATATACAGGGCAAGATGGATGAAACGAGGCAAGCACAAGCTGACAACACAGCCAATATCGCCTCTATTTGTGCCGAAATCTCAAAAGTAGAAAATCAACAGAATGGAACAATAGCACGATATGATGTCAACAAAATAAAAATGGAACTTAACAATTTCCTCGCTGGTTGGCAACAATATATGGCTACGATGCTGAAAACAGATGATGAGAAGAACTGTATCATAAACGAATTTAATAAAACAATCAATACATTGATAACAATCTAAAAAAAGTCTAAAATGAAAACAAAAGCAATCGTAATTCTGGGTGTCATTATTGTTGCCGCAATCGCAACATTCTTTATTGTGCATGAACTTTATATTGATGACAATGGCAGTGNTGCCANNGTNGTAAATAATAGCATTGAAGATGCCAACAAACNTCTANCTCTCAATTTGNCAATCTATCTTGANCTGTNTGACCGNATTAAATCCAATGTGAATCATTCAGGTGCTCTTTTGCAAAAAGATAAAGACATCGCCATTGTTGAATATCTTGCTAATTATGTGAAGAACAGGGCTGTAAAACAAAAGATTTTACCATGCAAAGACATGATAAGAGTCTTTTTCTATCCTATCCCTGATGATTCAAAAATAGCATTGCTTTCCGATCAATTAGAGTTAGATCTGAATACAACAGCTCCTGCTGAAAAAAAGAAAAAACTAACAACCCTTGTTCGTGATTTTCATGATGCAATGGAACAAATTTACAACTCGACTATACAAACAAGTAAATGGCAGGGGAGCGATATATGGGGATTTTTTAACAAGCCCGTTGACAATTATTGCATCAAAGATGGATACAGGAATGTACTTGTCATCCTTACGGATGGTTACATCTATCATGCCCAAAACAAGATTCAGAACGGCAATGCCTATAGTTATGTATTGCCTCAAACACTAAAGAATCCCCAATCAAGCCTGATTTCCCAAAGGAAAGATCTTGAGAAACTGGAGGTTCTGATGTTGGAACTTAATCCCGAACCACTTACCGACCAAAGCAAAATGGAGCAAGTCATTAACGACTGGTTGCAGAATATGGGCNTACAGAAATACTATGTNNGAGAGACNGANTTGCCATCAAATACAAAGAAGATTATAGACAAATTCTTGAATTGAAAACAATGACCCATACCACTACAACACTTTGGNTATTCTGTTTATTGAGTTGCTCACTATGTGCATCCTGCAATACACATAGTGACANCTCTGTTTATATCNGTACGGGATATTGCTCATATTGTTATCATTGCAAAAGAAGCTGTCGAGGATTGAATAATTGTCAATCTACGATAAAAACAATCTCTTTAAGCATGGCACAGTCAAAAGGAAGGAGACCTTGTCATATTTGTTACTAATTGCCCAAGAAAAGCGTTGTGTAACGAGGAATGTGAATCCATGAAAAAACGAGACAGAGCCGTGGTCACGGCTCTGTCTCGTTTCGTATGTAT
>WFMB01000124.1 GCA_009177185.1 Bacteroidales bacterium
ATCTCAATATCATAGTTGGTGGTATAGCCTTGTGTCTGATACATCAGTTCAAGCTCATTACGGAGAATACGCCTCGCATCCGCCTTTAAGTCCCTGCGTGAGGTGTCTTTGAGGTCTTCCGTCTCGAAAATCTCATCAAGTTTAATGCGGTGGTTCTTTACTATGGCGTTTATGGCTGACCGTTTGCTGGTGAATACCCCAGCGGTTCTTCTTGATGAATATGTGTGCCATGCGTCTGTCTCATATACTACAAATACCTGTCTCATATTGTTATTGTTATTTTTATACTTATTCGTGAAAAGAACAGGCGACACGAATACCGCCCGTTCCTGTATCTCGCTTAATCTTCTATGCTCTCCGTGACATATTCCAAATGCCCTGCAAATACTTCGTCGGCATCAATCTCATGCTTGTTACCCCTATAATTATTGTCATCGCCTATAAGGGTAATCCTGTTGTATTTATCTACTTTGGCTGCATAGATGACAACATCGCAAGGCTCGTCACCGTCGTATGAGGCAATGATGGGATAATCGCATTCAAAGTGATATTCAAAGCCTTCATCGACTTTCTCGCCATGTTGCCGTAAGGCTGCTATAAGTCCTTTCTGCTCTCTGTTCTTTAATTCCTCGACACTTTCATATACGGAGAAATTGCTCAGTCGGTCATTGCGAATGGTATGTACCTCCGTGCCGTCATCTTCGGACACATCAAAGTTATGGAACTGCACAGGCACATAGTCAATGGGGGCAGCCATCCATGAGATATTGCTCAAAGAATAACCGTGTTCCGTGAGAAACTGCTCTACATTCTCATTTGTCATAGCGTTGGCTATTTCCAACACCTCAATACGCACATCGGCGTAGTTCATTACTATTATTATCATACTCTTTTGTTTATTGGTTATACATTGTTCAAGATAATTACTCACTATCCGTTATGATTGCTACCACCATGTTTTATTGATGTTCTCAATGGTATCAACCGTTTCTTCCTCCACCAAGTCCTCAACATGGAAGATGGCACGGTAGGGCTGTCCGTCATGCTCGTGTGCCAAATCAAAGGCAATATCGTGTGCCGTATCTATATTGTCATAAAAAGGATAGACATCATCCGGCACTTCAACCTTTGAGCAGGAGTCAGCCCATACTTTGTACCTTAATCCCATGTACGCCTCATTTGTACGGCTACACGATTTGTCGTTCTCTTGTGATTTACAATTTTTCATGTCATTGCTTTTTTATGGGTTATAGTAATTATTATATCAGTCATTGTCATAAAGCCTTGAAAGGAATGTCTGTAATTCCGCATCCTTAATCTCGGAAAGGGTACAGGGGTTGAAATCCTTGTCCTGCTCAATCCTCAATGCGCCCAGTCCGTACTGTCTTGCATCGTATGCGATACCAGCCATTTCATTTGCTGACAGGTAGCCGTATTCCGTTTCATGCAGACCTGCCACGATACCATAGAGTGTGAAATCGTTGCCCTCTTGTTGCCCCTCCATGATGTACCAGCGTATGTTGCCGAGTGAGAAAATGGCGATGCACATAGCATCTTTCTTCTTCGCATCCTGCGAATACAGGGGATAACTGCCCAAAATCTCTGCCAGTTCTGGTGTTATCAGTCGGTTGTTGAATTTTGTTGTTGCCATATCGTTTGATTTATTTTTTCCCTTTCTTTCAAGCCTTTCGGCCTGCGATTGGGAATTTTTCTGCTATTAAAGGTAACGGCATGGCAATAAGGCAAGAATAGTTTCAAGAATACTCTTGCGGAACGGAAGGAAGATTGTTGAAAGCGCTGCTGTACTATTCTTGACGTTTGAGAGGCTTGCCTACCTTTGCAGAAGAATTGCCATCCGCAGGCTTTGAAGGGGAACGGATAAACTCATATACATGGAACATGGCCATTGGCATATAACATGGGAAAGATAAGGGCGGACTGCCTAAGCAGAGGTCGTCAGACAGTATGTCATCAGAAGGAGTTGACTGAAAGCCGTACAGACAGAACGTGACAAAACAAAGTGTTTAGTTTTGCTTTGGCNCATTCTGGCAAAGGCTGNCCGCCGTCTCCTTGGCACACTTTTTTCAGGGTGNAGCTTCCCTTATGACCGCTATGCCCAGTCACANGGGAACTGCTTTCTGAAAAACTGACGATGTTGCTTGGGCAGGGTATGGGCGAAGGTTAAGTTACAGGAAAGATTCATAGGGCATTATTAAATGCCGTCCACACCGTGGTTATAATATAAGGGGAATGGGTGGGGAAGAGTCCGCTGCATGGTAAGACAACCCTTCCAGACGAGTAGGCAGAATGTCCGAAAACAGCGTCAGTGAGGTTCCGCAATGCGGTTTCACCGACCCTGTTTTGCAAGGACAGGATGGCTTCTCGTGGTTGGCCTTTCCCGAACAGTATCTTTGCTGTCCCGTCATGCTCTGCTGACAGAACCGTAAAGTTTCTGTGCGTGAAACCAGGCAGCGGTTTCTTGGTGAGGGGCGTAGCATTAAAATAGCATAAGAAAGGGAAACACTATCCGCAAGGAATACTGGAATCCTTCCTGCTGGATAATAAGAGGGGAAAGCAGTCCTGCCCTTTGAGGCAGGACTCGCCGACATCAGCACAGGACTACTGTCGCCCAGTCGATGGGCTTTCCGTCCTGCTTCGCTTTCTCGACAAGAGCCTTTACCTGCTCCTTCTTCTTGTCTTCCGTATTATCCATAGAATGAAAATTATGGGCAGATGGCTGGTCTGCCCGTTACCTTTTACTTTGTCTGAAAATGCACCCTGCCTTTCCTGCGAAGTTGCAGTACGAGGTGGCAGTCCTTGTTTAGGTCTGCCAACCTCTGTAGTTTCTCACGGGTGTTCTCTGTGTTCTCCACCAACGAGGCATAGATGAGGTTTCCCACCTGTCTGCCCTCGCTGACATCAAAAGCCCTAAAACTCTTGCATTCGTCGAATTTTGCATATACGATGTACCATTCCATAAGCATAACTTTATTGTCAGTCCACAAATTCAAACTCGTCCCGATAGCAGGCAATCTCCGCTCCGTTTCCTACGATGATGCAGGTGTACTGGTAGCCGTGATAACCACCGAAGATACTATCCTCGTCCACCAGTATATCCCAATACCCCCTGTAAGGCACTAATAATCTTGCGCTTCTCATAAGACATTATCCGTTAAAATGGCATATCATCTTCTTTCGCCTCTGGAGCATCCTTTGGCGGTGTCGGNGTATTGCCNTTGGNTTTCGCACCTTTTTNGGCTGCCTGNTTGGGGTTGGCGGTCTGTTCCTCTTTCTTCCCTGCGTTCACGAATGCGATGCTGTCCGCATTGATGGAGATTTGTGTGTGGCTCTCGCCTTGGCGGTCTTTCCACTGCGATGTTGAAATCGTTCCCTCTACGAGAATGAGCCTTCCTTTGGTAAGGTATTCTGCCAAACGGACATGGTTCTCTCTGCTGCTGCGTACTCTTACCCAAGTAGTAATGTTTTGACCTTTGGAATAATCATCGACTGCAATATCCACTGCTATGAATGTTCCGTGTGTACCCGTGATGACCTGGCAATCCTTGCCGATACGTCCGATAGTGTGAGTGTAAATCATATTACTTGATAGTTAAGTGACGGATGGTTGGTCACGTCGTTACCTAATTATTTGTGGATGAAGTATTCTATTGCTGAACTGACCAAAATATAGTGTGTCTTTGTCTGCTGACATTGTTCCCAATATGGATTGTAGAAATTCAAAGCCAATGTGTTGTATAGGTCTGGAAGTTCATGTTTGATTCTTTGCACAAGCCGTTTGTAACTGGCTTTTCTTGCCCCTTTCATCAGTTGATTCCATTCGTCTAAGGTGGTCTGGCTACAACAAGTTTGATAATACATAGTTCCTGCGATTTTAATTACAGTTGTTCTTTTCCCTCTCTTTAGGAATTATTCTCTTGCATGAGAAAGAAGAAGGCTCACTTGGCCTTCTTCTTCGCTGTTTTCTTCCCCTCTTCGGGAGCTTCCTCCTTGTCAGTAGCCTCATAGAACTTGGTGGCTACCATCACGACTTTCTGATGCTTGACACCTTCCTGATCNCTCCATTCTTCCGGCTTGAAGTAGCCCTCCACCGTAATCAACGCTCCCTTGGCGAGCTTGTCGAATGCCTCGGCATTCTCGTTCTTGCGCCATGCTTCCACGTTGATGAAAGCTGAAACTCGGCTGGTCTCCTCACCGTTCTTCTCACTGCGTCCGATAGCCAGGGAGAAACGTGCCACTGAAGCTGTTGCGAACTGACGGATTTCTGCATCCTTACCTACGAAACCTGTTACTGCGAATTTGTTCTCGATCTTTTTCATTTTTTTTGAATTTTTAGAAGTGAAACATTTATTTTTTACGTTGCTTTCAGAGTTGGCAAGGGAAGTATGGCAATGCAAGGAATTACCGAATTATTTCACCCTTTGGGCTTGAAAAGTTTTTATTGGCTGGTACAGGCGACAAAAAGTTTTTGAAAAATTCAGGTAATAAGGCACCTGGTACTTGCAGCATACGGCTTGCACTAACTTTGCGACGGAAAAAGTAATTGTGCTCGCTTCGCCTGAAAAATACAGGAATGAGGAGGGTCGGAATGGAAACAATCCAGTGACAGAAACGAAAGGGAGGATGTCTGGCGGTCATATCAGCGTGGCTACACACTCATGGCAAGGACGGAGAAGGACGGGGAGATATAGAAAGCCTTGGCTCATTAAATATGGAAGCTGCAAGAACAGATGTGCGAAACAGCGCAAGGAGAGACGCAAGGAGAGATGCGTTTACGGATGGGGTTATGCCAGAAGAATGGAACGACTTTGCAGGAAGCGACAGCATCGGCTGCATGGTCGCTGTCTTATGAGGCAGACATGGAAAGCAGAGGAGAAAAATGAAAACAGGAAAGAAGACCAAGTGAGCCTTTATTTAGGTCAAAGGATATAACCCCATGTCCCGACTACATATAAATGTGCAAATTTGCACATTCTAGTCATACGACAGGTTAAAAGTGTATCAATTCGGCAACAAATTCCGTTTATTGCCGATATTATACTTTTCTGCAAGACTATTGTAAAAAGATGTTTTTAATGC
>WFMB01000114.1 GCA_009177185.1 Bacteroidales bacterium
AGTATAAAAGCGGCAGAGCCATCGTTCAAAAATATGGATATTGGGTGCCTAATGCTACTCGGAAAACGCTTCAGGTGACGGTCTCCGCATTAAAACCGAACGTACAAGGGCTGGCACTCAATCTGAACCGGAATGACAAATGGCTGGAAATGAATGCCTATACAAACATGGCGAGAGCCGATGGCACATACAAGAAAATAGACGATGTGGCGGTTTGGACTTTGCAGCATCTGCATGAACGGCTTGCCGAGAAACACAAAGAGACCTNTTGGANTGATGTAGAAACAAGAATCAGGCAAAACACGGAGGAGTTTCGTGTGGCAACCATCGAACACAAAAAAAATCCCGTNCTCNCCCAGTNCNATGTTCTCCTTGAGCAGGGCAAGATAAAACTTGACCTCATGCTCTCTCGCNCCAGCGGACACGGTGACACCTATTCTTTCAAGATAGCGAAGAAAGACCGNCTACTANTATTCCCNGAGAGTGAGACATACATAATCAACGGATAAACAAAGCTACATTTNACACATGGCAAATTTTGTAATCTACAATTATCAGTTCGCCCGCATCATCGAACCTAACGAACAGCATCAGATACAGTTTCCCGAATGGGAGACGGTGGATGTGGAGGAGTCTTTTGCGAGAAGGCAGGAGATACTGGACGAAGTGTTGAACCATGACTACAGGAACACGATTCAGTTTGTGAACAAGCGAGGATGGGAATACTGGCACAAGCAGATTGTAAAGCCACAGGATGAGGTGTATGTGATGCGAGTGGCAAACGTAAGAAACCTGAGCATCACAAACGAGCAACTGAAAGAGGAAATCGTGAAGGACTATCGAAATTGCCTTGTGATTATCGACAACAGGAAGGGTCTCCAGCGGATTGCGATAGAGAAAAAAACGATGGTGTTTCAGAAGACGAAGACGGTGGCGAGCATTCTGGAGGCGACGCTGAATGTATTGTTGCGCCGCTACAGATTGAAGGTCATCATGGAAGCTCCATACCCGAAACAGGTGTTTTGGCAGGTGGTGCAAGAGCATCCGAAAGGGTTCAAGAAAATCACATTCCATTTTCCACATCTGAACCTTGACCGCTTGGTCAGAGTGATGGACGGGTTCTTGACAGATGTCCGCAGGGATTGGAGTAGCGACTTGGAGTTTTCGCTCCGTGCGGACGACGGTGGTGCGCTCGACCTCGAAACGAACAAAGCACGCAAGAAAGCTTTGGTAGAAGGGGCTTCTGCTCACGGAACGAGCAATGGCGACGGTACATACATCGTCATGTACCCCAAAGACGGAGGAAAGCGCATCTTCGTCGGCAAGGGGCATTATGTAGAAAAGACACTTGATGACCGTGTGTTTGAGAAACTGGTAGGCGATGAGATTCTGCTGAAAGACATGGGCACAACGCCTTACGACAAGGTGAANGTGTTCATNAANAATCNNCNTAATGTTTACTGATAGGCATGCCATTTGTCAGATTCACTAAAGAGCAGTTAACCAGCTGCTGTCATCNCTATCTTGGCGACGATTTGTTCCGCACATGGGCAGAGACCCTCTCGCTGCTGGAACGGAAAGGCAATTTACATCCCGTGGAGATATGGAACGAGGCAGAGAATTTGCGCATACAGCTATCGGAAATCACAGAGCATCGTGACACACTGATGCACTTTTTCATGGCAGACCTGATAAAAAAGTATCGTTTTTTTCAGGAGAAAGAGGGGCTGACAGAGCGTTGCGAGACAGAGGCGACAGCAACGGCTTTGTGTGTGATGACAGTGCTGTTTACCCANTTATGCGACGCAGGCNANGACACGGAGCATCATCCATATAAGGCAATGTGCAGGGCACTGGCAGACATCCTTACANACCCTCAATATGGAGAATACCCAGAGAGACTTATTAAGGCATTCACACGGAAGCGGAACGACAACGAGGGAAACAAGATAATCCTGCCCGTCACCGACTATATGCAGATGGAGAACCAATTGGAGCGCATGGATGAAATGGCGCGTGAGGAAATTGAAACGGTGGCGAGAGAGGTACTGGAGCAGACGAAAGGCATAAAAGCATTGTGTAGAATAGATTGGGATATTTATGAATCCATCTGGAGAGACATCTGTGCGGAGAATGGCATGATGGAGCTGTTAAAGAATGTGAAACCAAGAGGGAACAAATGGGGCAAGAATCTGATACTGGTATGCAATGTGCTGGGATTGATGAAAGGAATGTACATAGAGGATGACAAGAAGAACGATACCCTGATAGAAGATAATGTGAGCAAAATCAGAGATGCCATAGAGGGCAAGCCACACCGCGACTACATTGCGAAATGTAAAGATTTCGGAGGGTCGCACTGCGTGTTCACGAAAAATCAATGCACAAGAATTGAAAAGATTATTTCAAACAGATTGGGAAAAGCCTGACAAGAACGGGACAAGAGAAAACTGAAAGACGTTGGCAAGTATTGCCAGCGTCTTTTTTCTTGCTGATTTTCAACTGACAAAATACCAACAAAACATTGACAGAACTTTCTTTTTCCTGTCATTTTGGCTTCACGGCATTCATCCTACCTTTGCATCGTCATAAGACAAACAACCCGAGCGGATGTGAGTGAAGGGAGGCTCGCGAGTGAAAATGGTACCAAATCTTCTGCACTCCTTGCTCACAAAAACGCAAGAAAATGCAAAAAGTATTCATTGAGAACCTCAAACTGGCGACACAGACAGTGTTCATGCAGACCGGTAACATAAACATCTATCCCTCCGCATCCGAGATGGGGCAGCACATCGTGGCTGGCGGTGACAAGGCAAGCCAGAAGGGACGCATGGTGACTGACCAATCGGGAACAAGCCACTTCCATCCCTACGCAAAGGATAGTGGCAGCCGATACACTTCACTCTTCCGCACGGCACACGGCGAGGTGAAGGAGACACTCGACAGCGTTATCTTCCAACTGCGATTCCCGAAAAAATTGGGCAAGGCGCTCATCGAGACACTGTACCACAAGGAGACGGAAGAGCAGGAAGCGTGGATTAAGACCCGACGCACGGAAACACAATGGTAGAACTTTTTAACGATGAAAATGTATTATGAGCGTACATATCATAACTTATCAGGATGGGGCGAAGGTGATGCGCCCCGTCCTCACACGGGACGAGTATCTGCGTCTGCGCGGCAGTGAGAAACAAAAGGCGATTCTGAAAGCGGTGAGAGCGGGTGCTACACAGCAGAAGCATAGGCTGGTGCAAATGAATTACTCGTGTGTGCCTGGCGAGGATAGCGTACTGAAAGGGTGCAAGACGGCATCGTGCTCAGTGGGCATGGACATCGACTTCGTGGCTCCCGAAGGATTGAAGGACGAGGAGCGGAGCGCATGGCTGACGGAACAGATGGCGCGTGTGCCTGAACTGGTGATGGCGAAACGGGAGGAGCTGGGGTTGCTCATGCTGGAGCGTTCGGCATCGAAGGGCTACCACCTCGTGTTCCGCCGCCATGAGAACCTTTCGCAGGAGGAGAACCTGCGGTGGGCGAGCGACCTGCTGGGCGTGAAGTATGACGAGGGGGCGAAGGACATCACGCGGGTGTTCTTCACCACCACAGCCGACGTGGACGAGCTGCTGTTTTTGGATGACGAGATTTTCTCTACCGCCAGTTGCCCGAATGCCACCACACAGGTTGGGTCAGACACCGCCCACTGCGTTGCAGCGTTGCAGTGCTACAGTTTAAGAAATGCTTATGACCCCAACGCGAAGTACAACGGGATGCTCTTCAAGGACATCATCGCGAAGTATTGGGAATTGTTCAATGACGGGAAGAGTCCTGTGGATGGCGACCGTAATGTGCTGACATTTGAGTTGACCGTGACGCTGCGCCCTATTTGTGGCTACTCGTTAGAGAAGCTGTCGCAGGTCATCCCGAACTATTGGGCAAGCCCCGACGGCAAGTGTTCCTGTGAGGATTTGGACGAATGGCGCAAGACCATCGAGAACGCCCTCAAAGAGCCTCGCAAGGGAATGCCTTACAGATTGAAGCAGGTGCTGCAAGCTTTGCGTTCGACGGCAGGTGTGAAGGCTTGCGGAGGTACGCTGACCACGCCGCCACCGATGCCGAAGAAGTTGCCACCATTGGTGAAGCTGCTGACAAAGAACGTCCCTTGGTTCTACAAGCCTGCCGTGGCAAATGCCGTGTTTCCAGCACTGGGTGCTCATCTGCACGGTGTGAAGTTCCGCTACTGGGACAATGTTGAGCATGAGGCCACCTTCATGAACGTCTTGATTGGCAGGCAGAGTATCGGCAAGGGCAGCATCAAGAAGCCCATCGAGTACATCATGGAGGATATTCGGCAGCGCGACATCCCCAACCGCCAGCGCGAGGGCGAGTGGAAACAGAAGAATCCTGGTGCCAAGCAGAAGAAAGACCCACGCCCTACGGACATCTGCATTCAAATGCTCATCGACAACCTGACCGACGCGGTGTTCAACCAGCGTGTGGTGGATGCCCACAACAACGGCGAGCGGTACATCTACACGATTGTGGATGAGATTGAAGCCCTGAAGAAGGTGACATCGCGTGGCACTGCGGACGAGGTGGGCTTGCTCATCCGCAAGGCGTTCGACAACTCGCTGGCAGGTCAGGAGCGTGTAGGTGCTGACTCCGTGAGCGGCATCGCGCCCCTGCGGTGGAACTTCAATGCCGCCACCACCCCACCCAATGCCCGCAAGTTCTTCTCGCGGATGGTGAACGACGGCACGGTGAGCCGACTCGACATTTCCACCATCATCCGCTCGGACGACGACGATGACACGGCACCCATCATGGGCATCTACGACCACAACTTCGCCACAGCACTGAAACCTTACATCGACCGCCTCAACACCGCCAATGGTCTCGTCGAATGCCTGCCAGCCAAGAAGCTCTCGCTGGAGATGAAGCAGGAAAACCACGACACGGCACGCCTCTACGACTCGGAGGCCTACAAGGTGTTCTCCTATCGCGCCAACGTCATCGCATGGCTCAAAGGGATGGTGCTCTATGTGGCGCATGGCTACAAGTGGGACAAGACCATTGCCGACTTTGTGCGCTGGACGGAGCAATACAACCTATGGTGCAAGATGCTCTATTTCGGACATCAGTTGGAGAAAGAACTGCACGACGAGGTGGAAATACAGCGGCAATCAGGTCCTCAGAACCTGCTCAACCTGCTGCCCGACGAGTTCACACGCGAGCAGTACCACCAAATGCGCCGAAGCCAAGGACGCACAGGAGAGGGCGACTCCACCCTGCGCACATGGGTATGCCGCGGCTACATTGCCTATGATGACGTGACAGGCGGCTACTGCAAAACAGAAGAGTACAAACAGAAATTTGGAGGANGGGCNTGATGGACGACATTCAAAACACCCAAGAATGCTATGTGCAGCTCTGGCATCGGCTGGAGTACACAAGGTGGCTCTTCAAGGNGCAGTACAANCGTTTCTGCATCCGNCGCNTCCTGCAATGGTGGTTCGGAACCGAAGCCACCGACGATTTCATTTGGGAGGTGTGTTCCCTGTGCGAACAGGCTGGTTGGGACGAGTTGCCACCGCCCAAACTCTACCCACGCAAGCATCGTGAACTGTTGCGGGCACTCACCGCCACCTGTCTCGGCATCAGTTTCTACAAGCAGATTGACCTGAAAGCCATCGACACCGCCTATTCCATCGCTTTCCCGATGAGCACCCCGCTCAATGTGAACAAGAAAAAGAAACAAGCGCTTTAGAGGCGAGCACTACAGTTGTTGCAGTGCTACAATTCAAAATGAACACATTCAGAGCTACCCCCAGTTTGAGATAACAAGAAGTTTCTCGACTGGGGGTAGCGTTGTATATGACAGGACGGAAGGAATATCGTATCCCGAACTAAGGTAATTTGCCATTCAGGCATCAAAAAAACGGCCAGAAGGCATCCGCGATATAGAAAGTTTCTGTAACTTTGTGCTCGATGAGTATGGCGATTGTGGGGTATCACGTTTGGAGGCATAACGCCTTTGAGTTTAGCTCGCCAACCTCGCAATGTATAACAAACAATTATGAAGAAAAACGATGATGGCAAGTGCGCAGAGCGACCACGAAGCGGACAAAGGGTATGTAGATGTAGATTGGTTTGAATACATTCGCCAAGAAGATGAAGTGTAACGTGCATTTAACAACAAAAAACAAGTAATATGAAAAGAGTCATCATTATCTCAACAAGCCTGCGTCGTGGCTCAAACAGCGACATGCTCGCCGACCAATTTGCCGAAGGTGCCCAAGCCGCAGGAAACGACGTGGAGAAGATTTCCCTTGTCGGCAAGAACATCCAGTTCTGCAAGGGCTGTTTCGGATGCCACAACTTGGGGCGTTGCGTCATCAGCGACGATGTAAACGACATCATGGCAAAGGTCATGAAAGCCGATGTGGTGGTGTGGGCAACACCCATCTACTACTATGAGATGAGCGGTCAGATGAAGACCCTCATCGACCGCATGAACGCCATGTACGAACAAGACTACCAGTTCCGCGATATCTATTTGCTGACCACGGCAGCCGAGGACGAAGAGGAGACCCCAAAACGGACAGAGGCGGGATTGACTGGATGGATTGACTGCTATCCCAAGAGCCGTCTGGCAGGAACACTCTTCTGCGGTGGCGTGAACGAAGCCCGTGAGATTGAGGGCAACCCCAAGCTGCAAGAGGCTTTCGAGTTGGGACGAAGCATCGGCTGACCATTGATTAACATTGCCAAAGAATTGCCAACATGACCATACAAGAATTTAGAGACCACATGGGCACAGGCGAACCCGTCGATGCCAACTCGCCCGTGCATCAAATGTTTCATCAGTTATCCCAAGAGGCATTGCGGATAACGGCAGAGATTAACGGCACATACCACACTCCCCAAGAGCTGCACTCGTTGTTGGAGCAGCTGTTTGGCAGGGAGATTCCCACGACCGTGGGGCTGTTCCCTCCCTTCCATACAGATTGCGGAAAGAACACGGTGCTGGGGGAACACGTGTTCATCAACATGGGCTGCAAGTTCCAAGACCAGGGCGGAATCACCATCGACGAAGGCGCGCTCATTGGTCACAACGTCGTCTTAGCCACCCTCAACCACTATCTTGACCCAGCCAAACGTGGCGGTATGACCCATGCCCCCATTCATATCGGGAAGAACGTCTGGATAGGAGCCAACGCCACCGTCCTTGCAGGAGTGACGATAGGAGACGGAGCAGTCGTTGCTGCAGGTGCCGTAGTGACAAAAGACGTGGAGCCGAACACGATAGTTGGCGGTGTCCCAGCAAAAGTCATCAAGAAAATAGACGTATAAAACTCCCCCACCGAACAGCCATGAGAAAAGCGAGTAGAGAAATGGATGCCGCCTTCGCCCTGGAGGTGTTGGACAAAGCTCCATACGTGACGGTCAGCATGACCCGTCCTGACGGAAGCCCCTACGGATTACCCCTGTCGCTGGCACGAACCGACGACACCACGTTTTACTTCCACTGCGCCTTGGAAGGCGACAAGCTGGAGTGCATCGCACACAACCCGACCGTGTTCCTCTCTGCCGTCACCCGATGCGCCCCCACCGTCGGACCCCAAGACGGCAGTTTCACGCTCCAGTACAAATCCGCCACAGCCATCGGCAAGGCAGAGGTGGTGACAGGCAGGGAGGAGAAGATTGCAGCCCTGAGAGCCATCTGCCAGCGATTCCTGCCTCACCACATGGACGCTTTCGACGATGCCATCAATCGCAGTTTGGAACGTACCGCCGTGGTGAAGATTACCCTGACCGCACCCCCTGTCGGCAAACGCAAACAGTATGACAAGCAGGGCGAAGAAATGAAGTGGGGACGAATGGAATGAACAGGACAGAACGAGGGGAACAGACAGCCCTGTAAACGCCCATAGCAAAACACCCTCAGAAACACCCACAAAATCGATGTCCCCGACATCGACCAATCGGAGTCCCCGACATCGGCTGACCGATGTCGGGGACTCCGATTTTTATGCCCTGACAGCGCACCGACCACCACATAGGAATCCTGCCACGATGACCGAACCTTTTGAGGCACATCCAACGCCCCCAACCACCCCAAGAAAGCACACCCCACACGACATATAGCAGAAAACATAAGCCCGAAGAAGTCCAATGTGTGAAAATGTTGCAGAAAAACGAATATAATCTTTGCATATTTGAAGCGATTCCCGTACTTTTGCCACCAAATATCGCAGTTCCCCGACGGAACAAGCGCACCCCGACAAGGAGCGGCGACAGATACACACGAAGTTCTTCAAAACAAGTTGTTTATTTTTTAAATACACAAAAGTTATGGGAAAGTACACATTGATGGCTCTGCCGTATGAGATGAATGCGCTGGAGCCCGTAATCAGCAAGCAGACGCTGGAGTTTCACTACGGGAAACACCTGGCAGCTTACGTGAACAACCTGAATGGCCTGCTGGAGGGAAGCGGCTTTGAAGAGGCTTCGCTCCAGAAGATTGTCTGCAAAGCGACAGGAGGAATCCTGAACAACGCAGGGCAGATAATGAACCACGAGCTGTACTTCGGACAATTCAGCGGACAACCCACCAAGAAAGAGCCAACAGGTGCATTGGCCGAGGCCATCGCCAAAGACTTCGGCTCGTTCGAGGCACTGAAAGAAGAATTTCAGAAGAAAGGTGCCACGCTGTTCGGCAGCGGATGGGTGTGGCTGTCTGCCGACAAGGACGGGAAACTGGTCATCACGCAGGAGGCGAATGCCGCCAATCCCGTGCAGAAAGACCTCACTCCCCTGCTCACGTTCGATGTGTGGGAACACGCCTACTACCTTGATTATCAGAACCGCCGCCCCGACCACCTTGCCGCCCTTTGGGCTATCGTTGATTGGCAGGTCGTGGAACAGCGATACGAAAGCCGCATCTGAAACATCATGGATGCCAACGCTTCATCCTGACAGAACAACCATTCGCAATCTGTCTCAACATCCATAAAAACAGACATGCCCCACACCGTTCCATCAGTGTGGGGCATGTCGATTCATCGGCACAAAAGTACACCTCTTGCAGGTCATTTTTCTGCATCAAAGCATATTTTTACTTTTATTTCACGTTTTTTTCGCTATTTTGTTGCAGATGTTTTGAAAATTTTGTTTATACAATATAATGTTGTATATTTGAAGCCAAAAATCAAACAAAAGCACAACAATCCTGCAAGGGAAATCTCTCACCATCAATGGCGATGGCAAACAGACCCGCAGTTTTCAATATGTAGATGACCTTGTTCGTGGCATTATGCGGATGATGTACACCCCCGATGATTTCACTGGTCCCGCCAACCTTGGCAATCCCGAGGAATACACAGTGAAGGAATTGGCGAAGAAGGTGCTCCGACTCACAGACTCCACCTCCGCATTAGAGTATCACCCTCTTCCTCTGGATAATCCCAGCCAACGCCGTCCCGACATCAGTCTGGCGAAGAAGGCGTTGGGCTGGGAGCCAAAGATAGGAGTAGAGGAAGGATTAAGAAAAACCATAGAATACTTCAATAAGAAAATGCAACCATAGCTGGCTCTATTTCACGATATAGAAATATACATCAACATCATGCAGTATTGCAAAAGAACATTTTTAACATTCCTGATGCTATCGCTCCTCCATCCATACCCTTTGATGGGCATGGAGCTGACTCTGCATGATGCCCTCAATGTGCATGTATATAACACCAAGTATGTGAGAGGTAAGCGCCTGACTTTGGCAAACATACAGATGGAGTACGATAATTTCAGGAAGAGTCTGTTTCCGTCTTTGTCCTTGAGTCTTACGCCCATATCCTTCGACCGTTCCATGCGGCTACTCCAGAACTATAATACAGGTGAGTATTCCAATGTGGAAGAGTATGCCAATACNACANCCGGAGGGGTGAGCATCANGCAGAGAATCACTGCGANGNGCGGTATACTGACNTTGGGNAGCAGTCTCAACTTCTTGCNTNAANTCACGACCAACAACAATAGTTTCAGTTCAACGCCAATGTACCTTTCCTATTCTCAATCCTTATTTGGAGGAGGGAAAAGCTTGAGATTAGAGAGAACCATATCCCAACTGAAAAATGACATGGCGATGAAAGACTTCTGTACATCCGTTTCCACTGAACAACAGAAGATACTGGCACTCTACCTCAATGCCTATTCCTATAAACTTGACATAGATTTCTATACAAAAACTGTCAACATGGGTGACTCGCTTCTCATGCATGCAAAATTGCGCATGGATTTTGGGAAAATTACAGAATACGAATACAATATGGTTGAACTCCAGCAGCTTGACAACAAAATGGCTTTGGAAAGTTCTCGATATAACTATTCGAGTTCCATGCGCNAACTGGAGAATGAACNTTCCCTGCAAGGCNTGGAGCTGGCACGGCTNTCCGTAGAAAAGTTCCCACGATACATAGATGAAGGGGACGTGTTAGAAATGGTCAACAGAAACAATCCCGAATACCAAAAGTTGGAGTTGGAGCGTGTAAATGCTGAATATGCTCTACACCAAGCCGAGGTAAACAATCGTTTCAACGCCAACATTTCGTTGAACTATGGTCTCAATCAATATGCAAACACATTGGCAGATGCCTATCGTCACCCAGACCAGCGGCAGGCAATGTCTGTTACATTCAGTGTGCCAGTGTTCCAATGGGGGATAAACCGCAATAAATTGAAAATCGCTCAAAACGAGTATGAGACCACTCTACTTGAACAGGAATACGCCATAGACTATTTCAAGGAGGAAGTACACGATGTTGTATTTGGCTACAATATGAGCAGGGAACTCATGGATGCCGCAAGCAGGAAATATGAACTTTCAGCCCGTCAGTATTCTTTTGCCGTAATGAGATTCAATACTGGCAAAATCGCAGCCATCGAACTGACTGATGCCAATAGGGAATATCTGCAAGCCAAGCAGAATTACATATCAATCATGAAGGATTTATTCACCAAGTATTACAAAATCCGGCATATCGCCCTCCACGACTTCATGGAAGGCAGGGACATGCTGGACTTAATCCGAGAATCAGTCGCAGAATGAAAGAGAGAAAAAGAACGATAGTCCAGGATGACGCGGTGAGGAACGTTTTAGAGAAACGCTCTGAGGAAGTGAGCGACATTATTGAGCGTATGCCAACTGGATGGACGACTCTTGTGACCACGGTCATCACAGTAATAGTGCTGGTGATGGTCACATTGGGCTGTGTCATCAAGTATCCAGATACGGTGATGGGGCAGATATCCGTCACAGGCGAAAAGGCACCCATACGTTTGGTCGCATCAGTATCTGGGCGCCTGAAGTTGCTTGTGGAGAACAACACGGAAGTGACGGAAGGTGCATGTTTGGGATATATAGAAACGGGGGCAAAGTATGAGGATGTGCTCATGCTGGATAATATCTGCAGTGTGACACTTGGCATGAACACCCGTATGAACCTGCCCAATAATCTGGAACTGGGAGTACTCAGTGCCTACTACAATGATTTTGTCTTGTCGTATGTCCAATACGACCAACTGCGCCAGACAAAAGTGTATGACAATATGAGGAAGACACTGATGAACCAAAAGCAGTCGGACAGACTGGTTGCTGAGAACATGGGGAAGGAGATAAAGCTTAATGATGCAGTGCTCTCCAGTATTCGCAAACAGTATGAAACAGACAGTCTGCTGCACAGGCATGGTGCACTGAGCGAAGAAAATCTCGCACAGCAACATAACCACTTGCTTTCCAGTCTGCAGTCCAACATTGAACTGAAAAGTTCAGCACTCATGAAACAGTCTGAAATCAGCTCAATAGACATTGAACTGGCTAAGGTTGACGTGACAGTCAGAGAGGAAATGGCATCTTCATTCAGCACAATGGTGGCAAAATACAATATGCTTTCCAATCAGATTCGCCTTTGGAAAGAACAGAACCTCTTTGTAGCTCCAATCGACGGTTTCGTCCAATACCTTGGCTTCTGGCGTGACAACTTACATATAAACGCATCGACAGAGGTGTTCTCCATCTCGCCAACCAAGAACCACATGATAGGCGAGTTGCTCATTCCATCGCTTGGCGCAGGCAAAGTGGAGGTGGGGCAGGATGTCAATGTGAAATTTTTCGACTATCNCTATGACGNANATGNGTATGNCCGNGGNAAANTANAGGNTNNNTCATCGNTNGNACGTANCANGGANNNCNCNGAAGGAACNATTNANGCNTATCTTGTGNGAGTGTNCTTCNCGGANGGNANCAAAACGAATTTCGACAAGCAGCTGCATCTCAATTTCGAGTCAGTAGGTACGGGGGAGGTAATTACCCGGGAGCGTCGGCTGATACAGCGGCTGTTTGACAACTTAAAGGCAAGGGAGACAAAATGACATTCAAGAGATTTCCAACAGAATACCAAATGGATGCCAAGGATTGTGGTCCCGCATCGCTGAAGATGGTGGCGAAATACTTTGGACGATATTACTCCCTCCTGTATTTGCGCGACAAATGCGGCATCACCAAAGAAGGCGTGTCCCTGCTCGGCATAAGTGCTGCGGCAGAGTCAATCGGACTTCACACGGTGGCACTCAAATGTACAATAGATGATGTGGTGACAAAGATTCCCTTCCCTGCCATCGTGTATTGGAACGAGAACCATTTCGTGGTGGTTTATGACGCAAGCCAAAAACATATATGGGTGTCCGACCCCGTCAAAGGTCATGTAAAGTACACGAGGCTGGAGTTTATGGCTGGATGGTACCTCAAGAATGAGGATAAGGGCGTGTTGCTTGCATTGGAGCCTACAGCAGACTTCAAGCAGTCCAAGCAGGAAAAAGAACAGGAGAAGAACAGCATGGTGAGCATGTTGCGCTATTTCCTGCCATACAAGAAAGATTTCTCTCTCATTTTCTTTGTCATGCTGTTGGTAACCCTCCTGCAAGGAGTCCTGCCGTTCATCTCCAAGGCAGTGATTGATATTGGCATCAACACCTCCGATGTAAAATTTATTAACATGGTGCTGGTGGGCAATATCTGCATTCTGCTGAGCGTAATGGCGTTTAATGTGGTGAGAGACTGGATATTGATGCACATTACAGCCCGAGTCAATATCGCCCTTATCTCTGACTATTTGGTGAAACTGATGAAGCTGCCCGTAACCTTCTTCGAGAACAAGTTACTGGGTGACATTCTTCAGCGTGCACAAGACCATGAGCGTATCCGTTCATTCATTATGAACAACTCGCTCTCATTGATATTCTCGGCTTTCACCTTTGTACTCTTCTCCATCATTTTGCTGATATACAACTCTGTGATATTCTATATCTTCACGGCTGGTTCCATCTTCTATGTCACGTGGGTGCTGCTGTTTCTGGGCATCCGAAAGAAACTGGATTGGCAGTACTTTGAACTGGTGTCCAGAAACCAGAGCTATTGGGTGGAAACCGTTTCAGCCATTCAGGACATCAAGATATATAACTACGAGCGTGCCCGTCGTTGGAAATGGGAGGAGATACAGGCAAGGCTTTATCACGTCAACAAGCGTATGCTGGCAGTGACGAACATACAGAATTTGGGTGCTCAGTTCATCGAGAGCATCAAGAACATGACCATCACCTTTTTCTGTGCAACAGCTGTCATTGATGGAGGTATCACCTTGGGGGTGATGATTTCTACGCAGTTCATCATTGGTATGCTGAACGGTCCTTTGGTGCAGTTCATCAACTTCATGGTCTCGGCGCAATATGCCAAGATTTCATTCCTCCGAATGAACGAAATACGCCAACTTGATGATGAGGACGAGT
This sequence comes from Bacteroidales bacterium, assembly GCA_009177185.1. Taxonomy (GTDB): domain Bacteria; phylum Bacteroidota; class Bacteroidia; order Bacteroidales; family Bacteroidaceae; genus Minthosoma. The sequence goes on from WFMB01000114.1 coordinate 13,840, forward strand.
TGTTATCAGCAGGAACTACAACCATCCTGCCTGAGAATGGGAGCTTGATACTGAAGAACGTGATGTTCCAGTACGCCCCACATCTTCCGATGGTACTCACAAACATCAATCTCTACATTCCAGAGAATAAAATCACAGCCATTGTGGGTAGTAGCGGTTGCGGAAAATCCACTTTGTTGAAGTTGTTGGTACGTCTTTATAAGCCATCATACGGAAGTGTGAATATGGGCGACATGAATGTCACAGCTCTCAATTTGAGAAAATGGCGGGAGATGTGTGGTGTGGTGATGCAGGACGGCAAAATCTTTAGTGACACCATCAAGAACAACATCGTGCTGGACGATGAGCATGTGGACGAGGAACAACTGGTGAAATGCTGTCAGATTGCACAGATAAAAAGTGAGATAGACCAAATGCCCCGTGGGTTTGACACGGAAATCGGGGAGCAGGGAAGAGGATTGAGTGGAGGTCAGAAGCAACGGCTGCTCATCGCTCGTGCCCTATACCGGAATCCAAAATATTTATTCCTTGATGAGGCAACCAATGCCCTGGATACAGTTAATGAACAGAAGATTGTACAGGCGCTGAACGGAGCATTCGAGAACAGGACGGTTGTCATCATCGCCCATCGGCTCAGTACGATACGTCATGCTGACCAAATCGTGGTGATGGAGAAGGGAATGATTGTAGAAATTGGTAATCATGAGCAGTTGATAGAGAGGAAGGGATCATATTTTTCTCTTGTGAAAAGTCAGAATGATTGTGTAATAGATGAGACACAAACTTGAAAAGCAATACAAACAAGAATGAAAGCATTGATTTACACCTTGCCTCTGGTAAGAGATGTAAATTGTTGTCTCTATGCTTTATAACAGAAAACTTAAATATAACCCGTCAACGATAGAGACACGATGGCATAAAAAAAACAAAAAAATGAAAAAATTATCAGTTGGGTTGCTTGATGAACTTGCGAAGAATCAGCAAAGAATCAGCGAATTGGAAATGAAGAGTTTTGTCGGTGGAGGTAGTGGTACGGTAGACGATCCGTATTCTATCACTGAAATGGAGTCCTTGATGGATTCCTGTCAATGGCGTGGAGGGTATGTGGAGTATTGGGGGTATGTAAACTTTTCCACGCATGTGTATGGGAGTTATTATGGTGGTTATTGCAATCAGTATACTGGCAATTTGGCGGCACATATGCTAACTTTGACAAG
>WFMB01000097.1 GCA_009177185.1 Bacteroidales bacterium
CGTGCCGAAACGATGTAATGTTCAATAATGTGTCAGCGGATTTGTTTGCAAAGATACGCAAAAAAGGAAAAAGAAGGAATGAAACGGGCAAAAAAAGGAGGAGCCTCAACAAAAAAAGAACGAAATGTTGTTGGTGTCAGAAGAATGTCGTACCTTTGTCGGCGGAAACCCAAAGATAGGGGCGTAGCCCAGCTGGTTTAGAGCGCTGCAGTCACATTGCAGAGGTCATCGGTTCGAACCCGATCGTCCCTACCAAAAACAAACGGACAGGGGGCTGAGTCAAACGACTCAGCCCCCTGTCCGTTTTCGTGCCCATTTTATACCCCCAAAGGGGTCTGAGTCACACCCCAATCAGGGTCTGACTCAGACCTCAAACAGGGTGTGACTCAGACCCCTTTCGGGGGTGTTTTTGGCGGAAAATCGTCCTCGCCCCGTTGCGGATGAAAATAGTTAGGGTCAAATTTGTCCAAGCGATGAAAAAGTCTTTACTTTGCAAAGAGAATGACAATGCGAAAGCATAGCGCATGGAATCTTGACATTTGAAGATATGACACAGGAATTTCAGATNAGAGTGCTGCCCGAAGTGGCAGCGAGCGAGCAGGGCATCAAGCACTTCTTGCAGGAAGAGAAAGGGCTTGCCGCAGAGGCGGTGCAAGCGGTGAGGGTGTTGAAGAAGAGCATTGACGCTCGCCAGCGCACCATCTATGTGAACCTGAAAGTGAGGGTGTATGTGGATGAGCAACCCGAAGACGATGAGTTTGTGAGGACGGATTATCCCAATGTGGAAGGGCGGTCTCAGGCGATTGTTGTGGGTGCTGNTCCCGGTGGGCTGTTTGCCGCGNTGAGGCTGATAGAGTTAGGCGTGCNCCCNGNGGTGGNGGAGCGTGGAAAGCCTGTGCATGAACGCCGCAAGGACATTGCGCAGATAGCCCGCACGCAGGTGGTGGACCCCGAGTCGAACTATTCCTTTGGCGAAGGTGGCGCAGGGGCTTTCTCGGACGGCAAGCTCTACACGCGCAGTAAGAAGCGTGGCAACGTGGAGAAGATTCTGAATGTGTTCTGCCAGCACGGTGCCAGCACGAGCATCTTGGCAGATGCGCATCCGCATTTGGGCACTGACCGTTTGCCCAACATCATCGAGGCGATGCGCGAGACGATTATCCGATGTGGTGGAGAGGTACACTTCGAGACGAAGATGGTGGGATTGATGACCCGTGACGATGCGGACGGCAGCAGGGTTGTGGGCGTGAAGTGTGTGCGGTCTGATGGCAGCGAGGCTATGTTCATGGGACCTGTTATCTTGGCGACGGGACATAGTGCCCGTGACGTGTATCGCTATCTGCATGCGGAGGGAATCGAGATAGAGGCGAAGGACATTGCCGTGGGTGTGNGTCTGGAGCATCNCTCGCAGTTGATTGNCCNAATCCAGTATCACCGCANAGAGGGCNGAGGTGAGTTNCTTCCAGCAGCGGAGTATTCGTTTGTGACACAGGTGGATGGAAGGGGTGTCTATTCCTTCTGTATGTGTCCTGGCGGTACGGTTGTTCCTGCGGCGAGCGGACCACAGCAGTTGGTGGTGAACGGAATGAGCAACTCGCAGCGCAACAGCCCTTGGAGCAATTCGGGCATGGTGGTGGAACTGCACGTGGAGGACTTGCAGGACCGCTCTTTGCTGGAGCTGCCGTCTGTTCCTGGCATCGACGCGAAGGGAGGGGCTTTGGCCATGATGGAGTTGCAGGAACGCTTGGAATACACGGCGTGGATGCAGGGTAACCGCCAGCAAGTGGCGCCAGCTCAGCGGATGGCGCATTTCGTGAACGGCAAGGGCAGTTACGACCTGCCGAAGTCGTCCTATACGCCGGGCTTGATTAGCACGCCGATGCACTTCTGGATGCCCGACTTTGTGGCGAAACGCTTGCAGCAGGGCTTCCGCAACTTTGGCAAGGCTTGCCACGGATTCCTGGCGAACGAGGCGGTGATGATTGGCGTGGAGACCCGAACGTCGGCTCCTGTGCGCATTCTGCGTGACAGGGACACGTTGCAACATGTGCGTCTGCAAGGTCTCTTCCCATGTGGCGAGGGGGCTGGCTATGCAGGAGGCATTGTGAGTGCAGGTGTGGATGGGGAACGGTGTGCGGAGATGTTGGCGGAGTATCTGAAACATGAACCTCAGGGATAAACAAATCTTGCACATCGCCTTGCCGAGCATCGTGTCAAACATCACGGTGCCGTTGTTGGGCTTGGTGGATGTCGCCATCACTGGACATTTGGGTGCGGCGGCTTATGTGGGTGCCATTGCTGTGGGGGGCATGCTGTTCAACATCATCTACTGGATGTTTGCGTTTCTGCGCATGGGCACGAGCGGCATGACGGCACAGGCGTTGGGGGCGAGGAACTTGACCGAGGTGGTCGGCATCCTTTTGCGTGCGTTGTTGGTGTCGCTGCTGATTTCGGCGGTGATGCTGTGTTTGCAAGTGCCTGTGAGGGAGGTAGCGTTGGGCATCATCCAGCCGTCGGCGGAGGTGGCTGCACATACGCGCATCTACTTTGACATCTGTATATGGGGTGCTCCAGCTGCTTTGAGCCTGTTCGTGCTGACGGGATGGTGTCTGGGCATGCAGAACTCCAAGATTCCGATGGTGGTGGCGGTGGTGCAGAACGTGGCAAACATCGGCATCAGTTTGGCGTTGGTGTATGGGGCGAAGATGAAGATTGAGGGAGTGGCACTCGGCACAGTTATCGCCCAATACGTGGGGCTTGGCGTGGCACTGTTGTTGCTTGTGCTCAACTATTTGCGGTTGAGCAAGTACCTGCGTTGGCGTTGCATCGTGACTCGTGATGCTTTGCTCCGCTTTTTCTTCTTGAACAAAGACATCTTTTTGCGTACCTGTTGCTTGATTCTCGTACACTTTTTCTTTATTGCGGCTGGTGCGCGGCAGGGAGACACCGAACTGGCGGTGAACACGATGCTCATGCAGCTCTTTACGCTTTATAGTTACATCATGGACGGCTTTGCCTTTGCGGGCGAGGCGATGGTGGGCAAGGCGATAGGCGGGCGGATGAGAAGCATCTATGACGACACGGTGCGGCATCTCTTCCGCTGGGGATGGATGGTGGCGGCGGTGTTCACGCTGGCGTATTGCTTGGGTGGCAATCCGTTCCTGTCGCTGCTGACGGACGATGCGGCGGTGGTGGAGGCGGCTGCTGTGTATCAGTATTGGACGCTCCTCTTCCCTTTGTGTGGCATGGCGGCTTTCATTTGGGATGGCGTGTATATCGGTGCCACGGCAACGAAGGGGATGCTGCTCTCGATGGCGTCGGGCATGGCGGTCTTCTTTGTGCTCTATGTGACGCTGGTGCCTGTGTGGGGAAACCACGGTCTGTGGCTGGCTTTTGTGGTGTATTTGGCAACTCGGGGAATGGTTCAGTGGGTGCTTCGGAAGCGAATTTGGCTATAAAGTGGAAAAAACTTGCAGAAATGTGTGGTGCTTCAGATTACTTATCGTACCTTTGTCACATTAAAATAAATAGTAAATCCTTTAATGAATGTACGTATGAAAAAGCATCATATTCGCCTCCTGCTTTTGTTGTTTTTTGGGGTATTGTTGCTTGCGCTGGGTGCTTGTCACCGACCACCAGCTGCCCCGTCTCATCGTGTGCTGGTCATCCATTCGTGGGACAGCGTTGGCGAAGAGGGAACGTTCTTTGTCGAATGTATGGACAAGGCGTTTAAGGAGAGCGAGATGAATGTGGAGGTGCGCCACATTTATGCGAAAATGACGCATCAGCCTGGTGAGTTTTTTGAGAAGAATGAATGGCGTAAGTATGCAGATGACATCAAAGCTTGGAAGCCAGAGGTGATTCTGCTGAATGATGACCCTGTTGTGGAGTGGGTGCTGAAGGATATGGGGAGGGATTCCCTCTTCGTCAACACGCCTGTGGTCTTTGCTGGTGTGAGCACGATGTCGCGCGACTCATTGCAAAATTTTCCGTTGATGACGGGATTGTGGTCGCGTATTGACTTTGGGCGCAACATCAATGTTATCCTGCGAGTAGCGCAAGTTCATAATGTCGTCGTTGAATTGGATGATGGCGTTGCGGATGAGCAGNTGAGGGACCAATGNCTGNAAGTGCNGGNGGNTTNAACGCGANTCATCGATAATTNTGATTTTNATTTGCCCGAGATATCGGAAGAGTATATGCTCGAGAATTATCCTGGTAAGGCTGCTGTACACTTTGTCTCGTGTGCTAAGCNGTATNTGAATCNTGCGCCAGAAGAGGATGAGNNCGNGNGNAGGAAGNNGATGGCTTNTTTCTATCGCAATGCCGCACGCTTGTGCCATCTACAAGNNAAGAATGACATCTATAGCAGTTGTCTTATCAACATGACGAGGACACCGCAGTTTACTTGCATCCGTGAACTTTTCAACAATGCAGGGAGTCCGCTGTTTGTGGGTGGCTATTTCACAAGCACAGAAACACAGGTGAGGGACCAGGTGCGTTATGCTGTGCGTATTCTAAACGGGGCGCATCCACATGAGCTTCCCATTGGTTTGCATCCTGCGGGCTATTATTTTGATTGGTCTGTCCTGCATGAGGCGTTTCCTACGTTGTCTTATAGCGCTGTTCGCCAGTATGCTCAATTGGTGAATGTTCCTTACTATCTGGAGCAACCAGGATTGTTCTCATTATGGATAGTATTGCTGTTGTTGCTGGTTGCTTCTGTTATTTATGCTGTGGTTCGCTTGCTGCAGTATTGGAGGTGGCATGGTCAGATGAACTTGGTGGAGGATTTGATGTTTGAGGAGAATGTACACGACCTGATGTTCTCTAATGCCAAGGATACCATCTGGATGTTGTGTGGCAATGAATTCTCGTTCAGCCGTCAGTTCGCCAACTGTTTCAGATTGCCGACGAATGTGCTCACGATCGATCAACTGGAGCAGTGTGTGCATGAGGATAGCAAACAATCGTTCGACTTCCTCCTGAACTTCCGTGAGCAGCGTGGCAAGAAGAGTGTACGTCTGCATCTTTCTCCTGATGGCGGAAAATGTTGGTACTGGGCAGAATGTATTTATACTGCTACTGATGAGTCTGCTCGCACGGGCGAACTGTATGGTCTGTTGCTGAACATCGACAAGAAGAAACAAACGGAGGAGCAGCTGGAGCAGGCACAAATCGTGGCAAGTCAAGTGGCGTTGAAGGAGAGTTTCCTTGCCAATATCAGCCATGATTTGCGTACACCTCTGGGGGCTGTGACTGGTTTTTCTACCATGCTTACCACGCCGGGCATGACTTTCGAGGAAGGGGAGCGTGAGCAGTATGCCGAGATTATCCATCAAAACACTGATATGATTCTGAATATGATTGACAGTGTGATGGAGAAGGCGCAAGTGGAGACGGGTGATTTGGAAATTATTCAGAAGCCTGTGTCGGTGCAGCAGTTAGTGAATGATTGTTACAATACCAATTACATTATTGTACCAACCCATTTGCAGTTTTTGCTTGAGATGGACGAGCCTGATGAGATGGTGAACATTAGTATGATACGCACAAAGCAGGTGGTGAACAACTTCTTGAGCAATGCGTTCAAGTTTACAACCGAAGGTAGCGTTACATTGGGATGGAAGCACATGGAGGAGAATCCTGACGAAATCGAGGTGTATGTGAAGGATACGGGCATAGGGGTGGAGCCAGAGAAACAGGCGAGGCTGTTTGAACGTTATGTGAAGGTGGACGAAACGGACCGCGGCACGGGCTTGGGACTGAACATCAGTAAAACCATCATTGAAAAGCAAGGTGGTACAATTGGTGTGGAGAGTGAGATTGGCAAGGGAAGTAAGTTCTTTTTCCGTCTGAAGCGCATGGTGCAATGTCTGCTGTTGGTGCTCACGCTGGGGTGGGGAACTTTGTCAACCATTTCATGTTCAATGTCTTCGGAACAGCTTGTGGACGAACGGCAGGCGCGTGTGCTGGTTATCCACAGCTATGAGAAGACTTTGGCTGCTTATCGTGGCTTTAACGAGACTTTGCGAACGGCTTTCCGCAACAACGGGATGGATGTGGATGTGTGCCACTTGTATCTCGCTCTGAAGGATCCAACGGAGGAAACCGATGATAAGTTTTTGGCTTTGAGGGACTCGCTGACAAAGTTGGGATGGCATCCTGATGTGATGATAACGGAGGGCGACCGTGCTGCCCATGATTTTCTCGCATGGAAGGAAGCGGGCATAATGGCTGCATGGGATTCTGTGCCTGTGGTTTTGGGTGCTTTGCATCATCCTGAGTGGAATAAAATAAGAAAACATAAGAACTTGGTGGTTATCAGCGACCCTATTGATTATGCTGCTAATATCAATCTTGCGGTAGAGATGACTGGCAAGAATAGTGTGGAGATAGAACTGGACTATTTTTATCAAGATTCGCTCATCCGTGCGGAACTTCGACAGGCTATTGTCCGTCCGCCTTATATAGACAATACGGACTTTCATATTGTGATGGAGGATTCCANTGNGGATAGNATGCAAACCGATTGGAAAGANAGTGNGATGGTGTTGACGTACTCGGTGGCTGAANCTGNACGGAATACGTTTAAGGATGTCTATGCACGCGAGGAGGGCTATGAGAATCTGTATAAAGTCTATATTCATTCGTGGAAGTATCCTTCGGTGCAGGTGAAGTATGACCTGTATAGTTCGATTATCGTCAACAAGACGAGACGTCCGCAGTTTACGGCAGTGAAGGCTGGGTTTGCTGATGGGCGTGGTAGGTACTTGTGTGGTTATTTTGCCAGTTACGCCACGGTGGCTACGGATATGGCGAATGTGGCATCAAAGATTCTGGAGGGAGTTGATTTGTCATCGTTTATCAACCTGACGCATCAGAAGGGATATTACATGGATTATCAGGCGATGCAACGGCTGGATATGAAGTATCACGATTATAGTGACCGCTTCACTATTGTGGGTGCTCCTATTGAGGAGAGTATGCCTTTCTACAACTATCTGACGTGGTTTCTGATTATTAGCGTGTTCATCTTGGGTGGTGGTGCTGTCATCTTGGTGATGAGGGAATGGAAAGGTCGTCAGGTGCACGACCTGGTTACGACTGTGAAACGCAAGGCTGAAATCCGACAGATGGCGTTGCATGGGGCGGATAGTCGCTCTATACGCACGGAAGAAAGCCTGAAAGACATCATTTCTCACATCCACTCAGACTATGCCGATGAGATTCCGCTTATTATGCAAGCCATGAAGATTATTGGCACACACATTTATGACATNTATGCCAATATAGATGNGGNGTNTCGCTGGTGGCAGCTTCGTTTTGNGATTATGTACGAATTTATAGACCAGTTTNAACGGGTGNATGGTATTCTTATCAACATTGATGAGGCAAAGAAGTATGAGAAGGATTTGCGATTGGCTCTGAGTCTCGCTGAGGAGGCACGGCAAAAGGAGGACTTCTTGATGACGATTAGCCATGAGATTCGTACTCCTCTGAATGCGGTGGTGGGTTTCAGCGATGTGATTGTGGGCATGCCTGTTGACGCGTTCACACCGGAAGAATTGGCTGAATATGCAAAGATAATCAAGGCAAACAATACGAGTCTGTCGGCTATGATTGAGGACATCCTGATGTTCTCGCGCATTGGAAGTGGGCGCATCCAGTATGTGAAGGAAGTGTTTGACCCATCAGCCTTGATTCAGGAGGTGATTGCGGATTGGGCAGATTTGGTGCCTGATGGTGTGACACTTTGTATGCAGACCGTTCGTAAAGATGTGTGGATGGATAATGACAGGACACGTGTGAAGTACATCTTGAATCAGTTGGTCGGCAATGCCATCAAGTTCACGAAATGCGGATACATTATTGTGGGGCTGGATTATTACCTGAACAACGATGAAGTGGAATTTTTCGTTGCCGATACGGGGTGTGGTATTCCGTATGAGAAACAAGAGATTGCATTTGGGCTTTTCTGGAAGGACAATGGCTTTATCTCAGGTCTTGGTTTGGGTCTGCATGTGGCTAAGAAGTTGGCCGATGGCATGAACTTGAGGCTGAATGTTGAGAGTAAACCAGGCTATGGCTCAAAGTTCTCTCTCTATGGAGAGGGTTTCCTGAAGCCGCAGGAGGGAGCAGAAGGTGATGTACAGGCATGATGCAGGGCATGGGGGCTTGGGAAACGTTGACATAAAGGCGTGATTGTTTTAGGTACCATCATATTATACTTTGGCGTGTTGTTGCTCCTGTCTCGCAGGATTGAGCGGCGGGGAGAGTTAATGGAGGCTAAGAACGGGGAACAGGGAGATGGGAATGCTACGTTTTTTAGTGGCAATCGCCAGTCTCCATGGCCGTTAGTGGCTTTTGGCATGATTGGTGCCTGCATCTCTGGATTGACTTTCATCGGTGTGCCTGGATGGGTGATGGGCACGGATATGACTTACTTGCAGATGTGTATGGGCTTTGTCGTGGGGTATGTGGTGGTGGCTTTCGTGTTGTTGCCGTTGTATTATCGGCATCGGCTCACGTCCATCTATACTTATCTCAATCACAGATTTGGGCACATCAGCTATAAGACGGGTGCTTCGTTCTTCATCCTGAGCAAATTGTTGGGAGCTGGTGCGAAGTTCTATGTGGTTTGTGAGATTCTGCAAACCTGCTTGGCTGACACCATCACTGTTCCTTATGCCGTGATTGTGGTGCTGGCGCTGTTGCTGATTTGGCTTTATACACGCAGGGGGGGCATTCGTACATTGGTGTGGACGGATGTGGTGCAAACGGCTTGTATGTTGCTGGCATTGTTGCTAATCCTTGTGCGTGTGGCAATGCTGCTGGATTTCAGTTTCACAGAAGCCGTATCAGCGGTGTGGAACGACCCTCATGCGCGCATCTTCGAGTGGGATGACTTCTCGTCCAAGCAGAACTTCTGGAAGCAGTTCCTCTCAGGTGTCTTTGTGGTGATTGTGATGACGGGATTAGATCAGGACATGATGCAGAAGAACTTGACGTGTAAAGACTTGCGAAGCGCACAGAAAGATATGTGTTCGTATGGCTCGCTCTTTGTGCCAGTTAACTTCCTGTTTCTTGCGTTGGGTATTCTGCTTCTTCTCCTATATCAGCGCATGGGCATTGCTTTGCCAGCCAAGGGAGACGAGCTGTTGGCTCAGATCGTATTGGATGGCACGTTGGGGCATGCGTGTCTGGTCTTCTTCACGTTGGGAATCATTGCGAGTGCTTTCTCTTCGGCCGATTCGGCTTTGACCGCCATGACCACCAGTTTCTGTATAGACATTCTGCATCGGGAAAGCGATGAGCGGACACGGAAACTGGTGCATTTAGGGGTGCTTGCCGTTTTTGTCATTGTCACCCTCGTCTTCCACTGGCTGGGTTCGGGGAGTGTGATGGATTTGATTTNCACNTTGGTGTCGTACACGTATGGTCCGCTTTTGGGGCTTTTTGCCTTTGGNATGTTTNCGAAGTGGCATCCACGCGAGCCGCTCGTTCCTNATGTCGTNATTGNTTCACCTGTCATTTGCTATGTGATAGATGTAGCAGTGCGCACAGCGACGGGCTATCAGTTTGGGTATGAGATGCTCATGCTGAATGGCTTGCTTACGTTTGTCGGATTATGTTGGATTGCAAAGGGCTTTGATACGGCTCAGAACACAGGTATTGTTAAGAAATGAAATTTGTTGATTTGTTTGCAGGTCTTGGCGGTTTCCATCTTGCCTTATCGCATTTAGGGCATGAATGCGTCTTCGCTTCTGAAATCAAGCCTAAATTGCGGAAACTGTATCAGGTCAACTTTCCCGATGTGCCCATTCATGGAGACATCACACAGATAGATGTGGCGGACATTCCTGTCCACGACATCCTTTGTGGCGGTTTCCCTTGCCAGCCCTTTTCTTTCTCAGGCAAGAAACAAGGGTTTGACGACGAGTTGGGGCGTGGCAACCTGTTTGACGAGATTTGTCGAGTGCTGAAGCACCACCATCCCCTCTACATCTTCTTAGAGAACGTCTCGGCTTTGCCAGGGCATGATGGTGGACGCACGTGGGCGACCATTCAGCAGAAGCTGGATGCGTTGGGATATGACATTGATGGTCGTGTGTTCTCGCCTCATGAGTTTGGCATACCGCAGCATCGTCCTCGTTTCTACATTGTTGGTATGCTGCGTGATGCTGAGGGAAAGAGTGGTATGCGCAAGTTCCATTTTCCACAGCCCGACGAGCGTGTCGTCAGCGATGTCCGTACCATTGTTGCCCCCTACGACAATGACGGAGTGCAACCAGTTCGGCGTGCGCTTCATCCTGTGTTCGACGCTTGGCAGGAGTTTGTCTATAACGTGACGAAACGCGATGGCTATATGCCTTCCCACTGCATTTTCACGATGGAGTTTGGAGCTGATTATGAGTTTGAGGACACCCCTCCAGCTTTTCAGCCCCTGGAACGTTTGCGTGGTCGCTGTGGAAACTATGGCAGAATCATCGAAGGCGACACGCGCGAAGAACTCATTGCAGGTCTTCCGTTCTATATGCGGAAGACGAAATACGAAGAGACATACCCTGAGTTCAAAAAGGTGCTGATTCGCCAGAACCGTGAACTCTACCAGCGTCACAAAGATTGGATTGATGGCTGGTTGCCCAAGATACTACAATATCCGCGTACACAACGTATGCTGGAGTGGAGTACCAACCAAGATTGGGACTTCCGCCACCATGTCATTCAGTTGCGACCGTCAGGCATCCGCATCCGCTCGCTCAATTACGTGCCCACCATCACGCTCTGCTCCACAGCCACACCGATACTTCCTTGGGTGCCTTTCCCTCCCGACGGGGCACTCGACAAGAAGGGCGTTCCATACGTAGAAGAGGACTTCCGTTGGGGGCGTTACATCTCCCACAACGAGGCGGCTCGCATTCAATCCATGCAGGAATTGAACTATAACGGCTTGTCGCGCGGACAGAAGATGAAGGCACTGGGCAATGCCGTCAATGTCGATGTGGTGGAACTGATAGCACAAAGGCTACTTCCAAGGGGGAAGTAACCTTCGTTGTGCGAGTCAGATAGCGGCACATCATGCCAATTGGTGCATCATCTGCATGTGAGATGGAAGCACCCCTGTTTCTTCTCATACTTCACATAACAACGCTGCTGCTTGCGCAGGTCGAAAAGCACCTCCGACAGCACTTGCTTCATGGGTTCGTCCCATCTCAGCTGCTGTGTTTCAGATGAGTATGAGCCTGTTAAGGGGTAGAAACGGTTGTAGGCAATGTCAACCGTGGTGCCATAGCAATGGCACGAGTTGTCGGTGGCATTCTTGTTTCCCTTTTGCAGGTTCGACACGTCGTCAGTAGTGCGTAACACCGACGTGACAATAGGCAGATGCACAGGCAATCCTTTCACCACACACGAGTCGATGAAGTTCAGACAGATGGTGTTCAGCAGGTGGTGCGCTTTCGGCACCAGATAGGGGATGGAGTGGGTGAGTTTGTCCACTTTGTAGAACGGTGAGTGGCAGATGTTCACCAATTTGTATTGCTGCACCAATTTCTCTGCCTCGTCTCTGTTCTTGACGGGGCGGATGCCGTTTTTCGTGGCCGCGATGATTTGTACATCTTGAATGTCGGGGAAACACTCCACATAGCTCCACACGCCCCGAATGCGGTGAGCACCTTTCCCCTTAGGCGGTTCTTGTTGCGGAAAAGACGCTTCGGCAGTGGAGTCGCCAATGAGGAGGTCGTCTTCTGGCGCATTGACCGTTGTCTCGTGAAACGCAGTCTTCTTGATGAGCGAATCGGGATATTCGGTATAGAGTTCCTCGTCCTCTGGATTGTTCTGCGAGGTCCTGCTCGTCTGTGCCGCCACCGCTTCCTGTTCAGGAGGTTCCAGCGACAGGGTCATGACCGTTTCTTTGTTGGGGTGATTCGTTGGAATCTCCAAAGCGAATCCATGCCGAATGGCTGCCAACAAGCCCATGATGACGACGAAAGTGCTGTAGANGCCAATCTGCTTCCGTTTTGTCCGTTTNNTTTTGTTGCNATCTNTAGTGCTCATGCGCGTCCAGAGTTTTCAATCAACGACTTCACTTTCGCGTTGTATTTGTGGGCATTCATGAGCTGCTCGATGGTGAGGTGCATGCGGTAGCGCCAGTAGTGACGCGGGTTGGCTGGAATGTTGATGCGCTCTGCCATGGGGTCCGCCAGGCGTAAGTCTTCGTCGATGGACAGCCAATCCTGNAACGACAGCAGCGTGAGTGCCGATNAGCAGAACAGGTGAGCCGCNACGATGTCCTCANACAGCCATCCTGGGGCAGGATGGGGGGCGGTTCCGTCCTTGTAGAGTGCCGAATTGTAGAACTGCTGTGCCCGTTCCGCGTCTTCCTCCCACCACATGCGGAGAGGCGGCATATCATGGGTGGAGATAGTTGCCACCGAGCGATAGGGGTTCTCCCACAGGCGGCCAAACTGCAATTCAGGACGTTTCGACATTGTTTGGATTTCCAGCGACAGCATTCTCAGGTCGTTCATGACCCAAGGCACACAGTCAGGCACCATGCCCAAGTCCTCCGCACACACCAGCATGCGCGTGGATTGTGTCAGAATCGGCAGTTTCTTCATCGCCTCCTGATACCAGAACTGGTTGTGACGGCGGAAGTAGTATTCGTTGTAGAGGCGGTTGAACGCCTCTTTCTCGTGCTGCGGCAGCGACTCATACACACAGTCGAGTTGTGCCGAGATGCGCGGATGATACACTGCTGGATGCTTGTGGTCGGGCACGAACAGCACACAAGAAGCCAGTGCATAAAGCCCGTCGCGCAGAGCCATGCTNNCCTCGTCCGTCTTCTCGGCAAACGCAGCCTCAATCTTGCGCTGGCTGGCNTACTCGTCCTTCAAGTCATAGCGTCCGTCAGTGCGAGGGCGCAGGTAGAGCGACTTCANNAGGTCGGCGCGATAGCCAAACGTGCGTTCGAGTNTCTCGTCGGTGANGAACGGNCGGGTCATCAGCTCCGCGTTGAAGTGTATGNCATAGCTTTCAATCTCGTTCACGCTCATGGGGAGTGAAGGCGAGAAGTGCCCCAGTAGCCCGTGTACCGAATGCTGCGGGATTTCCCAAATGCGGAAGAAGCCCAGCACATGGTCGATGCGGTAGGCATCAAAGTACTCAGCCATCTTTTGGAATCGGCGAANCCACCACTGATAGCCANCGGCCGCCATCGCCTCCCAGTTNTAGGTGGNNAAGCCCCAATTCTGCCCNTTCATCGAGAAATCGTCAGGCGGTGCCCCCGCNTGTCCGTCGAGGTTGNACAAGNGCGGCTGCGACCATGCCTCCACGCTGTTGCGCGAGATACCGATGGGGATGTCGCCCTTGATGATGACCCCAGCCTCACGAGCCGTGTTGCGCACGTCGAGCAGTTGGCGATGCAATTGGTATTGGATATAGTAATAGAAAGCCACCTTGTCATACACAGGGCTGTCCTGAGCGGTGAGTTTCTCAATCTCCCGTTGGTTATACTTGCTGTGTTTTGCCCACTTTTGGAAGTCGGGCGTGCCATACGTGTCTCGCAGATGTGAGAACGCAGCGTAGGCAACCAGCCAGTCCTTGTTGCTGTCGAAGAACTGGATGAACTCCTCGCTCTCCAGCACCTGCTTCCCCTCTTGCTCGAAGACCAGGCGAAGATACTCCATCTTGAGCTGGAAGACCTGCTCATAATCCATCTGCGGCAGGGCATTCACCTTCTGCTGCTTCATGAGGAACTTCTCCATCGCCAAGCGGTTGTCCAGTTCGGGCAACGCATGCAGGTCGCAATAGAGCGGATGGAACGCATAGATGGAGATGGAGTTATAAGGATACGAATCTTGCCACTTGCCCGTCATGATGGTGTCATTGATAGGCAGAATCTGAATGGCGTGCATCTTCGTCTTCACCACCCACTGGATGAGCATCTTCAAGTCGCCGAAGTCGCCCACGCCATAGCTGCGTGCCGAGCGCAACGAGAACACGGGCACTACCACACCTGCCACCTTCCAGCTGTCGCCGCTCAGGGCAGGCCTGTCCTCCGTCTTGACCCACATCTGCCCCTGTTGCAGTCGTGGACAGCGCAGACGGCGGTTTCTGCCCGCCTCCCAACGCAGGATATTGTTGTCAGCATCCACCACCACATATTTATACTCCACCTCGTCATACAGCAACTCGGCATCGACATTCACCGCCCATTCCTGCAGATTGATGAGTGCCATCCGCCTCGGTCGTCGCCACTCGCCCAGCTGAGGCGTGCTGCCACACAAGGCAAGAAACTCGCCCTTGCGCAGACGCGGCTCCACCACGCGGAACTGCAAGGTGGAGGAATAGAGCGTGTCGATGGCNGCAGTGCCATCCGCTTGCGCCCCCACNCATTCGGTATAGGCCGATGANTACNGCGGCAGGTCCTCAGGGATNGGACGCCACCTGTCGGTCAGCATATAGTGGCTGGTNACCCCGTCGAACTGCACCACATGTGGTGCCACTTCCCACTCGGTCCACACCAGCACCCCGTCGCGGTACATCGCATACTTGTACTCGATGCCGCCACCCNTCTGACACTGCAACGTGATTTCANCTTCCCACATCCTGCCGTCGCAGGTCGCCAACTTCCACTCTCTCATCTCCTCGCGCCGTCCATCTCTGCCTGTCTTGCACACCTGCACGCGCAGTTCCTCGCCCCATCGCGTGTGGTACTCTATGCTGAATCCGATTCTCATGATGCTTTCTTTCGTGTTTTTAGTTGACAAAGATAGGCACTTTTTCCCAAGCCTCAAAGCATTCCCTTGAAAAACTTCTCGTCGGCAAGGCATTCATGGGCGATTGCTCACGGTGTCCCCGTCATGCTCTCAATACTGCCTCCCCCTACGTCCGCACCCTGCGCGTATGATTTCGCACACCCTGCATGAAATAATATGCGCAGGGTGCGCATGTTATTTCACGCACGGTGTACGCCTTACATAGCACATCCTTCCTGTCATTTAAGCGTTACCATGTCATTAAAAACGGCTTTTTCTTTTGCTTAGAGAACCTTTTTGGTCTTCGTTTTGTGTTTTCATACAATCTAATTGCAGATGTTTTCGGGCTTTTATGTATATTTGCAATGTTTTGGGAACTCTCTTCGGTTTCTTCGGACACTGGAGCGTGCCAGCTCAAAATCAAGAAGGCGTTATAATGTCTCTATTCCTTGTTTGCGAAAAAGTCTGGAAAACTTTGCAGGATTAAACCTGCATCGCCTATGGAGAAATAGAAACAGGATGCGTCCCACTTGTGTACTGATGTAACTACAGATACAGCCCTAATTGTATCCGTATATGAAATATGTACACACAGATGGGGCTGTAGTTACTGTTCATTCCATAGAAGGTTATTTTTCCAGACAATTCCTGCAAGCAGATGGATACTAACGAAGCTCCATCCTTCTTGTATCTATACGTGTAGCCATGTCTGTGGAGTTCATCGGCACAAAAAATAGAAAGCAATGGCTAAAATTACAGAAAGATGCCCTAATTGTGGAAATGTGGTTGAAGGCAAAGTTAAGCGTTCAACTGCAAGTAAAGTAACTCGTAATGTGATAAAGAAAGGAGGAATGAAAACAGTTCTTGGCGTTGCAGGTACTGTTGTTCCTGGCTTTGGCAATGTTGCAGGTTTTATTGCAGGTACAGCAATCGATGCAATTTGGGGAGATAAGATTAACAATGCTGTAGATGATGCTGCGGATATATTGGTAGAAGACACGAACTACTCATTCACTTGTCCCAACTGTGGGCACACTTGGGTGCATAATGAGTCAGAGCAGATTGGTTATACAGCATTAGAGGAAGGGGATGAGGAAGAGGAATATGACGAGTTTATCGAATCCAATAAGGTAAGCAGAGAATTTCTCTCATCCTTCATAAAGGATGCCTCGATATGTCACTATTGCCTTCACATTATCAATAGCCAGCCAGACGGGGAATTGGATTATGCACAAATAGTGATGCGTGTCAATTATGATATTAAAATAAAGGTATATGATTGGCAGATTAAAGCAACTACGAGACAGGATGTGTATGAAAAGTTGAGAGAAATTCTCAAATGTAAATCTAATGACGACCTTATATTTTGGCATGAAATTATTGCAACTCTTCCCAATGGTAGCAGGCAAGAGATGTATAAGATGGAAGTTTACAATTCCCTATATGTAGAAGAATTGGGCTATGCATTGATAGGCGTGAATACATCGGGTACAATCAATGTAGGCGATGCCATCGTTCTGCGTACATTTGATGACGAGTGTTATAACGCGGAAGTTTTGTGGATTGAAGTGTTTGGCAAGCAGCTTCAATCTTCAGAAAGTAGTGAGACGCTTGGGATGGGCATTGACATAGACCTTGGAACGATTCCATGTGGTATTGATTGTGTGTATAAATACGACGAAATCTGCAATGAAGAAGATACAACAACTGCTTGCACTGGTATTGTTGCTTGCTCTCTAACCAAACCACATCGTGACAGCCGCAATGTTGACACGTCACACCCTGTTTGTCTCTCATCTCCTTGAACCGCCTGCGACAAGTTGTCTCATCCGGGAAATACTTGCTAAATTCAAAGACTTTCATACTACCACTATTTTTATAAATGCGTCACAAACGTAGTCATTTTGATTATAAGCACCAAATGTTTTCCCGATTATTTTCAGTTGATGGCAAAAAATCGGATAGAACCCGTCAGGCTACCCGAAAATTTTGGTGGTATGATTGCGGATAATCATATTAATTATTATAGAAGAAAGCATGGAGTTCATTAACGTTTATCTTAG
>WFMB01000098.1 GCA_009177185.1 Bacteroidales bacterium
ACATCGACTCACCGATGTCCCCGACTCCGATTTTAGGGCATAAATACACCTCGCCATCCGACGCACCCAAAAGGCTTTTCTCTCCACCTCCTGCTTTGCCATATCCCTTCACAATTCATTCAGTGCAGTCGTCAGAAGAAGAACAAGGGCTGGCAAAGCATGTGTCGCTTTGCCAGCCCTTATGGTATCGCCCTCAGCTCTATGAGGACATCAAGGTTATGCTTGTCGTTGCACTTCCTGCATCACACGGAGAAAGTTGCCGCCCCAAATCATCTGTATCTGTTCGTCGGTGTAGCGTTCGCGGAGCAGTCGGCGAGTGAAGTTGATGAGTTCGCTGGCTGATGCACAGCCACGAATGCCACCGTCGCCATCGAAGTCGGTGCCGATGCCCACGTGCTCAATGCCCATCACGTTGACCATGTGGTTGAGGTGCTCGATGGCATCGAGGATGGTGGCTTCGGTCACGCTCTCGGTGGGTGAGGCGAACGAACGGAGCACATTGTGTGGATTGTAATCAACGGAATCTTTGACAAGGAAGCCATGATAGAGCGTCACTTGTGCTACACCTCCTGCATCGGCAAGGGCACGCAGCTGGGCATCGGTCAGATTGCGCGGATGGTCGCACAAGGCTCTGGCGGAGGAGTGGCTGCACACGATAGGGGTGCGGCTCAGCTTGATAGCATCATAAAAGCTGTCCTCGCTGGCATGGCTGAGGTCCACCATCATGCCCACGCGGTTCATCTCGGCAATGACTTCCGCTCCGAACTCGCTCACCCCGCCATGCTCGCGGTTGCCTCGTGCGGAGTCGCAGATGTCGTTGTCGCCGTTGTGGCAGAGGGTCATATAGACGACACCGCGCTGGCGGAAGGCTTGGACGTTGCGGATGTCCTTGCCAATGGCGTAGCCGTTCTCAATGCCGAGCATGATAGCTCGTTTGCCCTCACGCTTCAACCGCCAGAGGTCGGCAGGAGTGTAGGCTATATCGACTGCGGTGCAGTTCCGTGCCGCCATTTCCTCTATTTGGGTGAGGATTTGATTGGCTTTGGCAGTGGCGTTCTCGAGCGATGCCTCGTCGCGCTCCTGCTGCTCCAAATAGGCTGCCATGATGGTGGCATCGAGGTGTCCATCTGCCATCTTGTGGAGGTCAACCAGCACTTTGGGGTCGCGCGAAGCGAAGTTGATACCCTGAGAGAGGAACATGGGAGTGTCGCAATGGCTGTCAAGCGTCAGAATCTTATCGTGCAGTGCTTTTGCTTTCTTGAACTCGGTGCTCTCTTCCACCAGCCACTTGAAGACAGGCATCATGGAGCGGTCGTTCCGCAGGATGTAGGTCTCGGGATGCCACTGAACAGCCAAAACTGACTTGAACTCGCTGGATTCGATGGCTTCGATAACCCCGTCGTCGCTCATTGCCGACACGCTCAGACAGGAAGCCACATCCTTGCATGCCTGATGGTGGAAGGAGTTGACGGGGAGCCTCTCGATGACCCGATGGTCGGAACTATACTCTGCCCCACCATACAGGTCGAGAGTGAACAGGCGTTCCAGCAGGGAGCCTTTCGTCGGCGTGACGGTGTGGGAGGGATAGCGTCTGTCTTGGTCTTGGCTGTGCTTGATGCGCGTACCTTCCATCTGCGTATGGATGTCCTGGTAGTTAGTGCCTCCAAGAGCAGCGTTGATGACCTGAATGCCCTTGCAAATGCCCAGCATGGGGATTTGTCGATCGTAGGCCATACGCGCCAAGAGCAGTTCCTGCATGTCGCGTTCGGGCGTGATGCTGTGGAGTTCCTTGATGGGTTCTTCGCCCAACAGCAACGGGTTGATGTCGCCACCTCCGCTGAAGAGGATGCCGTCCAAGCTATCGAGCAGTTCACCCAAGCGTCCATCTGGCAAGAAGGGGGGGATGATAAAGGGAATGCCTCCTGCCTGCAGCACTGACTGATAGTAGCCTTCAGCCAGCATACAGGTTTCTTTGTCATAGTTGCCCGTGATGCCAATGATGGGGTGCGGCTTGTCTGTTCGGGAGGTGCTGTTAAGGTCTTTGTAGCGACCTTCCCAATTAAATGCTCCCATGTGTCAATGATTGTTGCTTATTTCTTTTTCTTCTTGAAGTTCTCGTAGAAGGGCTGTGACTCCACCTGTCCCTCGAAGAACTTTGCCCATTCGGCTGCTCCCTTAGGACCGCGTTGATCCGTGTAACCACGCTCCTCGCGTGAAGGTTTGGCTGCGGCACCACGAACCACACCACTGCCTCTCCGACTCTTCTTCTCGCCATTGAAGCGGTTTTCTTCAT
>WFMB01000093.1 GCA_009177185.1 Bacteroidales bacterium
ACCACATCGCCCACACTGTTCTCCAACACCGAAAGCAAGTAGCGACGCATCATCTCCGCCCCATTCCAATTCAATATGACAATCGCAAGCTTCTTCATGACACGATTTCTCCTTTCAGGGCATCCCCGTCCTTATTAAAACCCACCAGCTTCACCTGCACGATTCGGTTGTCCAAGTCGGGTAGGTTCGGCACTTCCACACGGATGTAATTGTCGGTGAAGCCATTCATCACAGGTTTGCGGGGCGAGGCGTGTTCGAGCAACACGGGGCGAGTGGTGCCGACGAAACGGCTATAAAAGTCATGAGTCTTCTGTGCCGATAGTGCCAAGACACGCTGGCTGCGCTCGTGCTTCTCCTGCGGAGTAACCACATGGGGGATGTCAAGAGCTTTGGTGCCAGCACGTTCAGAGTAGGAAAAGACGTGATACTGCGACACATCGACACTCGCCATGAAGTCGTAGGCTTGCTGAAAATACGCCTCCGTCTCGCCACGAGTGCCCACAATCACATCCACCCCGACGAAAGCATCGGGCATCACCTCGCGAATCTTCTCTATCTTGTGACGGAACAACGCCGTGTCATACTTCCTGTGCATGAGCCTCAACACCTCGTCACATCCGCTCTGCAAAGGGATGTGGAAGTGCGGCATAAACGCCCTCGACCGGGCACAATACTCAATGATTTCGTCCGTGAGCAGGTTTGGCTCAATGCTCGAAATGCGATACCGCTCAATGCCCTCCACACGGTCGAGCGCCTTCACGAGGTCAAAGAACGTCTCTCCCGTAGAGTGTCCAAAGTCGCCAATGTTCACCCCCGTGATGACAATCTCCTTGCCCCCCTCGCGCACCACCTCCTCGGCCTGCTCCACCATCGATGCAATGCTTCCGTTACGGCTTCGTCCACGCGCAATGGGAATGGTACAATAGGTGCAGTAGTAGTTGCAGCCGTCCTGCACCTTGAGGAAATAGCGAGTGCGGTCGCCACGCGAGCAGCTCGGAGCGAAACTCCTGATGTCTGCCGTCTTCACCGTGTGCGCACCCGTCATCCCTTCAAGAATCATCGGGATGATGCTTGCTTTCTGCTCGCTGCCCAGCACCAAATCCACCCCCTCCGTCTCCACTATCTCCTGCGGTTTCAGCTGCGCATAACAGCCCGTCACCACCACAAACGCTCCTGGATGCGCCTTCACAAGTCGGTGAATCGCCTGTCGGCACTTGTGGTCAGCCACCTCCGTCACGCTGCACGTGTTCACCACCACCACATCAGCCACCTCTCCCTTCTGCACTTTCCTCACCCCATAGCCAGCCAACTGCTGCGCCACAGTGCTTGTCTCCGCAAAGTTCAGCTTACACCCCAGCGTGAAATATGCCGCCTTTTTTCCTTGCAATATACTTGAATCAATCATCTTTATCGAATTGAATATACACTTAACACATTGTTTCGTTGCTTGTGTGCAAGTTGAGAACTTCCCAAGCTACTTATTGATTCCATAATGGATTGTACTGCCAATTGGATGGGAATCCCATAGCAGACACATCCACATGAGGATATTTGTCAAGCAATGCCTTGAAGCGACTGACGAAGGTGGTGTTAGGGTTTACCGTTTGCAGGAAGTAGAGCATGATGGAAAGAATATAGTACACCTTCTTTGTGTCTGTTGGCGTTGCAATGAATGGCAGATTCATACGTCTCGGCACCATGGCGTTGATGCTGAGTCTTCGGTTCCAAAGGCGGCTATGATGCGCACAGATATTGCGGACATATACGATGGAGTGTAGCCATGATTCCATTACGGTATCCGACAAGCCATAATATCTTGCAACCTGACGGCGCGCCCGACCAGCATTGAGCCATCGAGACATCATGGACAATGTACCG
>WFMB01000074.1 GCA_009177185.1 Bacteroidales bacterium
AAATGTTGTACCTTTGCAACCACAAAGATACGATAAATTCATCATTCACCTTTCATCATTACGATTTTTTTTCGTGAAAAGCGTAAAACCAAAGAAATTTCTGGGTCAGCATTTCTTAACCGACCTCAGTGTGGCGCAACGCATCGCCGACACGGTGGATGCTTGTCCCGACATCCCTGTGTTGGAGGTGGGGCCCGGCATGGGCGTGCTCACACAATATATCCTTCGGAAGAACCGCCCGTTTAAGGTGGTGGAAATTGATTTTGAGTCAGTTCCTTACCTTCATGAGCATTTCCCCCAGTTGGGCGACAACGTGATTGAAGGCGACTTTTTGAAGATGAACCTGCATGAGGTGTTTGATGGTGCTCCTTTTGTCTTGACAGGTAATTATCCCTACAATATATCGTCACAGATATTCTTCAAGATGGTGGAGAACCGTGACATCATCCCTTGTTGTACGGGCATGATTCAGAAGGAGGTGGCAGAGCGTATGGCGGCTCAACCTGGCAGTAAGGCTTATGGCGTGTTGAGCGTGCTCATTCAGGCGTGGTACGATGTGGAGTATCTCTTCACGGTCGATGAACATGTGTTCAATCCGCCTCCAAAGGTGAAGAGTGCGGTTATTCGTCTCACGCGCAACGGGAAGGACGCATTAGGATGTGACGAGCGGCTGTTTCGTCGCATTGTGAAAACTGTGTTTACCATGAGGCGCAAGATGATGCGTAACGGCATGAAGCAGATTCTTGGCAAAGAGCACCCGATGTTGGCTGACCCCATCTTCACCAAACGCCCAGAACAGCTTTCTGTGCAGGACTATGTGGAGCTGACGAATCGGGTGGCAGAAGCTACCGTCACTCCTCTCCCGTTACCTTGTTCTGCTTGATGAGTTCCTCGCGGATGCGGAACAGTTGTCTGATTTGTCCAGNGAACGTTTNGTTCTCATAATGCTTCATCGCCGTCATGAACATGGGATTCAGTGTCTTGTCCACGTCGGGANTGAAGATNCCTCCGNCCATGTCAAGTTCTTTCTCGTATGTGTGGGTGTCGNACCAATGGCGGAGTTCGAGGATTTCCTCTTTTGTGTATGTTGACTTGTATNCCATCGTCTGTTTCTTTTTGAGGCTTAGGTTATTGTTGTAGTAGTCGTGTCATCTCTTGGGCAGCTCGCTTGCTGGCACCGCTGCTTCCTAAAATGCGGTTCATTTCGGCATAATTGTCCAGCATGTGCTGACGCTCGGTTCCGCAGGGGAGGATGTCGCCCAGACACTTCACGATGTTCTCGTGGGTCATACGGTCGGCTACCAGCTCTTGTACGATTTCTCGGTCAGCCACAAGGTTGACCAACGAGATGTATTTCACCTTCAGGACCCTCTTTCTGAGCCAAGAGATGAACTTGCCCATGGGCGTAGCGTAGCACACGACTTGCGGAGTGCCTATGATGGCGGTTTCCAGTGTGGCTGTGCCCGATGTGACCAGAGCGGCGGCGGACTCATGCACAATCTGATAAGTTTCGCCGAAACGCAGTTCGGCTTCAATCCCTTTAGGGATATATCGCAGGTAATAGTCGTGGTCGATGTTGGGCGCGCCTGCTATCACCAGTTTGTACGCTTTGTAGGTAGCCGCAGCTTGCAGCATCATGCGCAGGTTGTCCTTGATTTCTTGCTTCCGACTTCCTGCCACGATGGCAATCTGCTGTTTGGCTTCTGCTGAGGCTTCCTCGTTGGTGAGCGTCTTGCGGAAGGCTTCCACAGCATCCACGCAGGGATTCCCCACATAATGCACGTTGTAGTTCCGTTCCTTAAACCACTGCACTTCAAAGGGTAGGATAGAGAACAGCTCATCCACATCTCGCCTGATGTTCTTGATGCGGTATTCCTTCCAAGCCCAAATCTTGGGGCTGATGTAGTAATACACCTTGCAGATGCCGTGCTTGTGTACATACTTGGCGATGTCGAGGTTAAAGCCAGGGTAATCCACCAGAATGACCACATCTGGTTTCCACTGCGCAATGTCCGCCTTGCACTGCCTCATGTTCCTCAGAATGGTAGGCAGATGCAGCAGCACAGGAATGAATCCCATGTAAGCCAATTCACGATAGTGTTTCACCATCGTTCCCCCCACGGTCGCCATCTTGTCACCGCCATAGAAGCGGAACTCAGCCTTGGGGTCTTCCTGCTTCAAGGCAGCCATCAGGTTCGATGCGTGCAGGTCGCCCGATGCCTCTCCTGCGATTAGATAGTATTTCATTGTAGGCTGTTGCGTTGCGTCCTGTCAAGGGGACAAGCCGCATGGCGAAATTATGAGTTGTGAATGGTCAGTTTCTTCAGTCTTTCCATCTCTCCGTAGGCAGTCATGTCCAGTTGCAGCGGTGTCACTGCCACATAGCCTTGTGTGTATGCCCAAGTGTCCGTCTCCTCGTCGTGTGGGTCAAAAGGTGCGTAATAACCCGCAATCCAGTAGTATTTGCCGCCTCGTGGGTGGTCACGTTCTTGCCACTCCTCGTGCCAGTCGCCAAGCCCCATCTTGCAGATTCTGATGCCTTTCGGCTTCTCCACGTCAGGCACATTCACGTTCAAACAAACACCTGTGGGAAGCCCGTCCTCCAACACGTTCTCGACAATCTTCAACACCCATTCCTTCATGTAGCCGAAGTCAGCATCCTCTGCCGTTTTCCCGCTGGAGAAAGCGATGGATGGTACTTGCTTGATGCAGCCCTCCAAAGCGATGGACATCGTGCCGGAATAATGGGCGTTCACAGCGCAGTTGTCGCCATGGTTGATGCCGCCCAGCACCAAGTCGGGACGGCGAGGCAGCAATTTCTCGAATGCCATCTTTGTGCAGTCGTTCGGGGTGCCCGTGCATGCCCATATCGTCAGACTTCCGCATCCTTCCGTTCCTGCTTCCTGCCTGATGAGCGTGTTTCTCACAGGCGTGTGGCTGCTGATGCTCATGCTCGCTCCGCTGCGTCCACCGTCAGGTGCTACGACAAACACATCCCCCAGCACTCGCATCATTTCAGCCAGCTGTTGAAGACCTGCTGCATCGTATCCGTCATCGTTACTTATAAAGATAAGTTTATCCATGTTCTTAGCGTGTTTTCTGACCACAAAGGTACAGATTTCCTTGTTCTTTCTCACTTGTAACTTGGAAAAATCACCCTCCTTTGAAAAAAAAGCACAAAACCCTTTGTCGGTTTACCGAAAAGCACTACCTTTGCATCGCAATTCTGAAGGAGAAGGGTTCTCCGATAGTTGCTGAGATAAAATTGGGATATGGTGTAATTGGCAACACAACAGATTCTGGTCCTGTTATTCCTGGTTCGAGCCCGGGTATCCCAACCAACAAATAAGGCTTCAGAGATATCTCTGAAGCCTTATTTGTTTTTTTATCTCTTCCTATGTTCTTCCTTGTTGTCTGAGATTTGATGGCTCTTTTGACGGTGGGCTTGCTTGTTATGGACAACGAAATGCCTTTCATCACAAACTCAATGCCTTTGGACTGGTATTTGTCTAACTTTGAGCCCATGCTTGTTTTATCGGGCAATAAGTGTTGTTAGCCCCCTCTGCAATCGTCATTCTGTTTCTTTATAGTTTGCCTTGATGGAATAGAAGTCCATGTCAGATATATATGACATAGCCATACTTTCCTTATCTATCTTTATATGACCATTCTTTTGGTCAGTGTTAAATCGTAGCCCCTTGATGGTGTTCTTTGATATGGGCACATACCAGAACAATGGGGTCTCCATTCCTATAGTGTATTTCTCTAAAGTACTTGTGCCAATAGCATTGATGTATTTTACATTCTCATCCAGTGGGTTGCACGATGAGATACGGAAGTGACATTCCTCGTTTTTCGGCAATGGAAGACGAACCTCGCAGTTGGGTAGTACAAACCACACTAAGCCTCTATCCATATCTGTGATGAGCATTTCTGTTGTGGAGTTGTTTCTTACTATTAAGTCGACAAGTAGCGTTTTTAAGTCCTCTGCTTGTGCTTGCATATCTGCGGAAGTGGCAAGTGAGGCTTTTGTGTTATCTCTTGCATTGACATAATTCTGCACCGCCCAGCCTTGATTGTAACCACTATTCATTTGACTTTGAGCTATACCTTCGTTTACACCAGAGAGAGCTGCCGCCACCATAGCCCACCCTGCCGCATTCTTAGCCCTCTTGATGTCACGTACCAAGTCCTGTGACACAATCTGTTGGGCTATTATACAAGTAATAAGCCCATCTTTCGATGGCATGACAAGTGAATGTGCTTGGTTTGATAAAGAATCTACTTCGCCATTCTCAATGAGAATAAGGCGATTGTCATAGGTTGGGATGTAGGTTGTTTTGGCCTGTACCTGTATAAATAGTAGACAAGACAAAAATGCAAGACTTATTTTTTTAACTATTTTTATTTGCATAAGTTTATCAACAAGAGTAAATAAAACTTTCAGATATGAATCGTATTGTTCTGTGTTGAATGATGTGCCAAAGGTACAAAATTTAGGCGAGACGAAGGAATACTAACAGGAAAAAACTTTAAGATATGTACTGTCTGGGAATTGAAGGGGGGCAGAGGAAGGCAAAAGAGGAATGAAAGATTAGTTTCGTCGTTGTATGGGGGGCAGGGTGGATGGACTGTCGCTTTTGGGTAGGCTATTTATACCTTCCCGTGTGTAGGGGGCTAGTGTCCTTTCGGGTGCAGGAACACTTTCCTTCCCCGTGCAGGACAAGTTTCCTTGTGGGTGCAGGACGGTTTTCCTTCTCCGTGCAGGNAAAACGCTCTTCCGGGCGAAAGGGTGTTGAGGATGTGGGTGTTCAAGTGAGGGAGAAGAGGGTGTCAGGCATGAGGGACACGGAAAGCGTTCAGGGTTGCCACTATGTGCGCCACCTCGTCGTTGGTCATGGTGGGGTTGAGTGGCAGGCTGAGTTCCTCGCAAGCAAGTTGTTCGGTGACGGGAAGGGAAAGTTGGTTGTACTCCTTGTAGCACGCTTGCTGGTGGGGTGGAATGGGGTAGTGGATGAGGGTCTGGATGCCGTGGTCGCTGAGGTGCTGTTGCAGGGCGTCGCGGTGGGGGGTGNAGATGGGGAAGATGTGATAGACGTTGTTGCCTTCGTCCATCAGGGTGGGTAGACGGAGGGTGTCGTGCTGGATATATTTATAATATGTACGCGCGATGTCGATGCGCCGTTGGGTCTCAGCATCGAGATGGCGCAGTTTCACATCGAGCACGGCGGCCTGTATTTCGTCCAGTCGGCTGTTGTGTCCTTGCAG
This sequence comes from Bacteroidales bacterium, assembly GCA_009177185.1. GTDB lineage: Bacteria > Bacteroidota > Bacteroidia > Bacteroidales > Bacteroidaceae > Minthosoma. Next base: position 5,269 of record WFMB01000074.1, read on the forward strand.
GGGTGCGACGTACTTCTGTGAGAAGCCATAGTTGGCGAGGGAGTGAATCATTTTTGCCAAGTCGTCATTGCTGGTGGTCACAGCTCCGCCGTCGCCCAGTGCGCCGAGGTTCTTGCCGGGGTAGAAGCTGTGGCATGCGGCGTGACCGAGCGAACCGGTTTTCCGTTGTCCGTAGTGGCATCCGTGGGCTTGGGCATTGTCTTCGATGAGCAGTAGCTGGTGCTCTTCGCAAAGGGTATGGAGAGCCTCGTTGTAGGTGCAGCGTCCGTAGAGGTGTACCAGCATGAGGGCTTTGGTGCGGGGGGTGATGGCTTGTTCGAGTGCCTCTGGCTGGAGGTTGAGCGTGGTTGGCTCTACATCGACAAACACGGGGATGAGGTGGTTCTCGGTGATTGCCAAGACCGTGGCGATGAAGGTGTTTGCCTGTACAAGCACTTCGTCTCCATCGTGCAAAAGTCCCAACTCCTTGTAGGCGCGCAGGGTGAGGGTCAGTGCATCAAGCCCGTTGGCGACACCGATGCAGTGGGGGGTACCGATGTACTGGGCGTAGTGCTGCTCGAATTGATGCACGGCTTCTCCTTGGAGATACCATCCGCTATCGACCACTTGGGCGATGGCTTGCTGTATTTCGTCGGCATGGAGGCTGGTCATTGCCTTCAGGTTCAGATAGGGTATGGTCATAGTTCCCATTCGTAGGTGTCGTAACAGATGGTGCGTCCGCCAAAACCCTCTTTCTGTGCGACCAGCCCTGCGTTGAGGCTGGAGCCGTCGCCCTCGGTGGAGCGTCCGAAATCGACATAGGGGATGTGGGGGAAGTCGTGGTGAATTACATGGTGGTGGATGGCATCCACCGCGCCGTATTCCTTTCCGATGGCGTTGGAGGAGCAGTATTGTCCGTGCAAGACCTGCTTAGTCAGATAGAAGGTCATGCCTGCCACCACCTCGCCATTGAGGAGGGCGTTGTATTGGAGGATGTTGTCGGGAAAACGCTGGTGCAGCAGCTCTATTTCTTGGAGCGAATGGACGGGATGCACATGGTGTCGCTCCATCANANNGGCTTCGAGCACTTGNNAGNAGGNGGCNAAGTCGTTGGTTCTCACCACTTCGATGCCTGCTTCTTGTGCTCGTCGCAGACGGCGGCGACGGTCTTTGCGCCAACGCTGTTCCTGTTGGTTGAAGATGACGGTGCCCACGTCGCGTGTGACGATGTGGGCCTTACAGACCCAGAACAAGGGGTAAAGGTCTTCTTCCGATGCCAGCTGGTGGTAGTCCCATGGCACTGGCTTATATACTACTTTCTTGATGCCTTGCTGGCGGAGGTAGGTGTTCAGCTCTTCAAACAGCGTGATGACATCGGCGGCTGTAACATTGGCGTCCATGAGCAATCCGCCGAATGTCAGTCCTTGGTGCGAGTATAAGGTCGTACCGACAATGTTGGCTGGCAGGATGGAGTGTAGGTGATTTCCAGCAAAGATGAGCAGCGAGTGGTCCTCGAAGCGGTCGGAGTGATAGTCCATGTAATTGCGGTGGAACATGAACGTGGCGTTTCTTGCTTTAGCCACATACTGGTTCCACTGCGACTGGTCGGCTGGTGTGTATCGTCTTATGTCAAACATTGCATGTACTGGATGAAGTCGTCATAATCGTAGATGTAGTCATCTTCGTCGAACAGCTCGCTGGCGAGCACCATGCACACCGCACCGCTGGAGAAGTCGTCTAAAGTGCGCCATGTGTTGGGCTTGATGAGTAGTCCTTGCCACGGATGGTTGAGGAGGATGGTCTCTCGCTCCTCGCCGTTGTCCAGCGTGACAGTGAAACTGCCGCTCATCGCCACCACTAGCTGGTAGAGTGCTTTGTGTGCGTGCCCTCCGCGGCTCTCTCCGCCTGGCACGTCGTATGTCCAGTAAACCCTTTTGATGTCGAAGGGCACGTTCTTCAACTGTTCTGCCACCGTGAGATTGCCGCGAGGGTCAGTAATCTTTGGCAGTTCGATGATTTCAAAGTCAAGTTTCCTCATCTTGTTCCTCCTGTCTGTGCGTAGGCGTGTTCTATTTTCTTCTTGCAGTCTTCCATCAGCCACTTGGGTGTGCTTGTGGCTCCGCAGATGCCGATGGACTCGATGCCTTGGAACCAGCGGAGGTCTATCTCTTCGGGGGTGTCAATCATGTAGGTGTGGGGATTGACCGACAGGCATTGGTTGTAGAGCACCTTACCGNTGGAACTTTTCTTGCCGCACACGAAGAGGATGACATCGTGTCGGGAAGCAAATTCCTNGATGTTGGGGATGNGATTGGCTACTNGGCGGCAAANNGTGTCGANATAGCTGAAGTGTGCGCCCTCCTGCATGTGCCCCTCGATGTAATGGACAATCTCGCGAAAGCCCTCCAGCGACTTTGTGGTTTGGGAGAAGAGCTGTATGTCGTGGCTGAAATTGAGCTTTGTGGCATCGTTCAGATTCTCGATGACGATGGCTGTGCCCTCGGTTTGACCGACCAAACCGACTACTTCGGCGTGTCCGTTCTTGCCGTAGATGACAATCTGCCCCCCTGCCTCGTATGCCTTGCGAATACGCTTTTGGAGGTTCAGCACCACGGGACAGGTGGCATCGATGAGCTGGATGTTGGCATGCTGGGCTTGGGCATAGGTCTGTGGTGGTTCGCCATGGGCACGGAGAAGCATCTTTGTGTCGTGCAGCATGTTGAGGGCGCTGTGTCCCACGGTAGTCAGCCCTAACTTTTTCAGACGCTCCACCTCGCGCCCGTTGTGTACAATGTCGCCCAGGCAATAGAGCGAATGGCTCTTTGCCAACTCTTCTTCCGCCTTCTTGATGGCTGTCGTCACACCGAAGCAGAAGCCTGAACCTTCATCAATCTCAATCAGCATACGTTGCGGTTATGCGGTTGTGGTGTCGCCAGCTTTCTCTTTGTATCTTTCCAGCAGCCAAGTGCTCTGCTCCTCGCGTGTGAGGTTGGAGTTGTCGAGCACCAAGGCATCCTCGGCCTGACGGAGTGGGGCCACGTCGCGATGCGAGTCGATGTAGTCGCGCTCTTCCACATTCTTGAGGATTTCGTCGAAGTTGAGGGCATCGCGCTCGGCTTGTGTCTTGGCTTTTCCCATCAGTTCGTCGTAACGGCGTTGGGCACGTACACGGGACGAAGCGGTGACAAATACCTTCAACTCGGCTTGTGGAAAGACGGCGGTGCCGATGTCGCGTCCGTCCATCACAATGCCTTTCTCCTGACCCATGGCCTGTTGCTGTTCGGTCAGCAGGGCACGCACAAAGGGGAGTGCTGCAATGGGGCTTACGCGGTTGCTGACCGCCATCTGGCGAATCTCATCTTCCACTTTCTCACCATTCAGATAGGTGTCGGGACGACCAGTTTCGGGATTGAACTTGAAACCAATGTGAATCTCCCCTGCATCAATGGCTGCTTTGAGTTCCGCTTCTTTGATGCCTTCGTCGGGGAAGAGTCCGTTGCGCATGGCAAACAAGGTGACGGCTCGGTACATGGCACCAGTATCTACATAGACATATCCTATATCTTTGGCAAGTTGTTTCGCCATGGTGCTCTTTCCACAGCTGGAGTGACCGTCGATGGCAATGATGATTTTCTTCATAATGATATTGCTGCATTTATAAGGATGGAGGACGCGGCGATATGGTATTTGCCATAGGCCACTCCCACCTTGAATTTCTTGACGTTGAGACCTGCACCGATGCTAAACCCTGCCCAATGGCTCTTGTCCTGTACCTTCATCTCTTTGGCACGGCGGAAGTTGTAGCCGAGTGCCAACCATGTGCTCTTAGAGGGCAGGATATCCATGCCCATCACGAAATGTTGGATGAACTTCACATCGTCCCAGTGGGTGATGTCATCGGCTGTCAGCGAGAAGCGCAACGGGGCATTCGCAAAGTCTTTGCTGACACCCATGGCGAGGTTGAACGGGAGGGATTCTTTGTCACCATCCTCATAAAGCGAGGAGATTTGTCCGCCCAAGTTGCGCCCTGTTGCGGAGAACGAGAAGCCGCGTTCGTCATCGAAGTAGTTGAGGGCGAGGTCGGCTCCTAACGCCGTGCTGGAATAGTTGGCGTAGTTGCTTAAGAGCACCTTGGCTGTGATGGCACCACTCCAACGGTCGCTGAGCAGGTAAGAATAGGAGGTCTGGAAGTTAATGTCTTTGGCGGTGAAGTTGCCAATGACGTTGCCCGTCTCGTCGGTCNCGTCCATNTTGCCGTAATTGAGTATTTGTGCCCNCCAAGCCCATGTGCCNCGTTCTCCGACGGCTCTGGTATAGCCTGCTGACAAGAGCTGGCTGGAACGANTNTAAGNGTTATAGCTGAAAGCAATGCTGTTGTTGGACACGTTTGTGAGCATGGCTGCATTGGTCCACATGAGGGTGGCGTCGTCTTCCACAATGCTGATGTTGGCACCTCCCAATGCAGCCGAATGGGCACTGGCAGGGATGTTGAGGAACTGGTATCCCACTTTCCCGTCCTGTGCTGCAACGTGTGTGGAGAGGAGCAGCAATGCGCCTATGAGATAGAGGAGTCTATTTGAGTGTCGCATAGTAGGTGTCCAGCAACTTCTTGGCTGCTACAAAAGAGGTGAGTTGTCCGCCCAGCACATCTTTCTCCATCTGATTGATGGTGCTCTTGATGATGGGGTTGTAGTAGAAGCTGTTCTTCAAGTGCTCGTTGATGCTTTCATACATCCAATACTTCGATTGCTCGTTGCGGCGATACTGGAAGTAGCCGCTTTCCTTCACTTGGTCGATGTAGCGGAATATCATCTTGAGCACTTCGTCGATGTTCAGTTCGTAGAAACCTGAGTAGCACATCACTTCGGGCACGATGCCACTGTCGGGGACAGGGAACAGGTGAAGGGCGTTGCGGAAATGTGAAGCCGCCAACTGGGCTTTGTCTACATTGTTGCCATCTGCCTTGTTGATGACGATGCCATCCGCTATCTCCATGATGCCTCGCTTGATACCTTGTAGTTCGTCGCCAGTACCAGCCAGTTGAATNAGCAAGAAGTAATCCACCATGGAATGGCACGCCGTCTCGCTCTGTNCCNCANCAANGGTCTCCACAANGANGTTNTCGTAACCTNCGGCTTCGCAGANGATGATGGTCTCTCNGGNTTTGCGANCCACACCTCCCAAACTGNCAGCTGTTGGGCTGGGGCGGATGAATGACTTCGGATGCACGGATAGTTTCTCCATGCGCGTCTTGTCGCCCAAGATACTGCCTTTGGTCTTTTCTGACGATGGGTCAATGGCCAGCACGGCCAACTTCCCACCGTAGTTGTTCAGAAGGTGTGTGCCAAACGTGTCGATACTGGTGGATTTTCCTGCACCAGGCACACCGCTAATGCCGATGCGGACAGAGTTGCCAGCGTAGGGGAGGCACTTCTCTATCACTTCCTGGGCAATCGCTTGGTGTTCGGGCAAGACGCTCTCTATCAGCGTGACAGCTTGGCTCAGCATGCTGACGTTTCCCTTCAGGATACCTTCTACATACTCGGCTGGAGTGAAGAGCTTCTGTCGCTTCTTCCTCATCTGCTTCAGATAAGGATTGACAATGGAGGGTTGCTCTACACCGGCGTTGACTTGCAGACCTGCGTATTCGTTGCTGTTCTCTGGATGTTCCATCTTCACGTTCGCTTTTTTACTATTTCTCAAAATTCACTGTCACCACTTCCTTGGGATGAGTGGGGTCGTTGCTGATGATGAGCACTCGGGGCTGCGCCTTCGACATGCCCAAGAAGTGTGTGTCAATGGCGATGTCCATCTTCACCTCCTCGCCTGGCTGCAGTTCCGTCTTGTTGATGGCGACAGAAATGGCGCGGTTAAACGCTTGAATCTTGCTGAGTTTCAGCACGCCATCACCCTTGTTGCTAATCTTCACATATCCCTTCACCTTGCTCTTCTTCCCCAGCTTGCCCATGTAGAGTTCTGTGGCAGAGACGTGGAAGTGAGGCTTCTTGTCAAATTGCTTGGCAAAATGGAGGTCAGGCAGCAACACTGCCGACACCGCGATTTCGTTGTCTGTACCCACCTTGTCGCCCGAGAAGCGTGCCAAATAGATGCTCGTTTGGTTCAGCCCGAGGTCAGGCAGCTTGTCGCTATGAAGCGTGAGCACAATCTTGCCACGGCGACCGCGGGCAATCATCTCAGGCAGATATTCAGCGGTGATGTAAGCAGGCAGGTGCATCAGCTGGGGTGTATAGACATCGCTGCTCTGATTCAAAAGCTCAATTTCCACCGTGGTGGAGTCTCCCACATTCACATCCGTAAACTCGACGTTGTTCGTGCTCAACAGGATGTCGTCAATATGGTATGGAAAGAACTCCTCAATGGCACTCGACTCTTGGTTGCTCACCAACGCCTTCATGCGGATTCTCACAGGCTTCTCGCTGCTGTTGGTATAGACATCAATGTATCGGTCGAAGTGTCCCAACAGCTTGGCATCGTAGGTGATGCGAATCTCTCCCCCTTCTCCCTTCATGATGCTGTTGGTGGACCATTGAGGCGTTAGGCAGCCGCATCCTGCATCCACCTCTCTGACCAATAGTGGCTCCTTGTCCTTGTTCGTGAACTTGAAGACAGCCGTAACAGGCTTCTTCCACAGGGTAGAACCTGCATCCACGAGGTTCTTCTCAAACACAATCCTCTGTGCCTGCACGCCCAACGACAGCATAAGCCCTAATGTACAAAATATAACGTATTTCTTCATCTTCATAATGTTGTCTTGTCTTACCTCTCACCTTTTCATGATAACCGCTACAAAGTTACATAATTATTCTGTGTCGTGCAAAGAATCTGCCAAGCAAATGGTTAAAAAGTCCCTCATGTCCCCACTGATTGTGTGCCTTGCCGTCTGAGGGCATAATAGGGCTGGAGAACAGACAGGCCCCGTTCTGTACGAGAGAACGGAGCCTGTCTGTCATTGTATGGTGGTGAATAGGAAAACTTTACTTCACATAGACCTTAAAACTCTTCTTGCCAGCCTTCACGATTACGATGCTGTTAGGTTCAGCTGTGAATGACGCTGTGCCGCCATCGACAAATGCCTTGCCGAGCATACGACCATCAACGGTGTAGCATGACACTTGTGTGCCGTCTGCAAGACCTGACACCATTACATTACCATTGTTTGTTTTGAGGGTGATATCGAGTACAGAAGTTTCATCAACACTGACTTCAAGCTCCTCTGTCCAAGGTAATATTGTGCCGAAGCCACTCCAAGGATATGTGGATTTATAGGTGTCAAGCATTTCTTCTGAGACATACAGAGTGGCATAGTAGATGGGAGTGTACCGAAATAATATGTCTTCTATTCCTGTGTTTTCTATTCCTTTTGTCATTTTGCATATTACAGTTTTAAGGGAGGAGCAGCCATAGAAGCAGTAATCTCCCAAGGTTGTCACTGGCGAGGGAATTTCTACCGACGTGAGGGAGGAGCAGCCATAGAAGCAGTAATCTCCCAAGGTTGTCACTGGCGAGGGAATTTCTACCGACGTGAGGGAGGAGCAGTCCATGAAGCAGCCCTCTCTCAAGCTCGTCACTGACGAGGGAATCTCTACCGACGTGAGGGAGGAACAGCAANCAAAGCAGTAATCTCCCAAGGTTGTCACTGACGATGGAATCTCTACCGACGTNAGNGAGGAGCAGNNANAGAAGCANNNATNTCCCAAGCTCGTCACTTTGTA
>WFMB01000034.1 GCA_009177185.1 Bacteroidales bacterium
ATTTGCTTTTCCTTTGATTACCAGAGTCCCTAAAACCTCCCACATCGTCCTTGAATAAAGTAAATCTTGGGTTCCCAACCCATGAGATCCAAACTTAACCATTCCTGTATATAAATAAGGAGCATCTATAACGATTCGCCCTTTCATCTTATACAGTTCAGAACGCCAATATATAAAAACAGGCATACGAATTGCTGTTAAAAACGGGAAATAATGGAGATTAAAGTAAATCGTTTTCCAAAGATTAACTTCCTTCAGTAACTTAATAACAGAATAGATAGGATATACCATGATAGATAACAATATATAATTTGCAGAAGTATGAATGCCCCAAACGATACGTCAGCAGCCACTCTGATATAGATTGTAAGAGCAGTGTTGCACAAACCGTGCAATAACCGAAGCTTGCCCCCAAGATATCTTTAACACTAAACCGCTGCAAAGATACGATTTATGCGCCGTTTTACCCCCCCCATCAGTTAATTGTTGTTAATTGGCCATTCTTTCTTGCCACCGCCGCCCGGGAAGCAGGGAATGCCCGGTCAAGGCGCTCGATTTCAGCGGACAAGGCCTAATACACAGATTCCATCATTACACCTGCATACTAAGCCACAGACAATCACACACCAGGATTGAAGAGGGACTCCACACGGTTGCTCCCCATATCCCCACAAAAAAAAGCGAGGCGCCCCCGGGATTCCTCCCGAGAGCGCCCCGCCTGACTCCATCCATCGCGTACACATCCCCTCCACATGGCCTGCCTTTCCGGGCAGCCGCACACATGCGCACACGCCCCAAGCAGCATCCCCTGCGATTCGCCCACCTCAAAACAGACTCCAGCATACCAACAAACCTCGGGCGGGGGGACAGCCTTCGTTATCCCCCCCGAGTTTCAGGACTTCCCACACCATACGCCGCCTGACAAACAGCAGTTCCCCAGACAAACAGCAGGAAAGATACACCGCCATGAACCACGCCCAAAGGGCAAAGAACCCACACGGATTCCATTGCAGGAGCAGCCGCGCCCATGCTCACCGTATCCCCCCCAAAAAAGCGGGTCGCCCCCGGGATTCCTCCCGGGAGCGACCCGCTTTCCCACATGCATGCCAACACGCGCGCACACCCGCATGCCGTTCATCGCCCATACATACACACACATACATACAAAACGCGCGGGGCCCCCACAGTCATCTGTGGGGGCCCCGCGGACAAAAAAAGGCGGCGACCTACTCTCCCGCATTGCGGCGCAGTACCATCGGCGCGCCCGGGCTTAACTTCTCTGTTCGGGATGGGAAGAGGTGGGGCCCCGGGGCTGTAGCCACCTGAAGTATGACTCGGCGGCGGCATTGGCGGGAACAGGGAAGGGAGGGGGGAGCGGAACCTGGACGGCCCCAACGTGCGCGCCCGGACAGGCAAAGCCGGCGGGCAATTAGTACTGCTCGGCTGTGGACGTCGCCGCCCCTGCACCTGCAGCCTATCGACGTCGTCGTCTGCGACGGCCCTGTGAGACCTCATCTTGCGGCCGGCTTCGCGCTTAGATGCCTTCAGCGCTTATCCGGTCCCGGCTTGGATACCCTGCGGTGCGCCTGGCGGCACAGCAGGCAGACCAGCGGCCGGTCCGCCACGGTCCTCTCGTACTAGTGGCGGCGCCGCGCAAGTCTCATGCGCCCGCGATAGATAGAGACCGAACTGTCTCACGACGTTCTGAACCCAACTCGCGTGCCACTTTAATGGGCGAACAGCCCAACCCTTGGGACCTTCTCCAGCCCCAGGAT
>WFMB01000091.1 GCA_009177185.1 Bacteroidales bacterium
CCGTAGAGAAAAAGCCCTCGTCCAATTCTATACAGCCTTTCAGTGTGTACTTGTCATCACGCTTACCCATTACGGAGCGTAATTTGTGCATCAGTTCCCAGATGGGTTGATAGCGCTTGTGGCCTATCTGGCGCTGCAGCTCAGCCGCTGAGATGCTTTTCTTAGTGGCTGTCAGCAGATGAATGGCGATGAACCAATATATGAACGGTAACTTCGAGCCGTGCATCACCGTGCCGCTTCTAAGCGTAGTTCTGTGACGGCAATGCTTGCACTGGTATTGTTGCTTGCTCTCTAACCAAACCACATCGTGACAGCCGCAATGTTGACACGTCACACCCTGTTTGTCTCTCATCTCCTTGAACCGCCTGCGACAAGTTGTCTCATCCGGGAAATACTTGCTAAATTCAAAGACTTTCATACTACCACTATTTTTATAAATGCGTCACAAACGTAGTCATTTTGATTATAAGCACCAAATGTTTTCCCGATTATTTTCAGTTGATGGCAAAAAATCGGATAGAACCCGTCAGGCTACCCGAAAATTTTGGTGGTATGATTGCGGATAATCATATTTTTTTATACCATGGTCATTGCGATAATCAATCTTTTTAGCCGAATTTGGAGACTTATAGGCTTGCTGTTTAAATTCTCAATTACTTATGTTATGGAGGAAAAGATGAACAACGAAGAACTCCAAAATCGTCGTGAGTTTTTCAAGAAAGCAGCTAAAGGGGTTCTGCCTATTTTAGGTCTCTTGTTTATGCCTCAAACAATTAGTTCTGTTCAGGCATATACAAAAACTCCAGGCAATTGTTATTATGGATGTGCTACTTCATGTTTCGCATTTTGTATAACAGCGTGTAGCATGTCTTGTTCCCTGTCTTGTGAATACTCGTGTACAGAAACATGTAAGCTTACTTGTCAAGGATCTTGCCAAAATGGATGTCAAGGAAATTGTCTATATGGATGTAAAAACACTTGCAAAACAACATGCAAAGGTACTGTAAAAAGAGGAACATCTTCTAATAATAACGGAATTTACTATAACCGCAGTAATGGAAGCTCATATTCTGGATGTACTGGATGTTCTGCTGCATGTGCCCAAACTTGTAGTAGCACTTGCACGGGACATTGTTATGGGCAATGTGGTTCTGCATGTAGTAATTCGTGTAGTGGAAGTTGCAAAGGTGGCTGTACAGGTTATTCAGGAGGATAAACATGAAAGAAAAAAATACAAAAATATGGCGAGATGGAATAGCCAAAAACATAACATTCATTGTTACAAAAGACTGCCAATTAGCTTGCAAATACTGTTATTTAGTTGGGAAAAACACAAATGAAAGAATGTCATTGGAAATAGGTAAACGGGCTGTTGATTACATTCTTACTAATAGTACTCTTTTCACAGAAGATTCTGTTGTGTGGGATTTCATAGGGGGCGAACCTTTTGTGGAAATTGAGTTAATAGATAAACTATGTGATTATATAAAAAGTGAAATGTATAGGTTGAATCATCCATGGTTTAATTCTTTCCGATTTAATTTTTCCACGAATGGCATAAATTATGACACAGGACGAGTACAAGAATACATAAAGAAGAATCACAGTCATTTAAGCATAGGAATTACCATTGATGGTACTCGACAGAAGCATGATTTAAATAGAATTTACAAGAATCCAGGGAAAGGTAGTTACGACGATGTTGTTAAGAATATTCCTTTATGGCTAAAGCAGTTTCCACATGGCAGTACAAAAGTAACTATAAGCAGTGCTGATATACCATATATTAAAGAGAGCGTGCTACATCTTTATTCTCTTGGCATACATGAAGTAAACATCAATGTTGTATTCGAGGATGTATGGAAAGAGGACGATGATTACTTGTTTGAAGAACAACTTTTTCATCTTGCTGATGCTATTATCGACAATGATTTCTACAAAGACTGCGCTTGTTCTTTTTTTTAGAACACATTGGCAAACCGCTTGATGCAATTGGGGACAATATGAACTGGTGTGGTGCTGGGCGAATGCTTGCCGTCGATGCCGCTGGTAACTTTTATCCCTGTACACGTTTCGCCGCCTATTCTTTGCGTTCCAAGAAGCCTATCATCATTGGCAATGTGCGTGACGGCATCGACACGAACAAGTTGCGCCCGTTCTTGATGCTTGACCGCACTACGCAGTCGCGGCAGGAGTGTCTTGATTGTGAGGTGGCAAGCGGTTGCGCGTGGTGCCAAGGTGAGAATTACGATGCAGCCGATACGAGCACCATCTATCAGAGGGCAACAGCTATCTGCAAGATGCACAAGGCTCGTGTACGTGCCAACAACTACTATTGGAACAAGCTGTACAGAAAGTTGGAACTGGAGGGTATGCGTGAGGAGTTTGAGAAAAGTAAAACGAAGTCAAACGATATAATCTGCTGAGAGTCATGTTGCAATACCTTATTATATTGTTGGACGAGACGAGTACGTCGTTTTGTCATCATGAGAATGTGAATAGGGAGCGCAGGCTGATGCCTCTTGAAGTCTTGAAGAAAGGCATCCGTTTCGGCATGATGGAGAACCTGATGATTCAGTTTGTCTATCCCGACTATGAACTGCCGCATGAGTACCAAGTGGTGGAGAGCATTGACCACTTGAAGATAAAGCCCTGTGGACAGGAGGGTGCGGACGTGCTGATTGTGAATGGTTTTCAGAAGGTGAAGGCGGATGTGCCTGTCGTGCTACGCATCACAAAACGGGAGTTCTTTGCCCACCAAGAGGAGATTGTCGCGATGCTGGGCGATGTGCCGAGGCTGAATGTCGTCTTGGCCGATGTGGAAACCTTTACGGAAGCGGACTTTGAGGCATACAATAAGGTGCTTTCCGTGCTTTCATCGGAGGTGGAAANGCTCTATGTGGATGACAAATCGCCACAGCTGAANCTCTTGACCGACCGCATGATGCTCTCNCAGATGANCAACTGCGGTGCTGNCGACACCAACATCACGTTTGCCCCTAACGGAAAGTTCTATATATGCCCTGCTTTCTACCATGAGAACGAGGCAGACAGCATCGGTGACTTGGAGCATGGGCTTGACATCAGGAACAGGCAGCTGTACAAGTTGGGGTATGCGCCAGTCTGTCGCCATTGTGATGCTTGGCAGTGCAAGCGTTGCGTGTGGCTGAATCGCAAGACCACGCTGGAGGTGAACACGCCAAGCCATGAGCAGTGCGTGGTGGCACATTTGGAACGGAACGCCTCGCGCGGACTCTTGCAGCGCATCCGCCAGCATGGCGTGTTCCTCCCCGAACAGGAAGAGATAAAAGAAATAGATTATTTAGACCCTTTTGACAAAAGAGACACATGGCAGTGAAGAAACTGGTGGGGCAAGTGACCCCCGGGGAGCGTGCTGAGATTCAGGCGCTCTTTGAACGTCGCAACGGATTGAACGAGTTGGCAAAGATTCTTACGGCTGACAATGCCGAATTGTATGAGAAGCTGGTGAGGGACATGGGCGAGACAGGCTCGAAGTTCCAAGGCTGGTGGGACAGGATGGCGGAGAAGTACCTGTGGGAATCAGTTGAGAACGGAAACTGGGGGATTAACTTCGACACGTGTGAAATCTATCTGGTAACGGCATGATGCAACCATTATTCATAGGCACGACGGAGCTGCTGCTGATTGGCGGCATCGCCCTGTTGCTGTTCGGCGGAAAGAAACTGCCTGAAATGATGAAGGGCTTGGGGCAGGGAGTGCAGAGCTTCAAGAAGGGCATGAGCGAACCCATGTTGGACGAGGACGCAGAGGCTTCGGCTGACGAAGGCGAGAAAGCCCCGTCGAACGCAGAGGTGGATTCAGAATGAGCCAACCGAATGACTTGCTGACATTTGGCGGACACCTTGAGGTGCTCCGCCGAATGTTGTTCCGCATTATAGCGGTGGTCGGAGGCATTGCCGTGGTGGTGTTTTGCCTGAAAAACGAAACTTTTGAGCTGCTGCTGGCTCCCAGTGAATGGGACTTTGTGACATATAGGTGGATAGAGCGTGTGGTGCAGGCGATGGGCTTAGAGTTCCGCTTTGAGGAGTACCACATAGACTTGATTGCCACGGACTTGTCAAGCCAATTCTTGACGCATCTGACCACGGCGGTGTATCTCGGCTTGTTGGGGGCGTCGCCCTATATCCTGTACGAGCTGTTTCGTTTCATCTCTCCTGCCTTGTATGAACGCGAACGGAGGTATTCGGTGCAGGTGGTGCTGACCGTCTATCTGCTATTCATTGTGGGCGTGCTGATGAGCTATTTTGTGCTGTTTTCCATCTCATTCCGTTTCCTAGGGACATATAGCGTGGCGGACAAGGTACATAGCACCATCACGCTTGATTCATACATCGGCACTTTCACTTCGCTCACCCTCATGATGGGTGTGGTGTTCCAGTTACCCGTCGTCGCCTTCTTCTTGGGAAAGATGGGTGTTGTAACCTCGGAGTTGCTTGCCACCTATCGCAAACATGCCTTCATCGTCATCATGTTGGTGGCGGCCATCATTACACCACCAGACCTGATGNCCNTAGTGCTGGTCGCCATTCCACTGTNTCTATTATATGAAGTGAGTGTCNGGGTGGTGCGGTGGACGGAATGAGGGAACNCGNGGNGCAAAAGCATCTCATAAAGTGCTAAAGAACAAAAGAGAATGAAGATTTTCGGGCAAAGATGGTTCTTATGTGGGGGAAAAGAACTACCTTTGTCCGATTTTTGGCGGTTGCGCTAAAAGATGCGTGCCCAAGTGGGGGCACGATACAGATGTTTTTTTATATTTCAACAAACAAAGATGAACGTAATTACAAAGAAGGTTTCGTTGCCTGATGGAAGAGAAATCAGCATCGAAACAGGAAAGCTGGCAAAACAAGCCGATGGTTCCGTGATGCTTCGTATGAACGACACGATGCTCCTGGCCACTGTTTGTGCAGCGAAAGATGCAGTACCAGGAACAGATTTTATGCCACTCCAGGTAGAGTATCGTGAGAAGTATGCGGCTAACGGCCGTTTCCCTGGAGGTTTCACCAAGCGCGAAGGCAAGGCAAGCGATGAGGAAATCCTCACTTGCCGTCTTGTTGACCGTGCACTCCGTCCGCTGTTCCCATCGAACTATCACGCAGAGGTTTATGTGAATGTCATCGTCTTCTCGGCTGATGGCAAAGATATGCCAGACGCATTGGCTGGTTTTGCTGCTTCGGCAGCTCTGGCTGTGTCTGATATTCCTTTCGATGGTCNTATCNCTGAGGTGCGCNTGGCTCGTATCAATGGTGAGTTTGTGATTAACCCANCGTTCGNGCAGCTGAAGGGGGCTGACATGGATTTGATGGTGGGTGCTACCGAGGAGAACATCATGATGGTGGAAGGCGAGANGAAGGAGGTGCAGGAGACGGATTTGCTCGAGGCTCTGAAGGTTGCGCACGAGGCTATCAAGCCGCAGTGCCGCTTGCAGAAGGAGCTGATGAAGGAGCTGGGCAAGGATGTGAAGCGTGAGTACTGCCATGAGGTGAACGACGACGAGTTGAAGGCTGACCTTCAGGCAAAGTGCTATCATCCTGCATACGACGTGACCAAGCAGGCTTTGGAGAAGCATGCTCGTGCTGAGGCATTTGAGAAGATNCGTGAGGACTATAAGGAGGCATACGCTGCCGCTCNTACAGAGCTGAGNGAAGAGNAACTGCAAGAGAAGTATGCGCTGGTGGANCGTTACTATCACGATGTGGAGCGCGATGCCATGCGTCGTTGTATCCTCGATGAAGGTATCCGTCTGGATGGTCGTAAGACTACTGACATCCGCCCTATTTGGTGTGAGGTTTCACCATTGCCTGGTCCTCATGGCAGTGCCATCTTCACACGTGGTGAAACACAGGCACTTACTTCATGCACACTCGGCACCAAGCTTGACGAGAAGCTCGTTGACGGTGCGATGGAACGCTACTACATGAAGTTCTTGCTGCACTATAACTTCCCTCCATTCTCTACGGGTGAGGCAAGACCTCAGCGTGGTGTGGGTCGCCGTGAGATTGGTCACGGTCATCTTGCATGGCGCGGTATCAAGGGACAGCTGCCTGACAACTATCCTTACACGATTCGTGTGGTTTCTGATGTGTTGGAGTCGAACGGCTCTTCATCTATGGCCACCACTTGCGCTGGTACACTCGCTCTGATGGACGCTGGTGTGCCCATCAAGAACCCCGTGGCTGGTATCGCCATGGGTCTCATCAAGAACCCTGGTGAGGACAAGTACGCTGTCCTTTCCGACATCCTCGGCGATGAGGACCACTTGGGCGATATGGACTTCAAGACTACGGGCACGAAGAATGGTTTGACTGCTACGCAGATGGACATCAAGTGCGACGGTCTCTCATACGAGATCTTGGAAAAGGCACTCATGCAGGCCAAGGCTGGTCGTGAGCACATCATGGGCGAGATGATGAAGACCATCTCTGAGCCACGTGCTGAATTGAAGCCACATGTACCACGCATTGAGCAGATTATCATTCCGAAGGAGTTCATCGGTGCTGTCATCGGTCCTGGTGGTAAGGTGATTCAGCAGATGCAGGAAGACACACAGACGGTCATCACCATTGACGAAGAGGATGGTGTGGGCAAGGTGCAGATTTCTGCTCCTGGTCGCGATGCCATCGAGGCTGCTGTAGCTAAGATTAAGGCTATCGTTGCCATTCCGGAGGTGGGTGAGGTTTATCACGGCACGGTTCGTTCTGTGATGCCTTATGGCTGCTTCGTTGAGTTCTTGCCCAGCAAGGATGGTCTGCTCCACATCTCCGAGATTGACTGGAAGCGTCTCAACACAGTGGAAGAGGCTGGTATCAAGGAAGGTGACGAGATTGACGTGAAGCTCATTGACATTGACCAGAAGACTGGCAAGTTCAAGCTCTCTCGTCGTGTGCTTATCGAGAAGCCTGCTGACTACGTAGAGCGTCCACCGCGTGAGCGTCGTCCTCGCCCCGAACGTGGCGAACGCCGTCCTCGTCCCGAACGTGCTCCTCGTGAGAATAACGAGTCCCACAACGAGGCTCCTGCACAGGAGGGTGGCGACTTCAAGTCTGCTCTCGACGACCTGTTGAAGTAATTCTTCCTGTTGGAAGACATCAATATGAAAAGGAGACCATATCCCCATGAAGGATACGGTCTCCTTTGTTTTGTGGTGTCACTTCGTGCGATACGTGACATGGCATTATTGCGAGGTGTCGAGACTGGGCTTGTTTCACAGCCTCAAAATCGGAGTCCCCGACATCGGCTGACCGATGTCGGGGACTCCGATTGGCCGATGTCGGGGACATCGATTTAGAGGGTATTATTGGTTGATGCCACTGATGATGCGTCTGATGCCTTCCTCCACCAGTTTGCGTTGGGTGGCGAGATTGATGCGGATGTAGCCTTCGCCAGCCGTGTCGCCATACATGGTGCCTGGGTTGACATAGACCTTGGCTTGCTGCAACAGATGGTCGGTCAGCTGCTGGGAGGTGAACCCAGTCTGACGGATGTCCACCCACAGGAGGTAGGTGCCCTCCAGTGTGGTGACAGGGCAGTGGGGGAGTCCTTTTTCCAGCATGGACTTTGCCAACTGGTAGTTGCCATGAATGTAGCTGTTCAGGGCGTTGAGCCACGCTTCGCCTTCGGCTGAATAGGCTGCTTGCAGGGCGATGACACCAAAGGGATTCACGTCGCACACTTCGTTGATGTTGATGGCTTGATCCACTTTCAGACGGGTGTCTGCATCTTTCACGATGATGTTGGCTATCTGCAATCCTGCTATGTTGAAGGCCTTGGATGGCGATACGCACACGGCACTGTTCGTGGCAAACGCCTCGGAGAGGGAGGCGAAAGGTGTGTAGGTGTGTCCGGGCATTGTGAACTCGCAGTGGATTTCATCGCTGATGACGAATACTCCATGCTGAAGGCAAATCTCGCCCATGCGTGTGAGTTCTTCTCGTGTCCACACACGCCCAGCGGGGTTGTGTGGGTTGCACAGCAGGAACACCTTCACGGCTGGGTCGGCGCATTTCTGCTCGAAATCCTCCCAGTCCACTTCATAGCGGTTGTTGACCATCTTCAGCGGGTTTTCCACCAGCGTACATCCGTTGTTGCGGATGCTGGAGAAGAAGCAGTTATACACGGGGGGCTGAATCAGCACCTTGTCGCCTGGCTGAGCCATTGCCTTGATGATGGCGGAGAGGGCTGGAACAACGCCGCTGGTGTAGATGAACGATGCTCTGTCAATCGTCCATCCGTGCCGACGCTGGAACCACTGGATGGCGGTCTCGTAGTAGCTTTCTGGCACGAGGGTGTAGCCGAAGCATCCGTGTTCCATGCGTGCTTTCAGTGCCTGTATGATACAGGGTGCTGTCTCGAAGTCCATGTCTGCCACCCACAGGGGGATGACGTTGGGGTCGGTGAACTTATCCCATTTCACGCAGTTTGTGTTTCTTCTGTCAATGGGCTTGTCAAAGTCGTAGTCGTAAGTCATGAGTCTGTCTGATGGTTTTTGTTGGGACTTATAGGTTTTTCACAATGACCTTTGCGTCGGCAGGTGCTTTTTGGTTCTTGTCCCAAATGAGTTCGCCCACCTTGCCTTCCACCACGACTGTGCCGCTTGTCGGGTTCTTGATGCTGTGCACGTTGCCCTTGATGTTGCCGTTCACGGTGGAATACTCAAAGAGGAGATTGGCGTCTTCACCGAAAGTGCAGTCTTCTATCGTCAGCCCATCTACATAGCAGAGCAGTTGCTCGCCCGTGAGGTGGCAGCGCACAAGACGGATGTTCTTGCCGTACCATGCCAAATACTCGCCGTTGATTTCAGAGTCGTAAATGGTCACGTTCTCTGCCTCCCAAAAGGAGTCTTTGGAGTTGATGACAGCATGGTGTATCTCCACATTTTTTGCATACTGGAAGGCGTAGTTGCCTTCTTGGTGGTAATTCTCAATGCGGATGTTCTCTGAGTGCATGAAGGCGTAGTCGCATTGGTCGATGCGCACGTTCTTCAGCTCAATGTTCTTGCAATCCCAAAGGTATTGCTCGCCGTTGGGGAAGTTGGTGTTTTCCACATAAATGCCGTCCATACGACGGAAGAGTTTGGGTGCATCCACCTTGCAGTTGGTCATGCGGCAATTCTTAGAATACCACAGGCTGCTGCGTGCGCTCTCAGCAAAGTAGCAATTGTTCACACGGAAACCATCGGNTTCCCAAAAGACGTATTTCCCCTCGAAACGGCAGTCTTCTGCCTCGATGTTGCTGCACTCTTTGATGGAGGACTCACCTACATGGATGGTGACGTTTTCCAAGCGCAAGTCGTGGGAGGCGTAAAGGGGGCGCTCGCCTCCGTATTCTTGGTCTTTAATGATTGTCATAGATGGTGTCGGTTTTTATGAATTTGTCTTATTCTTCACTGGTTGCAGAGAGGGATGAGAGACCTTTGATATTGCTCCATCCTCGTCCTTTCAAGCGGATGAGGAAAGCGGCACCGCGCCAGCACAGCTCNNTGCACATGGCAATCCATNCGCCNCGCAGCCCCANCGTGGGGGCGAGCANCAGGGNGAGGGAGAGGCGTACAATCCAGATGCTGCCGAGGTTCATGATGCTGGGCACAAGGGTCTTGCCCGAACCGACGAACACGCCGTAAGCCACGATGCTNGCAGNGAACATGGGTTCTGCCNAGGCTTCGATGNNNAGCACCTCGGCANCGAGATTGATGACGGCGGTGTCGTTNGAGATAAGCTNCATCATTTCTGTGGCAAACNCTNCCATGAGTACACCCANCAGTGCCATGATGCCCATGCCCAGCCCTACTGATATCCAAGCGAAACTGCGCATGAGGTCTTTGCGTCGTGCGCCGAGNCTTTGTNCAACAAGGGTGGTGGCAGCTTCGGAAATGCCGTAGCCGGGCATGTAGCAGAGGCTCTCGATGTTGATGCCGANGGTGTTGGCGGCAATAGCAATGGGACCCAATGGGGCGATGATGGCTGTGATGGCAATCTGCGCACCACACATCACACCACGTTCGAGACTGATGGGGAAGCCTATGGTGAAGGCTTTCTTGAGGGTCTGGCGGCTGGGGACGTAACGTGAGAGTTCCCAGCGTCCTGCCAACTCTGTGTCGAGCGCGAAGCGCAGTTGGTGGTCGCGTGAGACCATGAAGTAGAGCATCAGCCCCATTGTGATGAGGTAAGCCACGAAAGTGCCATAGGCCGCACCTGCCGTTCCCATGTGGAACACAAAGATGAAGAGGTAGTTGAACAGCACGTCGAGCACGCACATTAGGGCATTGAGAAAACTGGGCACCTTGATGCTGCCGCTACAGCGAAGGCTTCCTGCTGCCAGCAGGTTGATTTCCAGCACGGGCAAAGCGAAGGCCACGATGCTAAAGTATTCGGAGGCTTCTGCGCAAATCTCGGCATCTGCTCCCAACCAGATGGGCAGATAGGGGGCGATGGCAAGACCGATGAGGGTGAGCAGAAGACTGAATGCCAATCCAGAGAGGATGCCTTGGCGAATGATGTTGCGTGCTCCCCGCAGGTTTTCTGCTCCCACACAATGAGCTACCTGAACGGAAAATCCTGCAGCAAAGGCTGAACAAAGACCACCAAAGAGCCAGATGGTGGTGGATACGAGTCCCACCGTTGCCGACTCTTTGGTGCCGAGATGCCCAAGCATCGCTGCGTCGATAATCTGCATCGCCACGGACGATATTTGTGCCACCATGGCTGGAAGGCTCAACAACACGGTAAGTCGCAGTTTTTCTTGCCATGACATGTTCCGCGCGCCTTTCCTGACCAAGGTCAGCAATTCGTCTTTGGACAGATTCATCTGTTTGGGCTTGTGTGGAAAGTGGTATGGGGTTACTTCAGTGCCTCAGCCACGGCTTTCTCCAGTGCTTCGCCACGCAGGTTGCGCTTCAGAATCTTGCCGTCGGGACCAAAGAGGATAATCTGCGGAATGCCGTTGATTCCGTAGGCATCGCTACCAGCTTTCTGCGCATTCAGCATCTGTGGGTAGGGAATGTTCATTTTCTCAATGGCACTCTTGGTGTCTTCTGGCTTATCCCATGTTGCTACACCCAGCACTTCAAACTTGTCGCCTTTGTACGTGTTGTACACCTTGATGAGGTTGGGAATCTCAGCTTTGCAAGGACCGCACCAGCTTGCCCAGAAATCGACGAGCACGTATTTGCCTTTGCCTACATAGTCGGAGAGTTTGGTCACCTTGCCTTCATACTCGGCTGCAAAGTCTTTGAACATCTTGCCTTCGCTGGTTTCCAACTGCGTCTGCCAACTTTGCTTGGCATCGGGCAAAATGGTGTCTTGCTTGAGGAAATCATCGTTATTAACATAGGCGAGGAGTTCCTCGGGCGACATGATGGCTGCCAACACGTTTCTGACAACGTAGATACCAGCCTCATTGGGGTTCTCTTTCACAAAGTCTTTAGCCATCTGAGCGATTACCTGCATTTGATTGTCACTTTCGGGCACAGTGTTAATCTTCTCGAAGAATGGAGAAAGTGTGGCATTTAATTCCTCCTTAGTCATCGTTTGGGTTGCTGGTTTTGAGTCTTGTGCGCAGCCTGTGGCTGTCATCATGACCAATACGGTCATTAGAGCGAAAATCTTTTTCATTGTAGTTGTTGTTTGAGGTAAATATAATTTGTTTCTTGTTTGCTGTTGAGAGTCATTGGTTATCGTCCGCCAGCGGGAAGATGCTTGAGCCAAAAATCTTCCATAGTCTTCCGCAGGTGCCATGTTGTTCCTTCTCCTTCGTTGATGCTGTGGGAACGCATGGGGTAGGAGACTTGGTAGAAGATTTTCCCTTTTTCTATCAGTTTGTTGACCAGCATTTCACAGTTCTGGTAGTGTACGTTATCGTCGCCTGTGCCGTGAATCAGAAGCAGATGACCTTCCAATCCGTCTGCATAGCTGATGGGAGAGCCTTTCTCATAGCCTTCTGGGTTGTTCTGTGGCGTGTTCATGTAGCGTTCTTGATAGATGGTGTCGTAGAGACGTTGGTCGGCCACAAAAGCAACGGCAATGCCCGTCTTGAACACTTCGGGGTAGCGGAACATGCAGTTGAGTGTCTGGCTGCCACCACCGCTCCAGCCCGTAATTCCGATGCGCTCGGCATCAATGAATGGGTATTGGTGAGCCAAATCAAGAATGCCTTGGGCTTGGTCTTGGCTGGCGAAAGTGCCGACCTCGCCATAGATGCACTTGCGCCATTTGCGTCCGCGTGGAGCAGCTGCACCACGGTTCTCGATGCTCACAACGATGTAACCGAGGCTGGCGAGATACTGGTGCCATGTGCTGCTTGACCACACATCTTGCACGGTGGCGCTGGCAGGCTCTCCATACACGTCGATGATAACAGGATATTTTTTGCTGGCATCGAAATTGTAAGGCTTAATCATCCATGCATCAAGCATCCATTCACCCGATTTCACCTTCACAAACTCTTTGGCGTTTATGCCGAGTCCGTCAAACTCCTGTTGTGCCTTGCTGTTATCCACCATTACCCTTACCGATTTGCCCGAAGGGAAGAACTGCATGTCTATCTGCGGCACTGTGTAGGCATTGCTGAACGTGTGTACAGCCCATGTGCAGGTCGGCGACATATTGTAGCTGTGCTGTCCTTTCAGAGAGGCATCGCTCACCAACTCACATTGTCCGTTTCCGAACAGTTTGGCACGATACAGATAGCGTTGTGTCGCATTGTCGGGCGAGGCGATGAAATATATATAGCCGTTCTTTTCGTCCAAACCCACTTGCTGAATCACATCGAAATCACCTTTCGTGATGAGGCTCATCAGCTTACCATCAGCACTCACCCGATAGATGTGCCTCCATCCGTCTCGCTCGCTCGTCCATGTGAAGAATTTGTTGCCTTTCAGCCACTTCACATTGTCATTCGTCTCCACCCAAGCCTTGTCGCTGTCCCTAAAGAGGAGTTTCAAGTCGTTCTGCCCAATCGTCGCTGTCCACACCTTGTTGGTATGTTGTGGACGGTCCATCTGTTGGATGAACAGGCGGTTTGTGCCAGGCACAAACTCCATCCTNGGCAGNTAGTTGTTACGTTCGTCTCCAGGAATAGGCAGCCATATCGTCATGCCGCCATCGGCACTCACATAGCCAATCTTCACAGCGCTGTTCGTTGTGCCAGCCTTGGGATAGGGGAAATGCTGGAGGGTAGGGTAGATGCTNTCCACGTTATTGATGATGTCAAACCATCCTGTGCCACTTGTGTTGCTTTGCCAATAGGCGATATACTTTCCGTCGCCACTCCATCGGAAGCCGTCGCGGCAGTCGAACTCTTCCTCATACACCCAGTCGAATGTGCCATTCACGATTGTGTCATTGCCGTCTGTCGTAATAGCAGTGTAAGTCTTGGTATTCAAATCCTCCACATAGATGTTATTCTTGCTCACATATGCCACCTTGTTGGCATCAGGAGAGAACTTCGCAAACATCAAACTGCTTTCGGGCAGACCCTTGCCCAACTGGTGTAACGCTCCGCTCTTACGGTCAAGCACCCAGTAGTCGCCACGAGTGTGGTAACGCCATACCTTCTTCGTGTTCGTAAACAGCAGCACTTTCTTTTGGTCATCGCTGAAAGAAAAGTCCCACAAANCAAGCTGTTCTCCACTTGCTTTGTCAATCATAAGCTGCTCAGCAGGAATCAGCACCGTTCTACGTTCATCCTTGGCTGAATAGGTTACAATTTCCTCTTTGGCATTGCCATTCTGCTCCACTTGTACATAGTGTTCGCCATCAGGCATCCACTCTATATGTCTGCCGTGTGAAAGGTGAACGATAGACCCATAAGCTCTCAACTGCAGCGTTTTCGCAGTGTCAGTCTTCTTTTGGGCAAAGGTTGCCCCACTACACATTATTAATATATATAGGAAAAGTGTGGCTCGTTGGAATGTTGTCATAACTTTTGTATTCAGTTTTTATCAGAATTGGATATTACTGTTGTTCGTGATATGATAGAATGAAAAATAACGTCTAACAAATCGATTGCAAAGATATGCCTTTTCTTCCGAATGAATGCGTAAATCAGTGTTTATAATTCTTAAAAACACCCTGAAAACCAACTTTTGTCCCTCTCCTAAATAAGAACTTCCCGATTCATTTGGTCATTATCCGACTCTGTTTCTCACCTTGCTTCAGCGTAACACCTCTTTTTCTATCCTCATGCATAACGGTCCGCCATGCCTTCCCTGTCAGCTCCCTTCTCGTATCCTCTTCTCCTCCCCCAATCGGAGTCCCCGACTCCGCCCGGCCGATGTCGGGGACACCGTTTTTCTCGGTCATTCATCAGGCGGGAGGGGAGTGGCTGCTGCCCCGTCTTTCCCTCCTTTCAGCGGGGGCTCCTCGCCCCGTGCCTCCACCCCCTGCGCATTTACGTGGTTGCTAATCATGTTTTTCAACTTTTCCATATTATTATGATATATATCCCTCCTTCCTCCTCCTTCCCTCAATCCGTTCTCTTTTCCCCTCTTCCCCCTCCATTTCGCCCCGTTTTCACCCGTTTCCTCCTCTTTTCTGTCCGTTTTCCTTCCTTTTTTATATTTTTCCGAAAAAAGTTCCCGTTTTCTTTGGTGGTGAATCATGTAGTTCGTACCTTTGCACTCGCTTTCCGAGAGGGGGGCGTTTATGAAGTTGTTCTTTGACAGACTGCGAACACAAGAAGAGACAGCAGCGCGCTTTCCGCGGGGTCCTGTGGCACGTTCGTTGCCGCGTTTCCTCGTGGATGCGCCTAGCCAAGTCATTCCTAGATACATGATTGAGAAACAGACGAACAATGGAGCAGGAAGCCTGCCGGGAGATTCGGAACTGAAGAATAATGATTAATTACAGTGAAGAGTTTGATCCTGGCTCAGGATGAACGCTGGCTACAGGCCTAACACATGCAAGTCGAGGGGCATCATGGCGGCAGCTTGCTGCCGCTGATGGCGACCGGCGAATGGGTGAGTCACGCGTGTCCAACCTGCCCCCCGCCCGGGGACAGCCCTTGGAAATGAGGATTAAGCCCCGATAAGTGGTGGCGCCGCATGGCGCGGTCATGAAACAGGCAGGGGATGGGGACGCGTCGGATTAGCTTGACGGCGGGGCGACGGCCCACCGTGGCGACGATCCGCAGGGG
>WFMB01000031.1 GCA_009177185.1 Bacteroidales bacterium
GGCGTCAACCTTTTACGTGAAGGTCTTGACCTGCCGGAAGTATCGCTTGTTGCGATACTCGACGCTGATAAAGAAGGGTTCCTCCGCTCCCACCGTTCGCTGACACAGACCGTAGGACGTGCGGCACGTAACCTTAACGGCAAAGTGATAATGGAGCCACCAAATGTCAGCCTTGTTGCCAGCCAGACGAGTACAGTGAATACGGCTCTGCTGACCAGCACCGATACCTATTGCCTGTCCGTCTTTCACGTAGCAAACAGAGTTTGACTGCGTATATTTGAGGGTGATGAGCGCAATCTTGAGGTCACGCTTAGCATCAGTAGGGATGTCTTTATTGTCTGTTGGGATATTCTCAAAGAGGTTATCACCTGTCAGGTCTATTTCGTTACGTCCCTGCTCGAAGGTGATGCCAAACACCTGCTTGCACTCAATAGGTGCCGGTGTGTAGTTCGGATCAATTTTGATGACACAATATGTGCCGTTGCGCTTAGCCTTCAAAATCTCCAAAGCCTCAGGTGTGTAATCGGGAGCGATGATACCATCACTCACTTCACGCTTGATAAGCGTGGCGGTAGCCTCATCGCATGTATCAGAAAGTGCGATGAAATCGCCAAAAGAAGACATGCGGTCAGCACCACGAGCACGTGCGTAAGCTGTAGCAATGGGCGTGAGCGGAATCTTTACATCTTCCACAAAATAAATCTTCTTCAAGGTGTCGCTGAGCGGAGCACCCACAGCTGCACCAGCAGGACTAACATGCTTGAATGAGGCCGCAGATGGCATGCCTGTAGCAGCTTTCAATTCCTTGACCAACTGCCAGCTGTTGAAAGCATCAAGTAGATTGATGTAACCGGGGCGACCATTAAGTACCTCAATAGGGAGTTCGCCCTCCTCCATATAGACGCGTGATGGCTTCTGATTGGGATTGCAGCCATACTTCAGTGCTAATTCTCTCATAATCTATGTGATTCTATCGTAATGGACGGCAAAGATAGAGATTATAATTGACAATTCATGACTGGCTGCGGACAATTTTATTTAACAATAACCATTTTTATAAAAAAATGCACTAAATGGCAAATTGTCAAACAACAACAACCAATTATCAATTAAAAGTCGTACCTTTGTGCCCGATTTTATCAAGCATTCAATCACAGATTATTATATAACATGAAACAAAGGGTAAAACTGTCGCTTGACGATTTGAACAAAAGCAACGTTTGGACCATCACACCAAGCGAACTCAGCCAAATGATTATCGACGCAAAGAAAAAGCGTGAAGAGTTTGCTGAGAACGAAAAACATTACATGAACATCATTCGGGTGGTGTTTGACATTCAATATCTTAAAAGAGAAGAGTCCAACCGAATGAGCCAACTGGAAAATGCAAAATACGAAATTTTCTCCACTCCTGATGAAAACGGCAACAATGCGATTGCTATCCGTAAACACCCAATCAAGAAGGTCACAGACTTGACAATGGAAAACATCCTTCATTTGGAAGCATGGGAGGTACTGGAACTTATCAGCAACAACATGGGCACTGGATGGAAAGGACTGCCTTTAGCTATTCAAGACATTATTGAGTCTGCATTTTTTNTTNACNGCACNATTATGCCTGTCAANANAATNCGCAAAGAAGGCGGTATCATTGAAAAACGCAAAGAGGATGGTTATGAGGTGCTGGAGATTGAACGTGGTACATGGATTGAAGGTGTTTTCATGAAACCGAAACCACGCGTGGAAAAAGTACACACAGATTATAGTATAATAGATGACGATGAAGATGGAAGAAAGAAGCACCGCAAGGACATTGATGACGATTTGGAATTGGGGGTAGAGGAAGAAGAGGAGGACATGGACGAGGAGGAGTTGAAAAAACTTGATGGTGAAAAAGAAGAGGAGGACATGGACGATGAAGAACCAGACGAGAATACGCTACACATCGAGGACATAGAAGTCATAGATGCTATTGACGAAATAGATGAAGAGGAAGATTAACCTTCCTCTTCTTTTTTGCCCTGTTAGTTAGTCTTTATAGAAATCAATGTTCTCTTTGGTAAGCAGCTCTATAGCCATATAGTGATCACGTGGCAACTTCATCTTGAGCACACAAAGATTGAACATGGAGCGGAAGCAATCCAAGCCTTGCGACTGTGGATGCTGCGCAATGAGAAAATCAACTGAACCATTTTTTATGCACTCCACATTCGCACTAACCGCCTCATAACCTAACAACGTGACATGAGGACGCTCTGGCATCTGCTCGCGCAGGAAGTTTGCGATGATATGAACAGAAGAGTTGAAGGACAAAGCATGACGGACATCAGGATTCTCTGTGAAAAAATCANGCANAATGTCNTGNATTCCCTNCTTGNCATAAGCATAAAGNTTCACANCGACAATCTCAATCAGAGNACAATGNTCCTCCATGTATTTACGGAATCCCACCTCACGGTTCATTTGCTGAAGACTCGCCACACGCCCCTCACCCAACACTTTGAACAAGGCTATTTTTTTTGTATCCGCATCAGTAGCTAACGACATGATACGTCCTGAAAACGCCCCACTTTGCAAAGAGTCCTGTCCATAGAAAACACGATGGTTAAATTCGGGCCAATTCGAATCAAGAAGCGCATAAGGAATGCCACGCTCGTCGAGCTGAGCCGTGAAATGAGCCATTATGTTATAATTAAAGATAGGGGCAATAATCACGGTGTCAGGGTTGAACTCAAGCAGGCTCTGACACTCCAGCTTAAAGGATTCCATATTGAATGGATCATAACGAAAAATCTTGAAAGATATTTTGAAATCATTGCAACGGCGAACTCCATCTGCCAAGCCTTTCTCCACACGCGCCCAATAACTATCGACTTCATGCATTGGCAGAATGGCGGCGAACTGGTGAACGCTGTGTGCCGCCAACGCTGAAGCATAATGATTGGGAATAAAATTGATTTCGTCCAGTACCTTTTGTACTCTTTCGAGACTGATAGGCGATACATTCCCACGCCCATGTATGATTCTGTCAACAGTACCAACAGACACCCCTGCTCTCTCCGCAATATCCTTAATACGGACTTTGGAAGTTGTTTCCATTTTGAATTTACCTTAACAATACTTTTTGAGCTCTTAAAACTTATGAATATATACGTATGAGTTTGCTACCATCGAACAACACTGCTATTTTCCGCATCACAACGAAAATCAATGCAAAATTAACATTTTCCACATAAACGAAATCTAAAAAGTGGTAAAATTTAACGGGACTACGACTTTTTACTCACATTCAATACCTGCTCTCGCAAAAAAAAACTATATTTGCACATTATTTATTGAGATATATCCATACAACAACAAATTAACTAATATGGCTAAAATTGTTACAATGGGCGAAATCATGCTTCGCCTTTCACCTGAAGGCAACTACCGTTTCGTGCAGGCAGAGAAATTCAACATCATTCCTGGCGGTGGCGAGGCAAATGTTGGCATCAGCCTTGCCAATTACGGGCATGAGAGTGTATTTGTAAGCAAACTCCCCAAACACGAGATTGGGCAGATTGCAGTGAATGCACTGCGCAAGTTTGGTGTTAATACAGATTTCATTGCCCGAGGCGGCGACCGCGTGGGGCTCTATTATGCAGAGACAGGTGCCAGCATGCGTCCATCAAAAGTCATCTATGACCGTGCCAACTCTTCCATTGCAGAAGCAAAACCTGAAGATTTTGACTTTGACAAGATATTTGAAGATGCAGACTGGTTCCATTGGTCAGGCATTACCCCTGCTATCAGCGACGCTTCAGCCGAATGTTTGAAGCAAGCATGTATCATAGCGAAGAAGCATGGCGTAACGATTTCATGCGACCTCAACTTTCGCAAGAAACTATGGACAAGCGAAAAGGCAATCTCCATAATGCGCCCACTGATGCAATATGTTGATGTATGTATCGGCAACGAAGAAGATGCAGAACTCTGTTTGGGTTTCAAACCCGATGCTGATGTGGAAGCAGGCGTGACTGATGCTACTGGATCTGAGGGCATCTTCACGGCTATGGCAAAGGAGTTTGGATTCAAATATGTGGTTTCCACACTGCGCGAAAGCCTCTCTGNCACCCANAATGGATGGAAAGCACTCATTTACGATGGCAAGGAGTTTTATCAAAGCAAACGCTATGANATCAANCCTATCATTGACCGTGTGGGTGGTGGTGATTCTTTCTCTGGTGGTCTAATTCACGGTCTGTTGACAAAGCCTACACAAGGCGAGGCTTTAGAGTTTGCCGTGGCGGCATCCGCTTTGAAGCACACCATTCCTGGAGATTTTAATCATGTATCCATTGAAGAAGTCGAAGCATTGGCTGGCGGTAACGCAAACGGTCGTGTACAACGATGAAAAAAGTCAAACAAGATTATGGCTAAATTCGNNAAACTTGCCGTTATNGCAAAGATTGGTATGACAGNTATGGTACCTGTGNNTTACCACCCAAACGCAGACGTGGCAAAGAAAGTCATCAAGGCTTGCTATGATGGAGGCGTTCGCGCCTTTGAGTTTACAAATCGTGGAGATTTTGCCCATGAGGTATTTGCTGAATGTGTAAAATTTGCCGCAGTGGAGTGCCCAGAGTTGGCTTTGGGCGTTGGTTCTGTTGTTGACGCTCCTACAGCAGCTCTATACATCCAGTTGGGGGCTTGCTTCATTGTAGGTCCTCTTTTCAACCCTGAAATTGCTCCNGTATGCAATCGTCGCCTTGTCCCCTACTGCCCTGGNTGCGGTTCTGTCAGTGANGTTGGTGCTGCACAGGAGTTGGNTTGTGACCTTACCAAACTCTTCCCTGGGGATGTATATGGTCCTGCGATGGTGAAAAACCTCAAAGCCCCAATGCCTTGGTCGAAAATCATGGTGACAGGTGGTGTTGCTCCTACAGAGGAGAATCTCACTGCATGGTTTAAGGCTGGTGTATTCTGTGTAGGCATGGGCTCTAAGCTTTTCCCAAGCGATAAAGTAAAGGCTGGTGACTGGCAGTATGTGACCGATAAGTGTAAAGAAGCACTATCATACATTGAGGCGGCTCGTCAGTCTATGACAAAATAATTGAATTCTATTTATACATATAATATATAAAAATCTATGGTTATTTCCAATCTTCAGAAAGCTCGTGCTGCTTACCAGCCAAAGCTTCCCAAAGCTCTCCAAGGTTCTGTAAAAGCAGTGGAAGGTGCTGCAACTCAGTCGGTAGGCAATCAGGCTGAGATTAAGGAACTCTTCCCTAACACGTATGGCATGCCTGTCATCACATTCGAATCAGGCGCACCCGTGGAGTTGCCCCCTTTCAATGTGGGTATCATCCTTTCTGGCGGTCAGGCTCCTGGTGGTCACAATGTGATTTCTGGTCTTTTCGACGGTGTGAAATCCCTCAATCCTGCTAACAAACTTTATGGTTTCATCCTCGGTCCTGGTGGTCTTGTTGACCACAACTATATGGAGATTACTCCTGAATTGATGAATCAGTACCGTAACACTGGCGGTTTTGACATCATTGGTTCTGGTCGTACCAAGCTGGAAGAAGAAGAACAGTTTGAAAAAGGTATTGAGATTCTTCGCGAACTCGGTATCAAAGCACTCGTCATTATTGGCGGTGACGACTCTAACACCAACGCATGTGTGCTCGCAGAGTACTATGCAGCCAAGAAATATGGCGTTCAGGTGATTGGCTGTCCTAAGACCATCGACGGCGACTTGAAGAATGAACAGATTGAAACATCCTTCGGTTTCGACACTGCTTGTAAGACTTACTCTGAGTTGATTGGCAACATCCAGCGTGACTGCAACTCAGCTCGTAAGTATTGGCACTTCATCAAACTGATGGGTCGTTCCGCTTCTCACATCGCATTGGAGTGCGCTCTCCAATGCCAGCCTAACATCTGTCTCATATCTGAGGAAGTAGAAGCAAAGGCAATGTCGCTTGACGATGTGGTAACATACATCGCAGAGACTGTAGCTACACGCGCTGCCGCAGGTAACAACTTTGGTACTGTGCTCATTCCAGAGGGTATCATCGAATTTATCCCTGCCATCAAGAAACTCATCGCTGAGCTTAACGATATTCTCGCTTTGCCAGAAGCACAGAACATCACCAGTGCCAACGAACAGCTGTCATTTGTACGTGGTCACCTCTCTACGGACAATCTGGCTGTGTTCAAGTCGCTTCCAGCAGACGTGGCAGCACAGTTAGCCCTCGACCGCGACCCTCACGGCAACGTACAAGTATCGCTCATCGAGACAGAGAAACTGCTTTCCCGTATGGTGGCTGACAAGCTTGCCATTTGGAAGCATCAAGGCAAGTTCACTGGCAAGTTTGGCACTCAGCATCACTTCTTCGGCTACGAAGGCCGTTGCGCTGCCCCATCTAACTACGATGCAGACTACTGCTACTCACTGGGCTACAACGCATCTCGCCTCATTGCCAACGGTAAGACAGGTTACATGTCTGTCATCAAGAACACGACCGCTCCTGCCGCAGAATGGATTGCAGGCGGTGTGCCAATCACCATGATGATGAACCTTGAAAAGCGCAACGGCAAGATGAAGCCAGTGATTCGCAAGGCACTCGTTGAACTTGACGGCGCTCCATTCAAGTACTTTGCCGCACATCGTGCAGAGTGGGCAAAGGAGACAGCTTACGTTTATCCTGGTCCAATCCAGTACTGGGGACCATCAGAAGTTTGCGACCAGACAACGAAGACCCTTCAACTGGAACAAGCCAAATAATCATTACGAAATTGTTAGATGACCGCGAAAAAACGAACAACGACTAAGCGCAAATCTACCAAGTCAAAGAAAGGCANACGACGNAACCCACTTCGCCGTGTGCCTTCTTATGNTNTATGGGCAGCACTGGCTTTTATTGTTGTCATCTATATCACCTTCTTCTACAAGACCTTCGTGGGTCCCTACTCTTTTCGTTGGAAAGCCATTTTCAGCCAAGTAACCTACCCTAAAGGAACAGTCAGGGGATTAGACATATCCCACTATCAAGGTGAAATCGATTGGAACAAGTTGCGCAACGCCCAAATACAAGGTGCTCCTGTCTCGTTCATCTTTGTGAAAGCCACTGAAGGCACCAACATCTGGGACGAGAACTTCAACCAGAATTTCCATAACGCCCGCAAGAACGACATCGTGCGCGGAGCCTACCACTATTTCAGCCCTTCCACCTCAGGCAAAGCACAAGCAAAATACTTCTGCAAGATGGTACAATTGGAAGAAAACGACCTTCCCCCTGTGCTTGACGTGGAAGAAACGGGGCACTGCACCACGGCACAACTACAACGAGAAGTGCTCAGTTGGATGAAGATTGTAGAGGAACATTATGGCATCACCCCTATTCTCTATACAGGTTACAAATTCCGCACATCCTATTTGAACACACCCGAATTTGACAGATTCCCCTACTGGATAGCCCACTACTACATCGATTCGCTCGCATACAAAGGCGAATGGGCTTTCTGGCAACACACCGACGTAGGAAAGGTAGATGGCATCAAAGGAAACGTAGATATCAACGTGTTCAAAGGCAACTACCAAGACTTGATGGACATGACCATCAAAGAATCGGAGTGATTCCAGTCCAAGAGAAAACCTTAACCCTCTTTCCTCCCATGCAATACCTCTATACCGACATTACCGTCTCCCCCAATTCAGACATAGCCTGCGATGTGCTTTCCGCCATGTTGAACGGCATCGGCTTTGACTCATTTGAAATGACAGATACAGGCATCAAAGCCTATATCCCCCAGAACCTTTTNNACGAAAATCTGTTTGAAGCAACATTGGCAGAGATTGTGCTGCCTGATGTATCCTTCTCTTACACACTCCACACATTGGAGAACAAGGACTGGAACGCAGAATGGGAACAAAACAGTTTCGACCCCATTCTTGAACGAGAGTTTGGCATACGGCTCAATCCACGCATGGCTTTCGGGTCAGGTNCTCATGCCACCACCTACCAAATCACGTCCCTCCTATTCAAGCAAGATTTCACCCTCCAGCGCGTGCTCGACATGNGTACAGGCACAGGTGTTCTCGCCATCGCTATGGNAAAACGAGGAGCGCNAGAAGNGGTGGCCATTGACATCGACCCTTTCAGCGTGGAAAACGCCCAAGAAAACGTGTCGCTCAACAATATAAATAATGTACACGTGCGATTAGGCGATGCCTCTTCCATCGATGGAACATTTCATACCATTGTCGCCAACATCCACAAGAACATCCTCACAGCTGACATGCCTACCTATGTGCGACACCTCGCTACACAGGGCACGCTTTTCATCTCAGGCTTCTTTACCGAAGATGTGCCTGATATGCAACGCGTAGCGATAGCAAACGGCCTCAGCGTCACACACACATTCTCAAAAGACAATTGGGCTGTCATGCAACTCATCAAAAACTAACATCCGCCACCACCCCATGTGAATTCATAAAACTCCGCATAAAGGTTCGTTGTGAACAAAATACATCCCTCTGTTCGATATTGGCAGTCGTCAGAGAATAAGAGGAAAGATAACAGACAGGCCCCGTTCTTTCATGAAGAACGGGGCCTGTCTGTTATTGTATGGTGGATGATGAAGCGGAGACCTTTACTTCATATACACCTTGAAACGATTCTTTGGGGACATACAGCCTCTAAATCGGAGTCCTCGACTCCGACTGACCGATGTCCCCGACTCCGACCAATCGGAGTCGGGGACATCGATTTTGGAAGTGAGTTTTAGGGGTGAGAAGTAAGAAGGGAGGGGATGAGGATGGAGGGCTTCGAGTCTATTCGTGATGATATGGTTCGCCACGCATAATAGTCATAGCCCGATAGAACTGCTCCACAAAGATGAGACGAATCATCTGGTGGGAAAAGGTCATCTTCGAGAGAGAAAGCTGCTCATTTGCCTTGGCATACACGTCGGGAGAGAAGCCGTAGGGACCACCGATGATAAAGACGAGCCGTCGGCTGACCGTCTGCATCTTCTGTTCCATGTATTTGGAGAACTCGATGCTGCGCAACTCCTTGCCGTGCTCATCAAGCAACACAACGTGGTCGCCAGCTTGAAACTGCTTCAATATCAGCTCGCCCTCCTGCTGCTTCTGCTGCTCGGCAGAAAGGTTCTTGGTGTTCTTCAACTCGGGAATGGTGATGATGTCGAAACTGATGTAGTGTTTCACGCGCGATGCATAGTCGTCAATCAAATCGACAAAATNCTTGTTCANCGTTTTTCCCACTAACNATAGAGCTACACGCATGGTGTTCAGTTGTTTATGGTCTTTGAAGCCAACCCAATGCACGGGTTAATCATCGTTCGACGTTTTTAACTCCCTTGACAATGGTGATTTTCTTGATGAGCTGGGTGAGCTGCTGCTGGTCGTCAATCATCACGGTGAGTGTGCCTGCGAAGAGTCCGTCCTCGGACGACCGAATGCTGATGCCACGCAACATNACGTTCTTNTCNTTGTTGATGATGGAGGTGATATTGTTGACNATGCCGATGTCGTCGTGTCCCACCACACGCAGCGTGACAGGATACTGCTTGGAGCCTTTGCCTGCCCAGCGTGCTCGAAGCACACGATAGCTCATGCGGTCTTTCAGAAGGGCGGCATTAGGGCAGTCGGTGCGATGCACCTTGATGCCACGGTTCACGGTGACAAAGCCAAACACATCATCGCCATAAATGGGGTTGCAGCATTTGGCAAGGCTGTATTCCACGCCTTTCAGGTTGTTGTCAAGCACCAGCACATCAGCTCCCGACTGCGTGCGTTCGTCCTGCACGTTCGCCACATAGCCATCGGCACTGCGCTGTTCGGTGGAGAAAGCGTTAGGGTTGGAGTCGCGCTCCTGTAAGGCCACATATTGCTCAATCACAGTGTTGACATCGAGCACATTTTCGGCAATGGCCNTGTAGAACTCGGTGNCGNGCTTGTACCNCATNCNCNTGAGCAGANGCATNATGGTAGANTCGTCAAGNTCAATCTTCTNNNTCTTGAACTTGNGCTCCAAGGCCTCCTTTGCCAAAGTCGATACCTGCATCTCCTGTTCCGTAAGCGACTGCCTAATCTTGGCACGCGCCTTGGGTGTGACGGCAATGTTCAGCCAGTCGCGCTTCGGCAGTTGCTTCGACGAAGTGAGAATCTCCACTTGGTCGCCACTCTGCAACTTTGTGCGGATGTGTACGTTCTTGCCATTCACCTTTCCGCCAGTGCATCGACAGCCCACGGTGGTGTGAATCTGAAAGGCAAAGTCAAGCACCGTCGCCCCCTTCGGCAATTTGAAGAGGTCGCCCTTAGGCGTGAACACAAACACCTCGTCGCTGTAGAGGTCAACCTTGAAGCGGTCCACCAACTGCTCGTCGCTGTCCGCATGGTTTTCCAATGCCGAGCGAATGTCCTTCAACCAATCCTCCAACTTGCTGCCGCTGTCTTTCACACCCTTGTATCGCCAGTGAGCCGCCAAACCACGCTCTGCAATCTCATCCATCCGCTCCGTGCGAATCTGTATCTCCACCCATTTACCGTCGGGTCCCANCACCGTGATGTGCAACGACNCATATCCATNGGATNNCGGCACCGACAGCCAGTCCCTTAAACGCTTGGGGTTAGGGCGATACATGTCGGTCACAATGCTGAACACCTGCCAACAGTCCTGCTTCTCCCGTTCGGGTGTCGAATCAAGAATGACACGAATGGCAAACAGATCATAGATTCCCTCAAATTTGCACTTCTGCTTCTTCATCTTCTGCCAGATGGAGTGTATGGACTTGGTGCGTCCCTTGATGTGGAACTTCAACCCCGCAGCTTTCAGCTTCTCTTCGATAGGTTCGATGAAGTTGGCAATGTAAAGGTCACGAGCTGCACGCGTGGCGTTCAGCTTGTCCTTAATCATATAATAGATGTCAGGCTCCAAATACTTCAGCGACAAGTCTTCCAACTCTCTCTTTATCAGATACAAGCCAAGCTTGTGCGCCAACGGAGCGTACAGATGCGCCGCCTCGGTTGCCACACGGGTGCGCTCCTCTATTTCTCCCCGGTCCTTTATCTGCCGCATCAGGTTCACACGGTCGGCAATGATGATGAAGATAACGCGCATGTCCTCGGCAAACGACAGCAACAAATCGCGGAAGTTCTCCGTCTCTATCGAAGGATTCTTTGCGTACAACTCGTTCACACGCAAGATGCCATGAATGATGTGAGCCACATCGTCACCAAACTCATGGCGCACATAAGCCTCATCCACCACACCGACTGCCACGCAGTCATGCAGCAAGATGCTCACAATCGACGCGCGGTTCAACCCAATCTCTTCGGCTATAATGATGGCAGTTTGAAGGTCGAAGAGGACTGGCTCCAAGCCAAACTTGTCTCGGCTCAAACAGCCCGATTCCACTGTACGCAACAGAATCTCCTTGATTTTGTGGAAGTCTTCTGGGTTCAACACGTCAGCCACCAGTGTCTGCAGCTTCTTCACCGTCAGCAACAATTCTTCTCGCTCCTCCACCATCTGTCTNTNTTGCTCATCCATCTATTTTNCCTTTCTTTTTGAGTGATTNTATCATGTATTTGCNATGCAAAGGTAACGAAAACGNCAATAACCACATCATAATCANCCANGAAATGTAAGATTCTCCAACAACAAGCAGCGGAATTGCCGTCCTTTCCCGAAAAAAGCAAGAACAGGATTTGGAGCATTCGGGGAAAAACACTACCTTTGTCAACATGTAACATAACGCTAAAAATCAATCAATATGAAACCTTTCATGGACGAAAACTTCCTGCTGCAAAGCGAAACTGCACAGAAGTTGTATCACGAACATGCGGCAAAGATGCCTATTATCGACTACCACTGCCACTTGGTGCCACAGATGGTGGCGGAGAACAAACGCTTTGAATCCATCACACAGATTTGGCTGGGTGGTGACCACTACAAATGGAGAGCCATGCGCTCCAATGGTGTTGCCGAGCGTTTCTGCACAGGCAAAGACACATCCGACTGGGAGAAGTTTGAGAAGTGGGCGGAGACAGTGCCTTACACGTTCCGCAATCCATTGTACCATTGGACGCATCTGGAGTTGAGGACTGCATTTGGCATCAACAAAACCCTGAATCCAGAGAATGCACGCGAGATTTTCGACGAGTGCAACGAACAAATCAAGAACGACCCGAAGTTCACGCCACGGGGACTGATGAAACACTACAACGTAGAAACGGTATGCACGACCGACGACCCTGTGGATTCGCTTGAATGGCACAAGAAAGTGGCTGCTGACCCAACCATGGAAACGAAAATGTTGCCTGCATGGCGTCCTGACAAGGCAATGGCTGTGGAAGTGCCCAAGAACTTCAAAGCATACGTGGATAAGCTTTCCGAGGTGAGCGGCAAGAGCATCAACAACTTCAACGATTACATTGATGCCATCCAGTGTCGCCACGATTTCTTTGCCTCAATGGGTTGCAAACTGAGCGACCACGGCATTGAGGAGTTCTATGCCGAGGACTACACGGATGCTGAGATTAAAACGATTTTCGACAAGGTGTATAGCGGCAAGGCTTTGACCCAAGAGGAGATTCTGAAGTTCAAGAGTGCCATGATGTACATCTTTGCCGTGCAGGATGCAGAAGCAGGATGGGCACAACAGTTCCACTATGGCGCTATCCGGGACAACAACTCAAAGATGTTCAAGCAGCTGGGTCCCGACACAGGCTTTGATTCTATCGGTGAATTTAACACTGCCAAGAAGTGCTCTAAGTTCCTCGACCGCTTAAATGCCGAAGGGAAACTGGCTAAGACCATTCTCTACAACCTGAATCCTTGTGCCAACGAGGTGCTTGCCACCATGTTGGGCAATTTCCAAGACGGTTCTTGCCCTGGCAAGATTCAGTGGGGCTCAGGCTGGTGGTTCCTCGACCAAAAGGACGGCATGACCAAGCAAATGAATGCGCTTTCGTTGCTGGGACTGCTGAGCCGCTTTGTGGGTATGCTGACCGACTCGCGCTCATTCCTCTCCTACCCTCGCCACGAATACTTCCGTCGCATTCTCTGCAACCTTGTCGCTACAGACATCGAGAATGGCGAAGTGCCATACGTCGGCTATGAGGAGAAGCGTGTCAATCAGATGATTGAGGACATTGCCTACAACAATGCCAAAAACTACTTCTGCTTCTGATGCCCACCCCCGACTTTCGTTTCAAGCAATTCACCATCCGTCACGACCGTTCTGCCATGAAGGTCGGGACGGATGGCGTGTTATTGGGAGCATGGGCAAACAGGAGAGAAGCTCAAAGGGAGCATGTTACGATTCTTGACATAGGTACAGGAACGGGGCTGATTGCCCTGATGTTGGCACAACGATTCCCACACGCAGACATTGTTGGAATAGACATTGATGAGGCATCTCTCGAACAGGCAAAGGAGAATGTGGAAGCCTCCCCTTTCAAGCATCGAATCCGTATTCAGAAACAGGATTTTAACGCTATTGACTCAAACTCTAACAGATATGATATAATCGTATCAAACCCACCATTTTACAAAGAGGAAACATTAGGGAAGGAAAAGGCTCGAAATGCAGCACGCCACACCACGTCCCTGCCTTTTGAGAAGTTAGTCGAGAACGCATCCAAATTGCTTTCAGAAGAGGGTCTGTTCTCCGTTATCATTCCCTATGGTGAGGCTTCCTCGTTTATAGGTCTTTGTGCCCTCCATAAGCTTTATTTACAGCGTCGTTTGGATGTGCGCTCCACCGAACGGAAGCCATTCAAACGAACATTGCTCGAATTTGGCAAGATGATTCGCCCGATAGAGACCGACACCCTCACATTGCAAGACGCAGACAACAACCGCACCACAAGTTACACCGCTCTGACCCATGAATTTTACTTATGAACTACCAAGCAATCATTGACAAATACTATCCTGAAAAGAACGAACTTCGCCACACTTTGCTTGTACACAGCCGAAAGGTTGCCGACATGGCTCTTGCCATCGTTGACCAACATCCCGAATTGATGGCTGACCGCCAGTTTGTGGAAGAAGCAGCCATGCTCCACGACATTGGCATCTTTCAGTGTGATGCAACAGGTATCCATTGTTATGGTAACGAACCATACATCTGCCACGGCACCATCGGAGCTGAATTGTTACGAGCCGAGGGCTTTCCAAAGCATGCTCGTGTGTGTGAACGACACACAGGAGCAGGTCTGTCATTGCAAGAGATTGAAAGGCAGAACCTTCCCGTACCTCACCGTGACCTCATGCCTGAGACCATCGAGGAACAGATTATCTGCTACGCTGACAAGTTCTTTTCCAAAACCAAACCCACCACAGAAAAGACGTTGGTTCAAGCCATTCATTCGCTTTCAAAGTTTGGCGAAGAAGGAGTCATGCGTTTCGTCAGATGGTCTAAAATCTTCGGGTAATTTACATTTGTAACAGATGTACATACCACATTATTGGCAGGGAAATTATACGTTGACCATAATACCTGTTTTTAATGGAAATACAATAAAAAGTGAAAGGAATCGTTATTACAATATGCCCAAAAGAGTTATAGCCACGACAATGTATCTGTTTTCACTTGCAAGTTTTGCTCAGACTCAGTCAGATGTAAAAACAGGCGAAGATGGCTATGGGATGGTAAAGACAAACATTTGTATTCAGACAAACCATATCTGGGGAGCAGTACGAGATGACTTCGGAGCAAGGGTGTCTTACGAAGCATACAAAAACAAATGGCTGACGGTGTCAGCCAATACAAGATACAATTCGGTCAAAGTTGATTTTGACGAAAGCGACTTAAGCGACGGTTATTCTCCGAAAACTCTTGGTCTAAATGACATCCATATAATGACAAAATTAGGCGCAACAGCAACTGCACGAACAAAATTGTTCGGCAAGCCATTTATGGGGATGGTCATGTCAGATACAGAATGGGGGGATGGGGGCTTTGAGCGTATATCAGGAATGATTATGGGTATCATTATGCTGAAAGCCAATCGTTATACCACCTTGGGAATTGGTCCATTGGTAATGATAAATACCACTTCAAAAATACCCGCATTCCTCGTTTTTATGTATCGGCACAAGTTCAATGGGAAATTGGCTTTAAATCTCTATGGTAATGTGTTTGGATTAGACTATAATCCAAACAAAAACAATCTGTTGTCAGTGGGTGCAGATATAGATGTCAAGGCCTTTTATTTCAAGCCCAACCATGAGTATTTGCCTGAAATATGTAGATTCACCTATACGTCATTCCGACCAATGGTTAAATATCGTCGCCGTTGGGGACAGAACTTCTACATTGAGGCACAAGGTGGGGTCGCTATTAAGATGTCATGCCGAGTAAATGGGAAAAATGGCACGAAGAAGTATTTCGATTGTAATCAAAAGCCTGCCCCATTCTTACAAGCAGGAATCTCCTATTCTTTGTAAAGAAAAACGACTTATACCTTTAGAGTTCGTTTTTGACAATCAGCAAACTTCTTATGTCAAACTCACGTTAAAACAATGGTGTTTCCTTTGTAATATGCCCACTTATTCGTACCTTTGTCGCGTTTTATGAGAAGACAAAGGTTCATTGCGTTATTGCTGGTACTCATCACGGTGCTATCTATGACAGCTTTCAACACCCCATTGGTCGGCACACTATACATGGTTGTCGGCCATAATGATGTTGACACTACCCGACATCCGAAGTCGGAATCGGACTCGCTTCTCATAAACTTCGATTCCATCAAGGCGCAGTTCGACCGTGAGCACGGGATTGCGCCAGCCCCTCAAAAAGGCGCAACCCAATGGAACGACTCCATTGCCGCCGTTGAAGACTCAATCCAAAAAGCACAAAAGAAAAGCGCATTGGATGCTCCTGTCGTCTATGAAGCCAAAGATTCCATGACCTTCTTTATGGGCACGAAAAACGCCTTTCTCTATGGTGATGCCAACGTGAAGTATCAGCAGATTGACCTCAAGTCGGAGAACATCAAGATGAATATGGACAGCTCTATTGTCTATGCTGTCGGCGCACTCGACTCGGTAGGTAAGAAGTTTGGCGAACCAGTTTTCAAAGACGGAGGGGAGGAGTACCAAATGGAAGAAATGGCGTATAACTTCAAGACAAAGAAAGGTTACATCACCAATATCTATACAGCTCAACAAGACGGCTTCCTCACCGCAGAAGAGGCTAAAAAGGGGGATGATGGTGCTTATTACATGCGTGGCGGTCAATACACTACTTGCGATGCCCCCCACCCCCATTTCTACATACGTATGTCAAGAGGCAAAGTGCGTCCTGGCAAGAATGTGTTTGCTGGCCCGTCGTGGCTTGTGGTGGAAGATGTTCCTCTTCCGTNCGCCATCCCATTCGCTTTCTTCCCAATCACCAGCAGCAACTACGCCAGTGGCTTCATCATGCCGACCTATGGTGACGAATCTACTCGTGGCTTCTATCTGCGTGATGGCGGCTACTACTTTGCTATCAACGATTACATGGACTTGAAACTCACGGGCGAAATCTTTACAAAAGGCTCGTGGGGTCTTGGTGCGCAGACCACTTACAAGCGTCGCTACAAGTACAGCGGCAACTTTTACTTTAATTATCAAGTAACAAAAGAGGGCGAGNNGAATCTGCCCGACTACTCTGTAACCAAGAACTTNAAGGTACAGTGGNGTCACCNCACTGACCCCAAGGCTTCTCCCAACAGCNCNTTCTCTGCCAGTGTGAATTTTGCGACACAATCGTATGAACGCAATAACCTCACGTCGCTCTACAACCCTACGGCTTATTCGCAAAGTACACGCACCTCATCGGTCAGCTATTCGCACACATTCCCCAAGATAGGACTCTCAATGTCCAGTTCGTTCAATATCGCACAAAACATGCGAGACTCTACCATTGCACTCACGATGCCTTCCCTTTCCCTCTCTTTGTCGCGCTTCTATCCATTCAAAAGGAAGCATGCGGCAGGCAAAGAACGATGGTATGAGAAAATCAGCATGAACTACACGGGTAATCTCTCCAACTCCATCACGACCAAAGAGGACAAGCTGATGCACTCCTCGTTGACCAAGGATTGGCGTAACGGCATGAAGCATACGATTCCAGTCTCTGCATCATTCAATCTGCTGAAATACATCAACGTCACACCGTCGCTCAACTATACCGAACGTTGGTACACTAACAAAATTATCCAGTCGTGGAACACAGAACAGCAAGCGGTCATGCGCGATACCATCTATGGTTTCAACCGTGTGTTTGACTACAATCTCTCCCTCTCTGCCAACACAAAACTCTATGGTATGTACAAACCTAATCCCAAGGTGTTTGGTCGGAAGCTTGCTATGGTGCGCCACGTGTTCACACCATCAGTCAGTTACAGCTATGCTCCTGACTTTGGCGATGCCAAGTGGGGATATTGGAAAACCTATACAAAGACAGATGAAGAAGGAAACGTCTCTCTCGTTTCTTATTCTCCTTATGCAGGTTCGCTCTATGGACAGCCCTCATCGGGCAAGACAGGTTCCATCAGCATGGACATATCCAACAACATTGAAGCAAAGATTCGCAACAAGGAAGATAGTCTCAAGAAAGTTAGCATCATCGACGAACTCGGTGCTTCACTCTCCTATAACATGGCAGCCAAACGGCAGCCTTGGTCAAACCTGTCCACCCGCGTTCGTCTGAAATGGGGCAAGACAACATTCAACATGAATGCCGTCTTCCAAACCTATGCCTATGAGTTTGACGATAAAGGCAACGTTGTGGTGGGCGACCGAACAGAATGGTCCTATGGACGTTGGGGACGCTTCCAAGGCATGTCTAAGAATATCTCCTACACCTTCAACAACCAGACGTTCAGACTCCTCCGAAAGCAGATTCGCAACCTCTTCGGTCATCAAAACGAAGAAAAAGAGAACAGCACTGCATCAGAGAACGAGAATGACACAGACGACTTGGAGACTAACATCGACACTCCCACAAAAAACAAAGGGAAAAAGTCAAGCGAGGACACAGGTCTTGATGAAGACGGTTACATGAAATTCAGCCTGCCATGGGCTTTGTCTATTTCCTATGGCATCACAATGGCAGAAGACAGAACCCAAGACATCAACATCAAGACAATGCGTTACCCCTACAAGTTCACACAAAATTTGAACTTCTCTGGCAATCTGAAACTCTCCAACAACTGGAACTGCAACTTCGCATCAGGTTGGGATTTCACCAACCATGAGATATCCCTCACCACAGTGAACATCTCGCGCGACATGCACTGCTTTAACATCTCGTGCGGACTCGTGTTCGGCATCTACACCAGCTACCACATTTCCCTGCGCGCCAACGCCAGCACGCTGACCGATGCTCTCAAATATGATAAAAAATCCAGCTATTCCAGTTCCATCCAATGGTATTAGGAAATTGAACAACAAGAATATGTCAAGAATACTCGCCATAGATTACGGACAGAAACGCACAGGCATTGCCGTGACCGACACGCTACAAATGATAGCTAATGGACTTGCCACCATCGAGACACGAGAACTGGAGAAGTTCCTCACCGACTATATGGCGAAAGAAGACGTGTCCGTCATCGTGATGGGCAAACCCACTCAGATGAACGGCGAGAACAGCAAGAACATGAAACGCATCGAGCCTTTCTTCAACCGATTGAAGAAGCTCTTCCCGAACAAGGAAATAGTCTATTACGACGAACGTTTTACTTCCGTGTTGGCTCACCAAGTTATGCTTCAAAGCGGCATCCACAAAAAAGCACGGCAAGACAAAGCACTCGTCGATAAAATCAGTGCAACCATC
Source organism: Bacteroidales bacterium (assembly GCA_009177185.1). GTDB lineage: Bacteria > Bacteroidota > Bacteroidia > Bacteroidales > Bacteroidaceae > Minthosoma. The sequence goes on from WFMB01000031.1 coordinate 18,844, forward strand.
ATCCTCGAAGACTACCTGCAAAGCAGAATAGGACAAGGAAATTGGTAACTCCAATCACAAACAGAAACTTATTCAATCGTAAACAAAAATGATACTACCCATGTACATATTCGGTCAGCCTGTACTCCGCAAGACTGCCGAGGAAATTGACTTCGAGTCCTACCCCAACCTTCAAGAACTCATCAACAATATGTTTGAAACCCTCCGTCGCTCCGAAGGCGTGGGCTTGGCAGCCCCACAAGTAGGTTTGCCCATCCGCCTCTTCATCATCGACCTCGATGTTATCTCCGACGACGAACCACAATACAAGGGTTATCTGCACGCGTTCATCAATCCAGAAATCATCGAGGAGAGCGACGAGGAAGTATCCATGTCAGAAGGCTGCCTATCCATCCCTGGCATCAACGAGAGTGTGAAGCGTCCTGCCAAGATTCTCGTCAACTATATCGACGAGAACGGTGAGGAACAAGAGCGTTGGATTGAAGGCTACGAGGCACGCGTATTCCAACACGAGTACGACCACCTTGACGGTAAGATGTTCGTCGATCGCCTATCCCCCTTCCGCAAACAGCTGATTAAGTCTAAGCTCATTGCTATGACCAAAGGCAAGTTTTCCGCACACTACAAGTGCAAGCCCAACAGAGGATAAACGATAAGTAGTAATTGATAGTTGCAAGTAGATGGACAAAGTGCATCGTCTCATAGCATCCCTTGCGCTGCTGTTCACCATGGTCGTGTGCCAAGCACAAATCAACACCGACCGCATGATGAACATTGCTCGCAATGCGCTGTCCTTTGATGACTATGTGCTGTCCATCAGCTACTTCAACATCGTCATCAACTACAAGCCATACCTCTATGAACCCTACTTCTACCGAGGCGTAGCCAAGTTCTATCTTGACGATTACTCGGGCACCATCCTTGACTGCACCGAGGCTATTCACCGCAATCCCTACTTCCCCAGCAGTTATGAGCTACGTGGTTTAGCCCACATCAATCTCGACCAGTTCGATGCAGCAGCAGCCGACTATAAGATTGCCACAGAAATGTCCACCGAGAACCGTTCCTTGTGGCATAACCTCACCCTGTGCTACATGGAGCTTGACAGCCTCGACCGTGCCGACAGCGTAGCTAACATCATCATCAAGAAATGGTCTCGATACGCCGACGGCTACAACCTCAAGGCGCAAGTCCAGTTACAGAAGAAAGACACCCTTGCAGCTGAGGCTCTTATTGACCGTGCGCTCGATGCCGACAAATACAACATCAACGCCCTCAACGCCAAGGGCGGCATTCTGATGAGCCATGAAAGCTATGCTGAAGCCATCGACCACTACAACGAGTCCCTGCGCATCAATCCCAAGCAAGCTGGCATCCTCATCAACCGCGCTCTCTGCCACTATCACCTCGATCGCTATCGCGATGCCATGACCGACTACGACCAAGCCCTTACGCTCGAACCAAGCAACTTCGTCGGACACTACAACCGCGGACTCCTCCGTGCCAATGTGGGTGAGGACAACCTCGCCATTGAAGACTTCAACTTCATCCTCTCCATCGACCCCGACGACATGATGGCGACCTTCAACCGCGCCACCTTACTGGAGAACATCGGTGATTATCAGGGAGCTATCCGCGACTACACCACTGTCATCCAAGAGTTCCCCAAATTTCTCTATGGCTACGAACGCCGTGCCGCAGCACGCCACAAGATAGGCGACATTGCAGGTGCCAACCGAGACGAAACCCACCTGCTCAAAGAGCAAATTGCCCAACGCTACGGCTACTCCACCCCAACGTCACGGCAGCAGAACAAGACCCGAAAGAAATCGCAAGTCAACCTCAACGACTACCAAAAACTCGTCGAAGAAGACAACACGCAAGAGAAGGTTTATGAAAGCGAGTATCGCGGCAAGGTACAGAACAAGGACCAAGAAGCTACCCTCCTGCAACCCAGTGCCAACACATATAATATATATAAAGAGGCTGGTCAAACCGACATCCTCACCACCTTTGAGCAGGCATACCAGCAAGCCCAATCCGGCAACATCAACGATGCCATCGCTGGCTTCACCCGTGTCATAGAACAGCACAACCACTTCGCCGAAGCCTACTTCAACCGCGGTCTTCTCCAACTCCTGCTCGACAACACTCCCCTTGCCATCTCCGACCTCTCCAAAGCCGGTGAACTTGGCATCTATCAGGCATACAACATTATCAAGAAGAACCAAAACAAGATAAATGAAAAGAAGAAGCAATGAACCGTCCGTGTTCATTGCTTCTTTCTTTGTTTACAGAGGACTACGTAAAAGCTTCACAGCTGCACGCGGTCCTCATTTCGTTCATACAGTTTTATCAATTCCATTCAGTTGTTCATTCTTACCATTCTGTACAACCTCCACCTGTTTAGATGTAGCAAATGCACAGAGTGCCAACAGTGCCAGCGGAAGAATGTACAACACTTTGCAGCGCATCCCTGGGATTGTTCTCTTCTTATTCATCATCATACGTAATTTGATTAGATTGTTATTAGATTGAAAGGCATAACGGTCCGCTTCATATTCGTGGATTTCCCTCAAACTTGTGCCAAGCAGATAGGCAATAAGATTCCACCGCAGAACCGATGTCCCCGACATCGACTCGTCGGAGTCCCCGACATCGGTGAATCGGAGTCGGGGACTCCGATTTTGAAGTGATAAGGAGGGAACTTGAACGAAGAGTGTTGGAAATGTCAATTCTTTTTCATACCTTTGCAACGAAATACAGATTGTTTAACCTCTTACAACCTATTTGAACCATGGCTATACCATACCGAAAAATGAAAAAGAAAATCATCACCCCCGACCAGAACGTCCGCGAGGCATGGGTGATGCAGCAAGTGAGTTACGACCCCATTCCGTTTGAGGCATTCGTAAAAGAGTGCGTGATGTCGCAGGGCGTGTCGTCTGCACAGGTGAGGGGCATCGCCGATGCCATGTCGAACCGTTTGCGCCACTATTTAGAGATTGGGCACAGCGTGCAGATTGAAGGTATCGGAACACTCAAGCCCGTGTTCAATGCGCACAGCGCAGACACCCCAGAAGGGCTGGGCGGCGACAAAGTACACAAGGTCAAGGTGCAGTTCTATCCCCACAAAGAGTTTCAGGAGGTGCTGAAAAAGATTGACGTGGTGGATCTTGACACGCTGGATGCACCGACAGAGGAATAAGTATCAAAACGATGACGCGCAAACAGAAAAAGCGTCATTGACACACGTTTTTTGTAGGAAGTTTGTGTGCGAATGGATTTTTAGTGCTACATTTGCAAGACTTTGTGTGCTTGACACTTGATGTGTCATGCGCGTGTGTGTGATACTATAATATAATAAGATATGATAAAGATTACCTTTCCTGACAATTCCGTGCGCGAGTATGAGGCTGGCGTGACGGGCTTAGAGATAGCCGAGAGCATCAGCCAGCGACTGGCACAAGACGTGATTGCGTGTGGTGTGAACGGCGAGACGACGGAGCTGAACCGCCCCATCATGGAGGACGCAACGATTGCCCTATACAAGTTTGAGGACGCTGAGGGCAAGCATGCTTTTTGGCACACTTCTGCCCACCTCATGGCAGAAGCCATCGAAGAGTTGTGGCCAGGCACGCAGTTCGGCATTGGTCCTGCTATCGAGAACGGTTTCTACTACGACGTGATGCCACCCGAGGGCGTGAAGCTGAGCGACAGCGACTTCCCCAAGATTGAGAAGAAGATGCAGGAATTGCAGCAGAAAAAGGAAGCACTGGTGCGCAAAGACATTTCCAAGCAGGACGTGATGGAACTCTTCGCATCGAAGGGACAAAGCTATAAGAACGAGTTGATTGCGGAGCTGGAAGACGGAAAAATCACGACTTATACGCAAGGCAACTACATCGACCTCTGCAAGGGTCCTCACCTCATGACGACCGCGCCCATCAAGGCATTCAAACTGCTCTCGCTGGCCGCTGCCTATTGGCGTGGCGACGAGAAGCGTCCGATGATGACCCGTATCTACGGTATCTCTTTCCCCAAGAAGAAGTTGCTTGACGAATACCTCGTGGCACTCGAAGAGGCAAAGAAACGTGACCACCGCAAGATTGGCAAGGAAATGGAGCTGTTCATGTTCTCCGAGCGTGTGGGCAAGGGGCTGCCTATGTGGCTGCCCAAGGGCACTGCCGTTCGTTTGCGCCTGCAAGACTTCTTGCGCAAAATACAGAAGCGTTATGGCTATCAGGAGGTTATNACTCCNCACANCGGTGGAAAGNATCTCTATGTGNCTTCTGGTCACTACGNACACTACGGAAAGGATTCGTTCCAACCCATCCNCACGCCTGAAGAAGGCGAGGAGTACNTGCTGAAACCCATGAACTGCCCTCACCACTGCGAGATTTNCGCTTGGCAGCCACGTTCCTACAAGGANCTGCCNTTCCGCTGTGCGGAGTTCGGCACGGTGTATCGCTATGAGCAGTCGGGCGAGCTGCACGGACTGACGCGTGTACGCTCGTTCACACAGGACGATGCCCACATCTTCTGCCGTCCCGACCAAGTGAAGGACGAGTTCCTGCGCGTGATGGACATCATCAACATCATCTTCAAGGCACTCGACTTCAAGGACTTCGAAGCACAGATTTCGCTCCGCGACCCCGAAGACAAGGAGAAGTACATCGGTTCTGACGAGGTGTGGGAAGAGGCACAGAGCGCCATCATCGAGGCTTGTGCAGAGAAGGGGCTGCCCACTCGTACAGAACTGGGCGAAGCCGCATTCTACGGTCCTAAGCTCGACTTCATGATTAAGGACGCATTGGGTCGCCGCTGGCAGCTGGGCACCATTCAGGTGGATTACAACCTGCCCGAGCGTTTCCAACTCGAATATACGGGTGCGGACAACCAAAAGCACCGCCCTGTGATGATTCACCGCGCTCCGTTCGGCTCGATGGAACGCTTCATCGCTGTGCTCATCGAACACACGGCTGGACATTTCCCACTTTGGCTCACACCTGACCAAGTGGTGGTGCTGCCTATCTCGGAGAAATTCAACGACTACGCCAAGGAGGTTGCCGCCGCACTGAATGCCCAAGACGTGCGCACCATCATCGACGACCGCAACGAGAAGATTGGCAGGAAGATTCGCGACAACGAAATCAAGCACATCCCCTATCTGCTCATCGTGGGCGAGAAAGAGGCTGCCGATGGCACCGTAAACGTCAGAAAACAAGGCACTCAGCAGCAGGAAACGATGAAAATCAACGATTTTGCAAAGAAAATCCAAGAAGAAGTTNGTCAAATGACAGAAAATTTNTAANTTTNCAANGGTTTTTAACAAAATAAATACTCAACTCAAAACANACCGAAGGAACAAGCCAACTGAATGAAAGGTGACAACAAAAAACAGCAGTACAGAATCAACGAACAGATTCGTGTACGCGACGTGAGAATCGTCGGTGATGGAATTGAAGCAACCGTCATGCCAACCNGCGNAGCTCTACGCCNGNCAGAAGAAAAGGGAGTGGATCNCGTCGAAATCTCTCCTAATGCCCAACCTCCGGTANGCCGTCTCATCGACTACTCTAAGTTCCTCTACCAACAGAAGAAGAAGGCAAAGGAGCTGAAAGCCAAGCAGGTGAAGGTTGAGGTGAAGGAAATCCGTTTCGGACCTCAGACAGGCGAAGCCGACTATGCTTTCAAGCTGAAGCACGCACAGGAGTTCCTGAACGACGGCAACAAGGTCAAAGCATACGTGTTCTTCAAGGGACGTTCCATCGTCTTCAAAGAACAAGGAGAAGTGCTCCTGCTCCGCTTTGCCAACGACCTTGAAGAACTTGCAAAGGTAGAGAGCATGCCATCTCTGGAAGGCAAGAAGATGTTCCTCACCCTTGCGCCAAAGAAAGCGGGGCAACCCAAAAAGAGCCAGCAGAAGCGTGACAACGAGGCTGCCGAGGCACAAGCAAAGGCGACACGTCAAGCCGAAGAGGAAGCGCAAGGTCCAAACCCCAACAGCCCGTTCGCAGGACTGGCTGACAAGCTGGCGGCAAAGGAAGAGAACTGACACACGGTTTCTCAGTTGGGCATTCCAGCATATCAAGCAACAAGAAGTGCGTAACGCCTTGGTATATGCGTTGCCACACATTACTAATAATAATTAAACAAAACAAAAATGCCAAAAATTAAAACTAAGTCCGCTGCAAAGAAGCGTTTCAAGCTTACTGGTACAGGAAAGATTAAGCGTCAGCACGCTTATCACAGTCACATCTTGACCAAGAAGACTAAGAAGCAAAAGAGAAATCTCGTTCACAGCACACTTGTCGTAAAGGCAAATCGCAAACAGGTGCTTGATTGTCTCGCACTCCGCTAAGTCTCCTACCCCGTTCGAGAGAACATTATCAGTAAGTAAAACAAAGTTTAATCGAATTGTTAGCCCAATAAGCACGTAAAGAAGCGTCGCTAACATTCAAAAAGCAAACAAAATTATGCCAAGATCAGTAAATCATGTTGCATCACGCGCTCGCCGCAAGAAGATTTTGAAGCGCGTAAAAGGTCAGTTCGGTGCTCGCAAGAACGTGTGGACCGTTGCCAAAAACGCCTATGAGAAAGGTCTCACCTACGCATTTGCAGACCGCCGTCGCAAGAAGCGTGAGTTCCGTTCCCTTTGGATTCAGCGTATCAACGCAGCCGTTCGTATGGAAGGTATGTCTTACTCTCAATTCATCGGCGCTCTCCACAAGGCTGGCATCGACCTCAACCGCAAGACACTTGCATACCTCGCAGTACACAACGCAGAGGCATTCAAGGCTATCGTTGAGAAGGTAAAGTAAATCAACAATTAGTGACCCGATAAAGCATCTTTCTCATGTAGGAAGATGCTTTTATCATTCAAATCCAAAACACATGAAAGCATTTGTATTCCCTGGTCAGGGTGCTCAGTTCACAGGAATGGGCAAAGACCTTTACGACACGAATCCTAAGGCAAAGGAACTTTTTGACAAGGCTAACGAAATCCTTGGCTTCGATATTACAAAGATTATGTTTGAAGGCACTGCCGAAGAGCTGAAACAGACAAAGGTGACCCAGCCAGCCGTGTTCCTCCACTCTGTTATTACCGCCATTTGTCTTGGTGAAGCCTTCGACGCTGATATGGTAGGTGGTCACTCACTTGGTGAGTTCTCTGCCCTCGTTGCAGCTGGCGCACTTTCGTTCGAGGACGGATTGAAGCTTGTGTCACAGCGTGCTCAGGCCATGCAGAAAGCGTGCGAAATAGCTCCTTCTACTATGGCTGCTATCATCGGTCTTGACGATGCTAAGATTGAGGAGATTTGTGCTTCTATCTCTAAGCCTGGATACATCGTGGTTCCAGCCAACTACAACAATCCTGGTCAGCTCGTAATTTCAGGCAACGTGGAAGCTATCAACGAGGCTTGTNAGGCCCTGAANGCCGCTGGTGCAAAGCGCGCGCTCCCACTCCCCGTTGGCNGNGCATTCNACNCTCCTCTCATGCAGCCTGCTAAGGACGAACTACAGGCAGCTATTGAGGCCACAACGTTCTCGGCACCTAAGTGTCCTGTTTATCAGAACGTGGATGCCAAGGCACACACCAACCCAGAGGAAATCAAGCAGAACCTCATCGCCCAGCTTACGGCTCCTGTGAAATGGACATACGAGGTACAGACCATGATTGCCGCTGGTGCAACCGACTTCACTGAATGTGGTCCAGGCAAAGCTTTACAGGGCATGATTGCCAAGATAGACCGCAATGTAACGGCTCACGGCGTTGCCTAATTAACAACAGAAGGTCATAAGTGATAGTAACGCTCATCGCTTATGACCTTTGCTTTTTATCCAGTTCATCTGCATTCCAGTCCTTAAAACGACAATCTCATGGAAAAACTCATCATCTATCAAGTATTTACCCGACTCTTTGGTGCCAACGCCAAGAAGAACGTCTGCAACGGAACAAGAAAAGAAAACGGCTGTGGCAAGATGGCAGACTTNACAGGAGCNGNACTTTCTGAAATCAAGAAGCTGGGTGCGACCCACATTTGGTACACGGGACTCATTGAACACGCCACAAAAAGCGACTATACACAATATGGCATCAAAAGAGACCACCCAGCTGTCGTGAAAGGCATTGCTGGTAGCCCGTATGCCATCAAAGACTATTACGACATCGACCCAGACTTGGCAACAAAGGTGCCTGAGCGTATGAAAGAGTTTGAAAAGCTCGTGACACGCACTCACAAGGCTGACTTGAAGATGATTATTGACTTCGTACCTAACCATGTGGCGCGTCAATACCATTCAGATGCGAAACNCGAAGGTGTACGCGACCTNGGCGANGACGACNACACAGCAGAAGNTTTCAATTCCAACAATAACTTCTACTACATGCCCGGTACAACATTCGATCCCAACTTCTCGCTGCACGATGAGGAAATGGGCGACTATGTGGAGACACCAGCCAAGGTGACGGGTAACGACTGCTTCACCCCTTGGGCAGGTCAGAACGACTGGTACGAAACCGTGAAACTCAACTATGGCGTGAATTATCAAGGTACTCACCAACTGGTATGCCCCCCTTCTACCCCTAACACATGGCTGAAAATGCGCGACATCTTGCTGTTCTGGGCGGGCAAAGGTGTAGACGGCTTCCGTTGCGACATGGCAGAAATGGTGCCTTGCGATTTTTGGGGATGGGTTATCCCACAAGTGAAAGAGAAGTATCCTGCCATCATCTTCATTGCCGAAGTCTATAACCCTAATGAGTATCGCAACTACATCTACCACGGACATTTCGACTATCTCTACGACAAAGTGGGGCTGTACGATACAATTCGTTCGGTAGTGGGCGGCAATACCGCCACCAGCATCAGTAGTGCATGGATGAGCGTGGATGATATCCAAAGCCACATGCTCAACTTCCTTGAGAATCACGACGAGCAACGCCTCGCCTCCACGTTCTTTGCTGGCAAGCCAGAGAAAGGAAAGCCAGCCCTACTCGTCAGCGCACTGATGAACACAAATCCGATGATGATTTACTTTGGTCAGGAATTGGGCGAGCAAGGCATGGACTCCGAGGGCTTCAGCGGACAGGACGGGCGCACCACTATCTTTGACTATTGGNCCATCGACCTCATTCGTNGTTGGCNCAACAACAACAAGTTCAANGGAACGCTGCTATCAAAGGAAGAGAAAGATTTGCAGCAGTACTACACCAAGGTGCTGAACATCTGCAACAAAGAGAAAGCCATCCGCGAGGGGCAATTCTTCGACATCATGTATGTGAACCGTAATGAAAGGATGAACGAACACCGACAATACGCTTTCCTGCGAAAGAAGGACAAGGACCTCATTCTCGTCATCGCCAATTTCGACGATGCACCAGCCAATATCTGGGTGAAGATTCCTGCACACGCCTTTGACTGCATGGACATCCCCGTAAACGAGAAGGAACGGGACTGCACAGACTTGCTCATAGGCAAAAAGGAAAAGAAAGCCCTCATCCCTGATGAAGCCCTCTATCTGGAGATTCCTGCACAAGGCGGTAAGGTTATAAAGTTCAAGCTCTAAGCTTTCTACCTTTTTGGCATATCCATTGACNNATTACACCTATTTCATAACNCCTAATNNACAAACACCTATGNTGAAAAAAACGNTTCTCGCAGCTNTTGCTATCTGCACCGCNGTGCTCACATGNGCACNGCCACAAGCTCCTATGGGGTTCGGACAACCCGCTACTGAACCTGATTTCAAGAACATCAATTACGCTGGCGACAACTTGGAGGCGCACTGCATGGACATCTACCTCCCCAAAACAGGATTGGAGAAGTACAAAGTGATTGTAGCCATCTATGGCAGCGCATGGTTCTCCAACAATATGAAGGGCATGACGTACATGTCCCTCGGCAAACCTCTGACTGATGCAGGATTTGCTGTCGTATGTATAAACCACCGTTCGAGCGGTGATGCCAAGTTCCCGGCACAAATTCAAGACGTGAAAGGAGCTATCCGATATATCCGTGCCCACGCCAAAGAGTACAAGCTCGACACTTCCTTCATCGGCATCACAGGCTTTTCATCAGGAGGTCACCTGTCATCGTTAGCAGGTGTGACCAACAACATGAAGAAACGCACAGTGGGAAGTACCACAGTCGATTTGGAAGGCAACGTGGGCGGCAACACCAAGATGAGCAGCAAAGTGAATGCTGTTGTAGATTGGTTCGGTCCTGTTGACATGGCGCACATGGAGAATTGCGAAACCGTGAAGGATGCCAATTCGCCCGAAGCAGCCCTCATCGGAGGCGCACCCGCAGATATGCCCGACATGGTAACATTGATTAGCCCAATCAGTTATGTATCGAAAAAGTGTCCACACTTCTTGGTGCTCCACGGTGATGCAGACAACGTAGTGCCTCATTGCCAGAGCGTCTTCTTCTCAGAGAAACTGAAAGAAGCCGGTTTCTTGGATGACCTCATTACCGTGCCCAAGGGTCAACAGGGACCTGTGACATGCAATGAAACGACATTCAAGCAGATGGTTGATTTCTTCAAGAAAGAAGCAAAGAGGTAAGCCAACCCACGTCCAAACGCGTGTGTCAGTGACCCCGTAAGGCAAGGCCGCCACTTCCCTCATGGAAGTGGCTGCCTGGCTTTACGG
>WFMB01000081.1 GCA_009177185.1 Bacteroidales bacterium
AGGTGAATACTGCTTAGCCGTAACAAATATGATGACAAATACAAAGTCTGCAAAAGTTTACACCTTCAGTATTGGTGATGCGCAATAGCCAAAGGCTACGGTTAAGGAACAAAGCGACGAAAATGACATATACCACTATTAAAGATTACATATATCATCAAAGGGGGATGTACCAATTCGGTACATCCCCCTTTGTATTCTGTCACTTGGCGCATAGTCACGCCATATCGACCACAGGTGTTAATCCTTCTTAGGCAACATCTTCCTAATCAGATAGGGATTGTTCACAAAGATATGCGTGAGAAGACCACCAATGATAAAAACAATGAAAGCCCCCCATGTGTACCAGTTCTGGTCAGCCAAGTCGTTCATAAAAGGAACGAAGGCACTCATGATGAGCAGCAGCGCGCCAAGGGCGACAAGCATAACGCCAATGTATTTTTTCATGTTATATGTATTTTTTGATTAATTCCACAAATTNGNNACAAAATANCGGCTTTTTATCCNAACCANGAANNATTTNAGCAAGAAATTGCCGTTTTACCCTCAAAAAACTTCAATCCGAACAAAAAACCGCTGATTCTTAGCAACTAACTCACAACTTATTCGTACCTTTGCACCGCTTTTGGGAAACCAGATGCACAACCAACAACATTATTAACAAACAAAACTTACATTATTGATCTTATGAATCAATACGAAACCGTTTTCATTCTAACTCCCGTTTTGTCTGATGTTCAGATGAAGGAAGCGGCCGATAAGTTTGTCAACTACCTCAAGGAGAAAGGTGCTGAAATCATCAACACTGAGAACTGGGGCTTGAAGACATTGGCTTATCCTATTCAGAAGAAGGGCTCTGGTTTCTACCAGATGATTGAGTACAAGGCCGACCCAACAGTGATTGCTCAATTAGAGTTGCAGATGCGCCGCGACGAGCGCGTGCTCCGCTATCTCACAGTTAAGAACGAGAAGTACGCTGCAGCATACGCTGAGAAGCGTCGTAACAAGAAGGAGGCTTAATCATGGCAGCACCATCAGAAATCAGATACTTAACTCCTGCAACAGTTGACGTTAAGAAAAAGAAGTATTGCCGTTTCAAGAAGAGCGGTATCAAGTACATCGACTACAAAGATCCTGAATTCCTCAAGAAGTTCCTCAACGAGCAGGGCAAGATTCTTCCTCGCCGCATCACAGNCACTTCTCTGAAGTACCAGCGCCGCGTGGCACAGGCCGTGAAGCGTGCCCGTCACCTTGCACTCCTGCCATACGTTGNAGACTNGTTGAAATAATAAANTAGGAGGTAAGACTGNATGAAAATCATTCTTAANNAAGACGTTCATGGCTTAGGCTACAAGGACGAAGTCCTCACAGTAAAGGACGGTTATGGCCGCAACTATCTTCTTCCTCAGGGTCTTGCAGTGCTCGCCACTGAAAAGGCCATCAAGCAGCTCAACGAGGAATTGAAACAGCGCGCTCACAAGATTGCAAAGATTAAGGCTGATGCCGAAGCCGCAGCCAAGAAGTTTGAGGGTGTTTCCCTCACCATCAAGGCTAAGGTTTCCGAAGGCAAGAACATCTACGGTTCTGTTGGTCCAAAGGAAATCGCAGCAGCACTGGCAGAGAAGGGTCTCGAGCTTGACAGCAAGTTCATCACCATCAAGGGCGTGAAGGCACTGGGCAGCTATGAGGCTGTGGCACACTTCCACCGCGAGGTTTCCGTTACCATCCCATTCGAGGTGGTAAACGAGGCTGGCGAACCAGCTCCTGCCAAGAAAGAAGAGGCTCCAAAGGCAGCTCCTGCCGAAGAGGCACCTGCAGCAGAAGAGACTCCTTCTAAATAAAGAAAGTAGACAACTCACGAACGACAAGTTCCGTGTCCCCCAAAAAGCAGGAAGGCTAATGTTTAGCCTTCCTGCTTTTTGGGGGTCACGGAACTTGCTCCCTATAGGACAGGATTCTCACAGCACCCAGTTAAACAAATACCCCGACATGATAATGGTGATTGTCACCACACCGAAGAAGATTCCCACCAGTTTCCATGTCATCACTTTCTTCAACAGGGTTGCTTCCGGCAAGGACAAGCCAACGACAGCCATCATGAAAGAAAGTGCAGTTCCAATGGAAACGCCCTTGGCGACGAGCACCTGCATAACGGGGACGATGCCTGCAGCGTTGGCATACATGGGAACTGCAAGCACAACCGACAACGGAACGGCATACCAGTCACCCTTACCCATCCACTGAGCAAAGAACTCGTCAGGAACGAATCCATGTATCCCCGCTCCGATAGCAATACCGACAAGGACATACGGGAACACTCCCCAAACAATGCCCCATGCGTCGCGCACGATGGTAGGAAAACGTTTCGCAAACGGTTGTTTCCCCGATTCCCACTCAACGGAGTTCTTATCTGACTTCACCTGAATCTGACGCACCCACGGAGTCAGCAGCCCGTCCAGCTTCATCCTACCAAGAACCCAGCCTCCAAGCACGCCCATGAGGATGCCACTTGCAATGTATGTCCCCGTCACTTGCCAACCGAATGTACCTGCCAACATGGCGACTGCCACCTCATTGACCAACGGCGAGGTGATGAGAAACGCNANGGTCNCTCCCNACGGAATGCCGCNNTNGANANAGNNAANAAACAGCGNTATCGACGAGCAGNAGCAAAAGGNCGTGATTGCGCCAAACAGAGAAGCTAACAGATATTCGAGTCCGTATAACTTGCGTGTCGTTAGATAACGACGCAATCGCTCTATCGGAAAGTAGGCATTAACAATACCCATTATCACCGATATAAGAAACAGCAAGATGGTTATCTTGACAGAATCATAGATAAAGAAGTTGATGGCACTTCCCCAGTGCGACTCTGGCGACAGTCCGCAGATGTCATAGACGAGCCAATCCGCAAAACCTTGTATCATTTCAGAAGCTCCTTTACCTGTTCCACACTGAGCCGTTTCCCTTTCGAGACGACCTTCCCGTCAACAACAATCGCAGGAAGCGACATGACGTTATACTCCATAATCTTCATCAAATCTTCTTCTTTGACGACCTGCACATCAATACCAAGTTGTTTCACAGCTTCTTGCACAGTGCTGAAAAGAGCCTTGCAGCCGGCACATCCAGTACCCAATACTTTAATTTCCATTTCATTCGTTTGTTTGTTGTTCGCCGTCAAGCGAACATTGTTTGTAAAAAAAATTAGAGAAACATTGTCATACAATAGTAAATGCCGATGCCGACGAAAAGGACTCCCACTATCATATTGAGCCACTTTTGAAACGTCTGTACCTTACCATAGAACCCACCGATATGCTGCACACTGAAAGCGAGAATCCACGCCACAATCAGCACAGGGATGGCAGTCGCTATCGCAAACAATATAGGCAGCATCCATCCCGCAGTAGCGGTCACCGACATCGGGATGAGCACGCCGAAGTACAACATACCACTTGATGGGCAGAACGCAAGAGCGAAAAGCATCCCGAGGAATAATGCGCCACGACCTCCCTGCTTCGCAAATCCCTCACCCCTGCTGCCATTGAAGCCACAAGATGGTAAATTGATTCTGTTGCCAAAGAGCATCAATGCACCCATCAGCAGAAGCATCGGTCCAACAAGAAGCTCACCCCACTTAGTGATACTTTTCTGTATCCCAAACACGCTCGCACCCTCTTTAAGCACCATAATTAGGATGATGCCCAAGACAGTGTAGGCAATGGCACGACCGACGGTGTAAAACACTCCGTTACGGAAAATCCTGCGTCGGTCTTCTATATCCTTGCTGATAAAGCCTATCGCAGCGATATTTGTGGCAAGAGGGCAAGGGGAGATGGCAGTGAGCAGCCCTAACAGAAAGGCGGTGAATGCTGGAGTCGAACCATCATCAAGCAATGTCTGAATATACTCCATTATTTCAGCGATTAACGGATTGTATCGGAAAGGACTTTCTTGAAAAAGGCTGGATTGCTTCGTGC
>WFMB01000086.1 GCA_009177185.1 Bacteroidales bacterium
AATGGTCCAGTAGCGCACCACCGTCTCGATACCAGTCACTTGTGGACGAACGTAGCTCTAGAACTGCTCTTCCACGGTCTGCTTCCAAACGCCGAGGTTCTGGCTGTTGGCACGGTCAATATAGTTCTCGTGAGGTCCCTTGCCGTAGTATTCTATCTGAGAGAACTCCTTAGGCATCTGCATCTGCATACCGTAACGGAGAAGCTGTGGCTTTTCCTTGGCTTCTGGATTGACGATGAGGTCTTGCTTCACCACGAGCTTGCCAGCAGGAGTCATGGTATAGGTGAGCTTGACTGTGGCTTCCAAGTGCTTAATCTCATACTCAGCAGTAACCACATAGTTCACACCATCCTGCTTGATGTCGAAGCCCTTTTTCTCCAAGCGAGGATGCTGCCATGCGGCAAGGCGATTCTGCATACCTGCACCGAAGTCGTTGTCGGTAGCAGCACGCCAAAAGTCGGGGGTCAACTCCGAATCGTCGGTCATCATCTGTGTGCCATCCACATCAATGTGAGCCACATAGCCCGTATGCTTATCGAATGTCACCTTCACACCATTGGCAGAGAGCACGGCATAGACAGCACGGTCGTCGAGTGTTACGGTAGCAGGAGCTTTCTTTGCCTTCTTGTCGGCAACAGGCTGTGCTGTGATGGCTTCAACGGTTGGGAAAATGTATGGAGCTACCTCAAACTGCTGGTGAGCGATGACTGTGNCNGCTTTCAGCAGTGGCTCNTCTTTTGCCAATGTGAACTNGATGTTCACCANGATNTCCTTGCCTTTGTAAGNCTCGTTGCCTATTGCTTTAGCTATCGCATCAATCGTGACAACGGCACGTTGTTGTGGCTGAATGTTCAAGTTATCCAATCCCACTTTTCCTGCGTCTTCTTGTTTTCCGTCCACCACTATTGCATAGTTCATGGTGATACCCTTCAACGGCACAAAGAAGTTTTCGTTATAGACTTCCACCTTTCCTGCCTTAGCATCGGTAAGAGTCGCCCAGATGTTCTGATAGTAGTACTGAATCTCATAAGCATGCGGATTGGGCACACGGTCAGGATTGATAACGCCATTGCAGTTGAAGTTGTTGTCTGATGCAGGAAAGCGACCATAATCACCACCATACGTCCAAATGGGCTTGCCCGTCAGCTTGCTCTTGCCACGCAGACCTTGGTCGATGAAGTCCCAAATGTAGCCACCCTGATAGTTGGGCGTGCTGCGAATCAAATCCCAGTATTCCTTGAATCCACCACCAGAGTTACCCATCGTATGAGCATACTCGCACTGGATGAGTGGGCGTGGATTGCCTTCCTTGCAGTAACGCTCGCAGTGACCATAGTCAGCATACATGGGGCAATAGATATCGGTCTTTCCATTCTTGCCCGCCTGCTCATATTGGCAGGGACGCGATGGGTCGTAAGCCTTCACAAAGTCGTATGCGTCCTCAAAGTTCTTGCCGTAACCAGCCTCGTTGCCGAGCGACCATACAATGATAGAAGGATGATTCTTCAATACATATATATTATGGCGTTCACGCTCGATGTGCATATCGTGGAAACGGGGATCCTTGGCCAAAGACTTCTCTCCATAGCCCATTCCGTGGCTCTCGATGTTGGCTTCGGCTGTAACGTAGATGCCGTATTCGTCACACAACTCATACCATCGTGGGTCGTCTGGATAGTGGCAAGTACGCACTGCATTCACGTTCAGCTGCTTCATTACCTGAATGTCCTGAATCATACGTTCGACACTGACCACATAGCCACCGTCGGGGTCAAGTTCGTGGCGGTCAACACCTTTGATGAGTACGGGCTGACCGTTCACCAACAACTGCTGGTTCTTGATTTCCACCTTGCGGAAACCGATGCGCTGCGGAATGCACTCAAGAAGTTTGTTGCCATCGTAGAGAGAGACGTACAGATTGTAGAGCGTGGGGGTCTCAGCCGTCCACGCCTGAACACCTTTCAGCGCATCCGTCTGATAATCGAAAGTGACAGGACCATTGTCATGTGCCACCACCGACTCGCTCAACACTTCCTTTCCCTTCGTATCTGTCAGACGAATCTTCACGGTCTTGCCCTTACCATTCACAAGGTCAAGCTTACCAGCCAACACGCCATCCTTGTAGTTGTTCACGAGGTCTGGCTTAATGAAGAGGTCTTCGATGTGGCTCACAGGACGAGCGTAGAGATAGCATTCACGAGCAATGCCACAGAAACGCCAGAAATCCTGGTCCTCATTCCAAGAGCCATCACACCAACGCATCACCTGCATGGCAATGAGGTTCTCTTTACCCGGAGTGACATACTTGGTGATGTCAAACTCCGCAGCAACCTTGGAGTCTTCACTATACCCCACATACTTGCCATTCACATAGAGCGTGAGGTTGGATGTTGCCGAACCGATGTGAATGTACACCTTCTCGCCCTTCCAATCGGCAGGGATGGTGAAAGTACGACGATAAGAACCCACATGGTTGCCCTTATCCTGCACTGCTGGTGGCTCGCCCACCCAGTCACTGCGCCATGCATAGCAGTTATTCACATAGATGGCATCGCCATAGCCGTTCAGTTCCCAGATACCAGGCACAGGCATAGTGCCCCATTGGGAGTCGTCATACTTTAGCATGTAGAAGTCTGCAGGACGCTCGTTGGCGCTTTCCACCCAATGGAACTTCCACTTGCCTTCGATGCTCATGTAGCGGCTCGACTGCGCCTTCGTGTTCGCTTTAGGCGTTTGTGGCAGCTGTGCCAACGCCTCACTCTCATAGGCGAAATAGTTCGCCACATCTGTTTTACGGTTAATTTCGTTGACATAGGGGTCACACCAAACAGGTGTCTTTTGTGCTTGCGCCACAACTGAACCCATTGCCAAAACAGACAAAAGTAAATGTCTTACATTCATGGTTAATAATTGGTTTTTGATTAGAAGTATTGCGTTACGGGTGTAAAGTTACAGAAAAAAAGCGTACTGAACCGTAAAACCATATCTCTTTTTCATTTTTAATCCCTAAATTTGCAAGATGATGAAATGAAAATTATGCAACAGACAGAAAAACGCCTTTACAGATATATCGTTACAACAATGGTAGCGATGATTGGAATAACACGACCTTCTTTAGCATTAACACAAGAATGGGACACTTTGCAATACAAACAAATTGAGCAAAGCATCCAACTTCCACGCATATGTCAAACAGAGGTGTACATTACTCAATATGGTGCTAAGCCTTCAGCATTTGCCACCCATAACCAAAAGGCAATTCAGAAAGCAATCAACCATTGCACGAAACAGGGAGGAGGTCGTGTGATAGTGCCTGCTGGACTACGATTTCAGACAGGAGCAATAGAACTGAAAAGCGGTGTAAACCTGACAGTAGAAGAAGGCGCTGTACTGGAGTTTGTTTTCGAGCCTGCACTCTATCCCATTGTGGAAACGTCGTGGGAAGGTTTGGATTGTTATAACCTGTCACCATGTATCTATGCGTTCAAAGCAACAGACATTGCCATATCAGGCAAAGGAACGATTGACGGTGGTGGCAACCGCTCCACATGGTGGCCATGGTGTGGGGCTACAAAATACGGTTGGCAAGAAGGTATCGTGAGTCAGAAGTTAGGAGCACGCCAAAGACTATTAAAGAATGGTGAAGACGGAGAACCA
Source organism: Bacteroidales bacterium (assembly GCA_009177185.1). Taxonomy (GTDB): domain Bacteria; phylum Bacteroidota; class Bacteroidia; order Bacteroidales; family Bacteroidaceae; genus Minthosoma. Next base: position 3,658 of record WFMB01000086.1, read on the forward strand.
ATGGTGACACCCAAAGGTCAACGTTCTACACTCAGAACTTTCCATGCGACAGATGGATTGCGCCCACAACTGGTGGGATTCAATCAGTGCGAACGTGTACTAATTGAAGATGTGACCCTGTTACGTTCACCATTCTGGGTGATTCATCCTCTAAAGTGTAAAGATTTGACGGTGAGACGTGTACATATCAACAACGATGGTCCCAATGGTGATGGATGTGACCCTGAATCATGCAACCGTGTNTTAATCGANGACTGCTTCTTCNACACAGGCGATGACTGCATCGCCATCAAGAGCGGACGCAACCGAGATGGCAGGCAGAGGAATATGGCATGTCAGAATATCATTATCCGCCGTTGTGAGATGAAGAATGGGCATGGCGGTGTGGTGATTGGTTCTGAAATNAGTGGAGGATGCAAGAATGTGTTTGCCCACGATNGTGTGATGGACTCCCNTAACCTTGACCGCGTGCTACNCANCAAGACTAACTCTTGTCGCGGTGGTGTAATTGAANACATTTTCGTCAAAAACATCACGGTGGGGCAATGCGGCGAGTCTGTATTGAAAATCAATCTTGACTACGAACACAACGAAATTTGTTGTCGTGGGTATTACCCAACAGTAAGGAAGGTGCTCATGGAACATGTAACCTGCGAACGGTCTAAATACGGTGTACAAGTGATTGGGTTAGACGAAGGTACATACGTGGAGGACATCATAGTGAGAAGCTGCCATTTCAACGGGGTGAAACAAGGAAACACCATCACGGGGAAGACACGCAACATCCTCTTTGATAAGCTGAAAGTAAATGGTTCCATGTGTCTACAGAAGAGACCCTATCAGCATTACAGCGAATGGATGGTCGCATCCGAAATACAACGCACACCCAAAAGTTATCTACTTGACTTCTCGTCCAAACCCAGGTGGAGTTATGTAATGGGGATTGAACTGGAAGCCATGCTGGACACATATTTTAAATATGGCAATCCGCGCATTTGGGATTATTGCAAGGAATACACCGACACGATGATTAACAGCAAGGGCGACATACAAGACTATCGGCTCGAAGATTATAATCTCGACAATATCCGCACGGGGCATTTCGTAGCACGCATGTATCAACNAAAANCTNAACGGAAAAATCTACTTGCCATGCAGCTGATGATGAAGCAATTNNAACAGCAACNACGNACGANTGAGGACGGTATCTTTTGGCACNAGGCNATTNACAGCCATCAAGTNTGGCTTGATGGCATCTTCATGGGACTCCCCTACCACGTCCTGACGGCTTCTATGCTGCTGTCTCCAACGGAGGCAAGAAAAGCCTATGATGATGCCGTCCAACAGGTTACTACTACATACAGACGCACCATCGACCCACAAACAGGATTGAATCGCCATGCTTGGGACGAAACGCACGAAATGTTCTGGGCAGACCCACAAACGGGCTTGAGTAAACATTGTTGGGGGCGAGCACAAGGATGGTACACAATGGCACTCATAGAATTGCTTGATGTCCTGCCAGAACACTATGACCGCCGCCAAGAAGTGATAGCATTGCTCAAACAAGATTTGGAGGCGGTCATCAAATGGCAAGACCCACAGTCGGGTGTGTGGTATCAAGTAATGGATGCCACCGAGCGTGATGGCAACTATCTGGAAGCCACCTGCTCGGCAATGTTTGCCTACGCTCTTTTGAAAGCATATAGGAAAGGTTATGTGAATCAGACATTCAAAGAGGCGGGCATGAAAGCATATCGTGGCATCCTCAAGCATTTCATCCGTGTCAATGACGACGAGACGATTTCTTTAACTCNCTGCTGTTCTGTGGCAGGATTAGGACCTGGTATCAGCGAGAAAGTAAAGCTCGCCGCACCTAACGTCAAAGAAAATAAGCGCAGGGATGGAACATTCGGATACTATATATCTGAACCTATCCGCGACAACGACGCCAAAGGCATAGGTCCTTTCATCTGGGCATCGTTGGAGATGGAGGCTTTAAACGATGCTAACCCTGTAGAAATGTANACCNAGGAATAGCGATNTANGAAANTAAACAGCATCAACAAAGGCGGTNTGAATNNGTNTTTAACTTTTTCATGCTCTTTCTTTTGTTAGACACAGAAAAAGACGTACCTTTGTGGACTCTCCATGTATTCAGATTGAAACATACGAGATGAAAAAGAACGTGAAAACACTTACAACACATTTTAATTGATATTCTATGGCTAATATGAAAGAAAAGCTCTTCACGGAGTTTCAAGCACCTACCACACAGGAGTGGTTGGACAAGATTGAGGTGGACCTCAAAGGTGCAGACTTCCAGAAGAAGTTGGTTTGGAGAACCAACGAAGGCTTCAACGTACAGCCTTTCTATCGCCGCGAGGATTTGAAAGACCTCAAAGCAATCAACTCCCTGCCTGGTGAGTTCCCATTCATCCGTGGCAACAAGAAGGACAACAACCTCTGGTTTGTGCGTCAGGAAATCAATGTAGAGGATGCCAAGGCTGCCAACGCCAAGGCACTTGACATTCTAAACAAGGGTATTGATTCCATCGGTTTCAAGGTGTCTGGCAAAGACATCAGCAAGGAGTTCATCGCAACCCTGCTCGACAGTATCCAGCCTCAATACGTAGAGCTGAACTTCAAAACGTGTCAGCGCCATTGCGTGGAGTTGGCACAGATTTTGGTGGAGTATTTCAAGGAAAAGAACTATCCATTAACAGACTTGAAGGGTAGCATCGACTTCGACCCCATCAGCAAAATCCTCTGCAAAGGCAAGGACGTGTCTGCAGTGCTTGAATACGCCAAGCCACTGATTGAAGCGTTGGCAGAACTGCCAGGCTACAAGTGCATCAATGTCAACTCTGTAGCATTGAACAATGCAGGTGCTTACATCTATCAAGAGTTGGGTTACGCTTTGGCATGGGGTGCTGAATACATGAACATCCTGACTGAAGCTGGCGTAGATGCCACCGAGGCAGCCAAGCGCATCAAGTTTAACATGGGCGTGAGCGACAACTACTTCATGGAGATTGCGAAGTTCCGTGCAGCCCGCATGCTGTGGGCACAAATCGTAAAGCAATACGAACCAAAGTGCGACTGCGCTTGCCAAATGCACGTGTGCGCCATGACATCAGAGTACAATCAGACATTGTTTGACCCTTATGTAAACCTGCTGCGTTCACAGACAGAGGCTATGTCAGCAGCCATTGCCAACGTCGATTCTATCGTGGTCACTCCATTTGATAAACCATACGAAGTNCCAACNGACTTTGCCGAGCGCATCGCCCGTAACCAGCAACTNNTGTTNAAGNAAGAGGCTCACTTTGACAAACTTGTCGATGTGGCTGGTGGTTCCTACACCATCGAACACCTCACCGATGCCATCGCCAAAGAAGGCTGGCAGCTTTTCCTCACAGTGGAAAATGCAGGAGGCTTCTTGGCAGAAGCATTGAAAGGCAACATCGCAAATGCTGTCAACGCATCGAACGACAAGCGTCATGCCGATGCCGCCAAGCGCAAAGAATTTATCCTCGGAACCAATCAGTTCCCGAACTTCACCGAAGTTTCTGAAGGCAAGACTCCGCTGGCTTCTTGCTGTGGATGCCACAAGGACGGCACACTTCCCACCCTTAACAAAAGCCGCTTGGCTTCTGAGTTCGAGACCCTCCGTCTCGCAACAGAAAAGGCAAAGAAGCAGCCTATCGCTTTCATGCTTACCATCGGCAATCTCGCCATGCGCCAAGCTCGTGCGCAGTTCTCGTGCAATTTCCTTGCCGCAGCTGGTTACAAAGTCATCGACAACCTCGGCTTCAAGACCGTGGAAGAAGGTGTGGATGCTGCCCTCAAAGCAAATGCAGACATCGTGGTCATCTGCTCTTCCGATGATGAATATACAGAGTACGCCATCCCTGCGTTCAAGTATCTTGATGGTCGTGCCATGTACGTTGTGGCAGGTGCTCCAGCTTGCTCCGAAGACCTTAAGGCTGCCGGCATCGAGAACTTCATCCATGTACGTGTTAATCAACTCGAAACGCTCAAAGAGTACAATGCTAAACTCGGTATCTGATTATGGCAAGAAAAGATTTCAACAATATAGATATTTATGCTGGCATTCAGGAGAAGAATGGTCAGCAGTGGCAGAAAGAGAATGGCATCAGCGCAAACTGGAGAACTCCTGAGCAGATTGACATTCAGCCCGTTTATACAAAGGAAGACCTTGAAGGCATGGAGCACCTCGACTTCACAGCCGGTATTCCTCCTTATCTCCGTGGTCCTTATTCGATGATGTACCCCTTCCGTCCTTGGACCATCCGTCAGTACGCAGGTTTCTCTACAGCAGAAGAATCCAACGCTTTCTACCGTCGCAACCTCGCATCTGGTCAGAAGGGACTTTCAGTGGCATTTGACCTTCCCACTCACCGTGGTTACGACCCTGACAATGCTCGTGTGGTTGGCGACGTGGGTAAGGCAGGTGTGTCCATCTGTTCATTGGAAAACATGAAGGTGCTCTTTGCTGGCATCCCATTGAACAAGATGTCTGTCTCCATGACCATGAACGGCGGTGTACTCCCTATCCTCGCCTTCTACATCAATGCAGGCCTGGAGCAGGGTGCCAAGCTCGAAGAGATGGCTGGTACAATCCAAAACGACATCCTCAAGGAGTTCATGGTGCGTAACACATATATCTACCCACCAGCATTCTCCATGAAGATTATTGCCGACATCTTTGAATACACTTCACAAAAGATGCCGAAATTCAACTCTATCTCCATCTCTGGCTACCACATGCAAGAAGCAGGTGCAACAGCCGACATCGAGCTGGCTTACACTCTTGCCGATGGTATGGATTACCTCCGTACTGGTGTGAACGCAGGCATTGATGTGGATGCTTTTGCTCCTCGCCTCTCCTTCTTCTGGGCCATCGGCATGAACCACTTCATGGAAATTGCCAAGATGCGTGCAGGTCGTTTGCTGTGGGCAAAGATTGTGAAGAGTTTCGGTGCTAAGAACCCCAAGTCACTCGCACTGCGTACGCACTCAGAGACATCAGGTTGGTCACTCACCGAGCAAGACCCGTTCAACATCGTGGGTCGTACCTGTATCGAGGCAATGGCTGCCGTGTTGGGGCATACCCAGTCACTCCACACCAACGCACTCGACGAGGCCATCGCTCTGCCAACCGACTTCTCTGCTCGTATCGCACGTAACACACAGATTTACATCCAGAACGAGACGAAGGTCTGCAAGCAGATTGACCCATGGGCAGGTTCTTACTACGTGGAGACTCTGACCAACGAACTTGTTCACAAGGCTTGGGAACACATTCAGGAAATCGAGAAACTTGGCGGTATGGCAAAGGCCATCGAGACAGGTCTGCCCAAGATGCGTATCGAAGAGGCTGCCGCTCGCACCCAGGCACGTATCGACTCAGGCACACAAACCATCGTCGGCACTAACAAGTACCGCCTTGACCACGAAGACCCACTCGATATCCTCGAAGTGGATAACACGGCCGTTCGTTTGCAACAGGAGGCCGCCCTCAAGGAACTTAAAGCCAACCGCGACGAAGCCGCATGTCAGGCAGCTCTTGCTGAAATTACCAAGTGCGTGCAGGAGTTCAAGGACGGCACAAAGAGCGAGAACAACCTACTCGACCTCGCTGTCAAAGCAGCAGGTCTGCGTTGTACGCTGGGTGAAATCTCCGACGCTTGCGAAGCCGTCGTTGGTCGTTACAAAGCAATCATCAGAACAATCAGCAACGTGTACAGTTCAGAATCTAATAGCGACACAGCCTTTGAGGAGGCTTGCGCTGCAACCGAGCAGTTTGCTCAGGCAAACGGTCGCCGTCCTCGCATCATGATTGCGAAGATGGGACAAGACGGTCACGACCGCGGTGCCAAGGTATGTGCAACTGGCTATGCCGACTGCGGCATGGACGTAGATATGGGTCCTCTCTTCCAGACACCTGCCGAGTCCGCTCGTCAGGCAGTGGAAAACGATGTCGATGTACTTGGTGTCAGCTCGCTTGCTGCTGGTCACAAGACCCTCGTACCACAAGTTATCGAAGAACTGAAGAAACTGGGACGTGAGGACATCCTCGTCATCGCTGGCGGCGTCATCCCTGCACAGGATTACGATTTCCTCTACAAGGCAGGCGTGGCAGCCATCTTCGGTCCTGGCACCTCCGTAGCCAAGGCTTGCTGTGAAATCATGAAGATTTTGAACGAAGACTAATCGTGCGCTTGGGGCAACGCCCTCAAAAGCCACGCTTTGTTTTCTGCAAATAGTAATTTTTCTCAATACAAATAAGAAAGGAGCATCCATTCGGGTGCTCCTTTCTTATTTTGATTCTGTGCCTTAGAGAGAACAATGTTTATAGAGAAGATGACAGATATATCGCTACAATTCTTGTGGACAGTTGTGGTGGTTTTACCTGAACCATTAGGACCTGCCACCACACATAAAGTGGGCTTCCTGTCAATCAAGGATTAGTTGTTTACGTTGAGAGCGTTTTATAGATATAATATGTGCAGCCTCTGACAGCAGACGCATCTTTTCCGCCTCTGCTTTTGCGCTTGACTCTCTGGCTGCCGCAGCTACATCTTCCATCAACTCATGTAGCATCTCATCAGTGGGTTCCTCTGTAGATGCCAAGCGGTATTGTTTGTGAATCTCTGTCATAAACTTTGGCTTTGATGTGCAAATGTACGTTTTTTCAACTATGACAAAAACATTTTCTATTTCTTTTTTCAATCACGTTTCGGGAATACGCATTGAAAGGAAATCCGACAACAAAGCAGAACAAACATCCATCGCTATACCATAACGATGCTACCGTTTTCTTAAAAGTCATTACACACCCACAAAGTCCCTCAAAATCGATGTCCCCGACATCGACCAATCGGAGTCCCCGACATCGGTCAACCGATGTCGGGGACTCCGATTTTTAGGCAGTGAAACCATATCATATCACCAAGTGCCTAATGGCAGGTGTCAGATATTTCATCGGAGGACTGAAAAAGACGTTCTTTGGCTCCAACCGAGGTAAGTTTGATTTAAGGGACTCAAGAATGACATTCCGCAAAAAGGTTCAGAGACAGATTTCCAACAACATCGGTTGCATACAGGACATGTCACGAGGTGAAGTATATTCAAAGCTTCATGCCTATTTACATACGTTAGGTGAACTACAAAACATTGTTGACAACTCCATGAAGTCAATAATCATGCCTGTCATAGAACGTTTGCAAGACACAACAGAAGAGGTTCTTGGCGAATTGTGTCCCGACGAAGACATTAGTTTCTACAATGGCATACATCATGGCTTCTTTCAGGTGTGGCGGAAGATATGGACAACAAAGGTGCATTTTGGATGGATTCCATTGAATGAAAAAGCGATTGTTCGCAGGAACAGAATATACATTCGTTTTACACGTTGAACAAAACAACATAAGAGAATGCTTCCACAAAGTTTTAAGCAACAACGCCTTGATACCCCAAGCGAAAGAAGTTGGCTTGGTAAAAGATTCAAAAGACAATCGAGTGTTCTATAAGAACATCATTTCCACGGGGAAACCCATGTCAGACATGACACACGAAGAATTGAAATCGTTCCTTCGTAAAGCATACAAAGACATAAACAACATTCAGGCGTCTGTCTCCCAATATATCCCAAACAAATAATAGTAATGTTTTTTTGAGATACAAAAAAGGGGGACTGCACAAAAAGGTGCTGAAAAGTTTGGCAGACAGGAAAAAATGTCGTACCTTTGTAGCCGATTTATGTCGGAAAGGCTTGAACAAGTGGGTATGCACTATAATATGTATATGTGTAACTCCGCCTCCCGATGGAACCCTAAACAATTCAAAAACAAAATGTACGTAATTGCAGAAATCCAGGGTCAGCAGTTCAAGGTTGAAGAGGGCAAGAAGCTCTACGTTCACCACATGCAGAATGTGGAGACAGGTGCAACTGTTGAGATTGAGAAAGTGCTGTTGGTTGACAACAACGGTGAAGTGAAAGTGGGTACTCCTACAGTGGAGGGTGCCAAAGTGGTGCTCGAAGTGGTAGTTCCCCTCATCAAGGGCGACAAGGTGCTCGTGTTCCACAAGCGTCGTCGCAAGGGCTATCGCAAATTGAGAGGTCATCGTGAGCAGTTCACTCAGGTGCTCATCAAGTCAGTGGTAGCATAACAAGCCTGATGCNTGACGTTTTTTTCAANNACAAAACAATTTNATCAACCCAATNAAGACAGTNTTTTNAACATGNCANATAAAAAAGGTGTANGTAGTTCAAAGAACGGCCGTGAGTCACACTCAAAACGACTCGGTTTGAAGCACTTCGGTGGTGAAACAGTGAAGGCTGGCAACATTATCGTTCGTCAGCGTGGCACTAAGCATNATCCTGGTAAGAATNTAGGTATTGGNAAGGACGACACCCTCTATGCTTTGACAGATGGTATCGTTGTGTTCAAGCGTGGTCGCGAGAACCGCAGCACAGTATCTATTGAACCAGTAATAGTTGCTGAAGCTTAACTACTTTTGAACAAGAAAAAAGTGATGGGCAACAGCCGTATTGGCTGTTGCCCATCACTTGATTTTCAAAGGAGTTATTAAGACAACAATATCATGACCAAGAAGGAACGATACACGAGGTTCATCTCCTATTTTCAGGAGGCTATGCCAGAGGCGAACACGGAATTGCACTATGAGACTCCATTCCAATTGCTCTGTGCCGTGATGCTCTCGGCACAATGCACTGACAAGCGAGCGAACGTGGTGACTCCTGCCCTGTTTGAAGCCTTCACCACCCCACTGGCTTTGTCGGAATCCACAAAAGAGGAAGTACTTCACTATGTGAAATCTGTCAGCTATCCGAACAGCAAGGCGGAACACTTGGTGCAGATGGCAAAACGACTGATGGAGGAGCACAACGGAGAAGTGCCCAGCAATTTCGACGCATTGGTGACACTGCCAGGTGTGGGGCGAAAGACGGCAAACGTGATGCTGGCAGTGGCTTTCAACGAGGCACGGATGGCGGTCGATACGCATGTGTTCAGAGTGAGTCATCGCATCGGGCTGGTGTCGGACAAAGCAACCACGCCCTATGCCGTAGAGAAAGAATTGGTGAAGCACATTCCCGAAGAAGACATTCCAAGAGCACACCATTGGCTCATCCTGCATGGACGCTACGTATGTAAGAGCCAACGCCCCTTATGCAAGGAGTGTGGCATCAGAGCACTTTGTGCTTACAAGGACAAAAGGATGTAGAGCAACAAGGGGAAATGATAAAGGCATCCACGAAGAAGATAAAGGAAAGTGCCATCGTCTCCCAACAAGGTAAGGATGCCTGTAAACTCCAAACAGCCAACAAATTGGCTGGTCAAGAAGACGATAACAAAGTAACTAGCAACCGTGGAGAATATGGACACATGAGCTTGCACGAAGTCGTGTACATTCACAAAGCGTCCCACCGTAGCACCATACACATTGCCCACCAGAATAGCAAAATACATCAGCAAGCCATAAAAGCCCTTTGAAAAAGCGGAATGACTAAAAGTGCCGAATGCGCTAAGCAACACTGCATTCGGCAAAAACAGCAACAAGGAAAAGAGACCAAGGACGAATATGACCACTCCACCTGTCATGAGCAACGCCCGTTGCTGCTTGAGCGAGAGATGACCGCGCAAGGTACGAATGATACCCGACTCGTGCAACACACTGATAGCCATAAGCCCCAAGAGCATCTTGGCAAGATGGACAGAGGCAAAGTTTGGCACAATGTTACTACACATCCAACGGATGCCGCGCGGCGTGAGCAAACCCTGCACCCCTTCGACATAGATGCTGAGCACCCACGAGACCAGAAGAAGCAGGAGAAGCAGAATGACGATGCTCCAATAGTAGCACCGCAGAATACGACGGATGTGGTCCTTATAAGACATCTTTTCAAATGGACAAGTATCACTCATCATCGGGTTCGAGCGAGTCAATATCAAGAATGCGCAATTCGATGGCTTTGGTGACAAGACGAGTAGCGTTGACGCTACCATGGTCTTCGCCAAACAGACGGTTGATGAGGTCGTTCTGACGCTTCTCTATAGATTTCACACCAAACGGCATTCCTTTGAGAGCAGCTATCATGTCTTTGGTGTACCCTAAAGCCAAATGACGAAGGAAACGCTCGTCGTACTCATCAATGTCGTAGTCGAGGAAGGCTTCCTGACGCAACGACTCATTGAGTACCGACCGGCGGAAGCGTTGCAAAATCTTTTCGAGAATGGGTTGGTTGAACACCATGCGCTTGCCATTGAGCACACTCTGTACATCGTCCTTCGTAAGGAGTTCACCACTCTTGAGGATGATGCCGTCAGTGCCAGCATCAAGCGCATCAACCCATAGTTTCTCGTTCATCACTTCGCCTGTGAAAATGAGCACATGCACATCGGGATACCGACGACGCAATTGCTTGCACACATCAACACCCACAGTGGTGGAACCGCCCAAGCCCAAGTCAAGCAACACAAGGTCTGGCTGGCTATCACGCATCAACTTCCACAATTCGGTCTCGTTCATGGCAGTGCCCACAATCTCAGCTTCGGGAATCTCTGAACGAAAGATTTCTTTAGTGCCCTTCATCTCAAGGGCCACATCTTCCACGATGATGACTTTGAATGGATTCATGTCGTTTTATTTCTTATGAATGATTATTCTACTGACTCATGCCACAGGCAGGGTGAAGACGAAACGCGCCCCTGAACCCTCAGGACAATTCTCCACATAGATGCGGCAACCACGCTTGGAAGAGTAAGTATCATGCTCGCGAATGATTTGGCGACAAACAAGATATTGAGTGCCTCGCAGCGTGTCTGTTTTAGCATCGTAAATGACACCATCCACATAAAACAAGGTAGCCAATTCGGCTTCTGTGTAGCGGAAAGCAGTGTCTGTGAATGCAAATTTAGCAAATCCATCAGAAACATCAAAGTCAAGCAGCAAATCTCCGCCTGACTGATGTTCAAAATAGAGTGAAACGATATTGTCGATGAGGGTTTGAAGGAAGATTTTGTCTCCTTGCACACGCAATCCTTCAGCCTCCCCCACATGGAGGGCAGTTTTGCTTCCCGCACGTTTCTGCTGCCGACAGAAGGAACGTCCCAACATCTGTCCGATATCATAGCCAGAAAGGAGCATTCGCTTGAAAAGCACCTGCTCCACCTGCTTGCTTGCACATGCGCTGAGAATAGCGAACACCTCCTGATAGTAGGTTAGCAGTTCGCTGATGTCGCTAATCGTTCTGGCCGCAACAATACCTTGCTGCTGGAGAGCTGTATCCACAATCTGCTTGATGCGATGCGGATAATACATGGTTTCATGCTTGAGAGTGGAAAGGCAGTTGTCCATGATTTGATTACGCACATACACTTTCTGCTGCTCGCTCTCGATGCGCTGACGTTCCTCCTTCTTGAGTTCAAGCACCTCGCACATCTCCTCCATTTTGTAGTGGGAAAAATAAGCGTGGATGCTCATGAACTGCACAATCAGTTTCATGATTAGCTTTTCTTCGTCAGTGACTTGAGCATTGCTGAAACGTACACCAATCACACCCAATGGAGCCTCATCCTCCATGCCTGGCACTTGCAGAGGATAGGCATGGAAATGCCCATTATCTCCTACAACTTCATCACGTTGGCGGTAGGCAGACAGCATAACTCCCTCGTACACGCCACACTCTGCGGTGCTGCCAGTGAAGTCGAAACGGAAGGAGGAGTCCTCCTCTTCCACAGGCATCATCATACCCATTGTATCAGTTGATTTGATGTCAGATAAGCTTTGATGCAAGACACCAAGCAACGTATGTTCTGTAGCAGTGAAGACAGCTTGGTTAAGCTGGATGAATTGCTGCAAATTGAAAATAAAGAGCTGGCTGTTCCGATAGTGAAGGAAGAAATAGACAATGAGTACAAACAACATGAGCACACCCAGAAGGATGACCGCCGTCTTTTTGTTTTGGTTTGCCAAACGGATATTATTGCAGTACTCTTCAAGCGTGGGATTCGTGCTGGTGAGCTTATAGAGGCGAGTGAGCACCTCACTGTTATAGCGGTAAAGGCTGTTACAAGGAAGCGAAAGAGCCGCTATCGCCACCTCGTTGCGCAAACGGATGATGAGTTCATAGTCAAGGCCAACCTGCTGTTTCCACCACTCCAATTCACCCATCGGACCTCCTTCGAGATGCATCTCATTGTGGTCATGAGGCATACGTTGGCGATAGTCATAGTTGAGTCGCTGAATAGCAGAGTCGGCATAAAGCACAACTCGTTCGTAGTCGCCTCGCACATTGTACACATAGACACTATCCACATACGCCTCGGCAGATGCCAGATGGGGCGTAGCCTTCACACCAAGACCAAACATGAACAAAAGCGACAAAGTAAGCACTTTCAGCAATCCCTTGGGCAAACGGAAAAAGAAACGACTCCCCTTCTCAGGTTCACTCTCTACGCCAAAATAACATACACTAAACAACGGATTGGTCTTCTGATACCGACCAATGATGCCTTTGCAGTTCATCAAGCCAAATCCAAAACCTTTATTCTGCTTCACCTCAGCGGCATGGACACCATCAGCACCAATCTTATCTGAAGCATACACCTTAGTGTTGAGCAACAGCTGCACATCCTCGACCGACATTCCGTAGCCCGTATCCTGAACCGACACTTCCACATAGTCCTCCGTCTCTTGGGCACGAAGAGTCACCTGCCCTCCCTTAGGCGTGTATTTGCGAGCATTGTCAAGTAACGTGTTCATCATGAAGAGCGTTAGTGCTTTATCTGCCTTTACCACACTTGGAGTATCCTCTATCATAAGCGTGATACCATTCAAGCTGAAACTTTTGGAGCCTCGACGTAAGGTATCGAACAGAGGCTGCAAGGCGAAGTTCTCGATGTTAAGTGCTACCAACCCTTGGCGAATCTTCACCCAATGCCCAAGAACTTCATTATATTCGTTGATTTTCTCAATAAGTTCATTCAGATAGATTAGCCGTTCACACTGTTGTACAGCATCAACAGGCATGGCTGCTTCGGTTTCCAAACGTTGCACCTCATGCAGGGCGCGGTCAAGGAAAGGAGTGATACCATTCACAATGGACATGGAAGTGAGCTTCTCCACATACTGCCGTTTATTATCTTCCAGACGTTTCTCCAAACCACAAGTTTCGCTCTCCACTTGTTGCTGTTCCTGTATGAACTGGAGGTATTGCAAGCCTTTCGTACGCATCCATTCATAGAATACTCGCAAGACACGAAACAATTCACCATCAAGCCCCTTCATACTCTCCGCATCAACCTGCGTCCAATCCCCCTCTCCTATCTGTGGAAAAAGCTGTTTCACCTGATGGTCAGAGGCTCGGTGCAAGGCTTCATTCAGGTCTTCTTCGTCTTCCATACCTCCAGAGAGTGCCTCAGACAACCGCTGACACACGTCTATGACCTTACGTAACAAAGAAACCTTGCGACGATAGGTTTCACGACTTCTTCTATTATAGACAAAAAGCCCCCATGCCACAGCAATGACAGCCACCACAAACACCCCCAGCAGGATATTTAGCGTATGTTCCTCCTGCTTGAGGTGGGCTTCTTCCTGCTGCACACGCAAATCCTGTCGTGTGGCATCCAAAATGTCGAAATAGATGTTGTGGTTATAATCCGACTGCGCTTTTAGCCCCATCGCACCATACACCACACTGAACTGCTCACGCACCATCGCCATCCATTCAGGCACAGACACAATGTCAGAATCTGCAATCCAGCGCATTTCAGTGGAGAGTTCCCCCTCATCTTTGTCATAAAGACGAAGCGAATCTGCTTGCATCTGTTCCACACCACGATGCTGGCACATGGCACGATGGTGAGCGTTGATAAGATACAGTGCCTGTTCCATCTGCGCTAATGCCATACTATCTTCACCCTGTTGCAGGTAATAGTCGGAAAGCGTGACCAATGCCGTGGTTTCCGCATAGGCATTGCCATAACGATGAGCCTTCTGCCGAGCCTTATCAGCCAACCACCACACCCAATCTTTCTCAAATCCCGAATAACCATCCTCCCCCACCAACTCACTGACAAACACGCGACGCGATGGACGCATCTCCGCACCCGACAACAAAACCCTCGCCAAGCCGTTCAAGGCAGAAGCTTCAAAATACTCATACCCATGCGTTCGTCCTAACGAAAGAAGTCTGACAAGGTTACGCTGCACCTCTTCCTCTGCATCGGGCAACTCCTTCATGCTGAGCAATGCACGCAGAAGAAGGAAGGCGGCCATTTGGGTGGAATCAGCCTCATACAAATGCTGATGCTCGTCAAGCCATTTGTACTCCTCCATCATCCCCTCATCATTCCGCATCTGAAGGAAATAGTTGAGCGACACAAAGTGATACTCTGCCTGTACAGCATCCCAAAGCCTTACCTGATGTGCCGTCATGTCCGCTTGCTCATCCTTCACATTGGCAAATCGCTCCACAGCATCGTTTCGATAATCATAGAACTCCTTACTCATGGAGAGCATCAAGCACACCGCCATCATATCAACATCGGCAATGCCACATATCAAATCATTGTTGGATTCGGACAGCACCTTCTGATAACACACCTGCGCCGAATCGTAATCCATCTGCATACCATACACATCACCCCGATTCAACCATGCCTCATGCACACCATCTATGTAGCCACATGCACCATAGGTGTTCAGAACCTCATCCACATAGCTCATCGCTTCCTCAGCCGAACGGTATACAGCCTCGTGAGCCAGCGTGTTGAGCGAGTCAACAGCGCGGCACTCACGTTCTGCCACATACCCACAAGAACCCAAGCCCATGAGTATGCCGTATCCTATTGCCAGATATGCGATGTACTTCCTCATATAATGATATGTGATTATGCGGACAAAGATAGGGATTTTAAGTGAAACAATGCTGCACACAATAAGATATTTCTATAGAAGCGTCTTATTGCAGAAATATCTCCTTTTATACAACAATTCACTTGGTCAAACTTTCTTCCCTTCGTAACTTTGCAGCGTCAAAACAAAACAAAGCATATTTTATTCACACTTAAAAACAAATACAACTATGGCAAAGAAACTTCACATCGAGACATTAGCACTCCACGTCGGTCAAGAGAATCCAGACCCAGCAACAGACGCGCGCGCCGTGCCTATCTATCAAACCACCTCATACGTGTTCCGCAACTCACAGCATGCAGCTGACCGCTTTGGCTTGCGCGATGCAGGCAACATCTATGGTCGCCTGACCAACTCAACCCAGGGCGTGTTTGAAGACCGCGTGACAGCCCTCGAAGGCGGTGTGGCAGGACTTGCCGTGGCATCGGGTGCAGCAGCTGTGACATACGCACTCCAAAACATTGCACAGAATGGCGACCATATCGTGGCAGCCGACAACCTCTATGGCGGTTCTTACAACCTCATCACACACACACTCAGCACGCAGGGCGTGAGCTACACCATCGTGAACGTGAACGACCTAAAAGCCCTTGAAGCCGCTATCCGCCCGAACACGAAAGCCGTGTATGTAGAGACGTTTGGCAACCCCAACAGCGACGTGACCAATTTGGACGCCATTGCAGAAATTGCACACAAGCACAACACTATCGTCATTGTTGACAATACCTTCGCCCCCATCATCTTCCGTCCTATCGAACATGGTGCCGACATCGTGGTTCACTCTGCCACCAAGTTCATCGGCGGTCACGGTTCTTCACTCGGTGGCGTGATTGTAGATGCTGGCACATTCGATTGGAAAGCCAATGCCGACAAGTATCCAACCATCGCAAAACCAGACCCATCCTATCATGGTGCCGTGTTTGCCGACGTGGCGGGTGCAGCCGCTTTCGTCACCCGTATCCGTGCCGTCATCCTGCGCGATACAGGGGCCACCATCTCACCCTTCAACGCATGGATTCTCCTACAAGGCGTGGAGTCGCTGCCACTGCGCATAGAGCGTCACATCTATAACGCACAGAAGGTGGTGGAATACCTAAACCAGCACCCCAAAGTGAAGAGCGTGAGCCACCCACTGCTGCCTTCACACCCTGACCACGACCTCTTCACGAAGTACTTCCCCAATGGCGGTGGCAGCATCTTCACCTTCGAGATTAACGGTACACAGGAGGACACTTGGAAGTTCATCGACTCGCTGCAAATCTTCTCCCTGCTTGCCAACGTGGCAGATGTGAAGTCGCTGGTCATTCACCCCTATACCACCACACACTCACAGCTTACACCCGAAGAACTGGCAGCACAGCACATCACTCCGACCACAGTGCGCCTCTCCATCGGTGTGGAGCACATCGACGACATCATCGCCGACCTTGAACAGGCATTCAATCAAATCTCATAATAAAGCAATAGAAAAAGGGTGGCGACTTACCACAAACAAGGTATTCTGCCACCCTTTTCTTTTTTTTCCTCTGTCTATTAGACAAATAATCCATACCTTTGCAATCGGAATCGGCAACGGGAATCCTATCAACAAAAAACTTCATACGATTATGGCTAAAATCGCAACACAACTGACAGAGCTGGTTGGCAACACCCCACTGCTGCAACTCAACGCTTATTCTGCCAAGGAGAATCTACAAACCAACATCGTCGCCAAACTGGAATACTTCAACCCCGCAGGCTCTGTAAAAGACCGCATCGCCCTCGCTATGATAGAGGACGCCGAGAAGCGCGGAATCATCAAGCCTGGTGCCACCATTATCGAGCCAACCTCTGGAAACACGGGCGTAGGACTCGCCTTCGTCAGTGCAGTGAAGGGCTACAAGCTCATCCTCACGATGCCCGAAACGATGTCTATCGAGCGTCGCAACCTTGTGAAAGCTTACGGTGCAACCGTGGTGCTCACTTCTGGCTCAGCAGGCATGAAGGGTGCCATTGCCAAGGCTGAGGAATTGCGTGACAGCACGCCCAACTCCATCATTTTGCAGCAGTTTGAGAACCCTGCCAACCCTGCTATTCACTATGCCACAACGGCAGAAGAGATTTGGCATGACACAGACGGCAAGATTGACATCTTCGTGGCAGGTGTCGGCACAGGCGGCACGGTGAGCGGCATCGGCAAGCGTCTGAAGGAGCTGAACCCCAACGTGAAGATTGTGGCTGTAGAACCCGAATCGTCAGCAGTGCTGAGCGGTGAAGCCCCTGGTGCCCACAAGATTCAAGGCATCGGTGCTGGTTTCGTGCCTAAGACCTTCGACCGCACTGCTGTCGATGAAATCTTCAAAGTCCCCAACGATGCAGCCATCCTCACCAGCCGCAAGATGGCTGCCAGCGAAGGACTTCTCGTGGGCATCTCGTCTGGCGCCTCTGCATACGCCGCCACTCAACTGGCAAAAGACCCTGCCAACAAGGACAAGGTCATCGTGGCACTGCTGCCTGACACAGGCGAGCGTTATCTCTCCACCATCCTCTACGACTTTGAGAACTATCCGCTCTAACATCCATACATCCACCCTGCGCAGTGATAATCGTTCACCCTGCGCATAATATTATGCACACCCTGCGCCTATTATTTCGCGCAGGGTGTGCGCTTTTATACCACCACCTATCCTCGCATTCACCAGCCTTTATACATCAGTTCCGATAAAAAGAGTGGAAAAACAACGTTCGATAGGCGAAATGTGACAAATAATCATTACCTTTGTAACAAAACCAAGCAACATCCAAGCAATACGACCAACCGATTGAATCGGATATTGTATTAAAGGAATCATCAAGTGAAACTTCCGAAAGAACGGGATTCCCGTCTGATTCCCAACATGAAACAAAACCAAGAATGACATACAAAGAGACAACAGAGTATCTGTTCACATCAACGCCCCTTTTCCAACATGTGGGGGGCGACGCATATAAAGAAGGACTCTATAACACCTTGGAGTTGGACAAGCATTTCGGACACCCNCATCGGCAATTCAAAACTGTGCATGTGGCTGGAACCAATGGCAAAGGGTCCTGTTCCCATACGCTGGCAGCCATCCTGCAAGCTTCGGGGCTTAAAGTGGGGCTTTTCACCTCACCCCATTTGGTGGATTTTCGGGAACGCATCCGCGTGAACGGGCAAATGGTAAGCGAACAATATGTAGTGGATTTTGTGGAGGGGCACCGTCCTTTTTTCGAGCCGCTCCACCCCTCTTTCTTTGAACTGACCACAGCGATGGCTTTCAAGTATTTTGCCGACCAGCAAGTGGATGTGGCTGTGGTGGAAGTGGGATTGGGCGGACGACTTGACTGCACCAATATCATCACCCCCGAGGTCAGCGTCATCACAAACATCAGCTTCGACCATGTGGCTTTCTTGGGCGACACATTGGCAAAGATTGCCGCTGAAAAGGCTGGCATCATCAAGAAAGGAGTGCCCGTCGTGGTGGGCGAAACGGTGGATGAGACACGCCCTGTATTTGAACAAAAGGCACACGAAATGCAAGCACCCATCTATTGGGCAGAAGAGGAAAAGGAAGTGGTGGCGCACCAGTTCCTGCCCAATGGACACATCGCCTATGAAACACGGCACGACGGACATCTGACAGGCGAACTGGGCGGACTCTGCCAACGCAAGAATGCCGACACAATCCTCTGTGCCGTGAGCCGTCTGAGGGAATGCGGTTTCCAAATCAGCCAAGCAGACGTTCGCCGCGGTTTTGCCGAAGTGTGTGAGACGACAGGGCTGATGGGACGTTGGCAAACGCTCTGCGAGACACCCAAGGTTGTGTGCGACACGGGGCACAATGCAGGAGGATTTCAATGGATTGTACAGCAGCTCAACCAAGTGAAGCGTCCCCTGCGCATCGTGTTCGGCATGGTGAACGACAAGGACATCAGCAGCGTGCTTTCCATGCTACCTAAACACGCTACCTACTACTTTTGCCAAGCCTGCGTACAGCGCGCACTGCCCTGCACCGAGATTCAACACCAAGCAACACAATTCGGGTTGCAAGGAGGCTGCTACCCCACCGTGGAAGCCGCTTACCAGGCTGCACTCGATGATGCAGACAAGGACGACTTCATATATGTGGGCGGAAGCAGTTTTGTGGTAGCCGACCTGCTTTCCATCCCCCGATATTGCCAAAAAAACTAAAAAGTGAAAAATAATTGGCAGAATGTTCGTTCAGTTGATTTTTTTTCGTTTAATTTGCAAAGAGATTCCGCAAGCAGGCATTGCTAACCGTTCGCGCACACGTCGCTGACCACAGTATGTCCATAGACGGAAAGACACCTAAAACCAGCTATTTTTTATTACCTAAAACATAACACTATGAGCAATATCCAGCCCAAACTGAGCGGTCTGAAAGCCGAAGACTTCCAAAAGGAAATCAACGGCAAAAAGACAGACCTTTACACACTCGTCAACAAGGACGGCAACGAAGTCTCCATTACGAACTACGGTGGTGCCATCGTCGCTATCATGGTGCCCGACAAGGACGGCAAAGTCGCCAATGTCATTCAGGGACACGACAACATCGACGATGTAATCAACTCGCCAGAACCCTACCTCTCCACGTTGATTGGACGCTTCGGCAACCGCATCGCCAAAGGCAAGTTCCAACTGAACGGGAAAGAATACCAACTGGCTATCAACAACGGTCCCAATGCTTTGCACGGAGGTCCAACAGGACTGCATGCACAAGTGTGGGATGCCTATCAGACAGGCGAGCAGAACCTCACGCTGGATGTGGTGCTCCCCTATGGTCACGAAGGCTTCTCTGGCGAGGTGAAGATTTCCGTTGAGTTCACATGGACAGATGACAATGAACTGATTATTGAATATCTGGCAACAACCAACAAGAAGACCGTCATCAACCTGACACATCACGCATTCTTCTCGTTGCAGGGCATCGCCAACCCAACTCCTGCCATCGACGACCAAATCATGGAGATGAACGCAGACTTCTACATCCCCATCGACGACACCAGCATCCCAACAGGCGAAATCCGCAAGGTGGAAGGCACACCATTCGACTTCCGCACCCCGAAGGCTGTGGGCAAGGACATTGATGCCGACGACGAGCAAATCAAGAACGGCGCAGGTTACGACCATTGTTTCGTGCTCAACAAAAAGGAAGTGGGTGAACTCTCCTTCGCTGTGCGTCTGACAGAGCCGAAATCTGGTCGTACACTCGAAACCTACACCACAGAACCAGGTGTGCAGGTGTATTCCGACAACTGGGCCACAGGCTATCCCGGTCAGCTCGGTGCCACCTTCCCACGTCGTTCCAGCATCTGCTTCGAGTGCCAGCACTTCCCCGACTCACCAAACCGTCCTTACTTCCCATCCACGGTACTCAACCCTGGTGAGAAATACACACAAAAGACAATCTACAAGTTCGGCACGAACTGACATCCACACTCCCCTCGCCCACGCGTACTCCACGTGGACGAGGGATTTGTTTTAGACAATTAACTAACACATTATTTTAATAAAAACCATTATGTCACAAAACAAACCTAATTATCTATTTCCATTGATTATTGTGTTCATTGTGTGCTTCCTCATTGGATTCGTCACCACGATGAACAATTCAATGATTGAGTTCTGCAAGGAAGCCTTCAAGCTCTCCGACACACAAGGTCAGTTGGTCAACACCTTCTTCTACGGTGCTTACTTCTTCTCGATTCCGTTCGCCATGATGATGAACAAAATCGGCTACAAGTCAACCCTCGTCCTTGGCTTGACTGTAGTTGCATGCGGCTTCATCGCCAACTACCTCGGTGTAACAGCAGCTCTCGGCACAGCCAACGTATACACAATCTTCCTATGCTGCATGAGCCTTGTCGCACTCGGTGTCGTTATGTTGCAGTTGGTGGCAAACCCCTATGTGATGGTGCTTGGTGCTCCAGAAAGCGGTGCATTCCGCATGACGCTCTCTCAGGCACTGAACTCTGTAGCAACCACCGTTGCCCCCATGTTCATCACTTACGTCATCATCGCTGGCAAACCCAAGCTCCCAGCGAACGTGCCTGGTCCATTCCTTGGCTTGGGTATCTTCACACTGGTCATTGCTGCCATCCTGTGCTTCATCAAACTGCCAGACCCCGACAAGGACAAGGCTGCGGACGCTGATACAGTAGCTGACACAAAGCAGTACAAGAGCAGCGTGTTCAAGTATCCGCACGTATGGCTGGGCGCACTCGCCATCGCCATGTATATGGGGCTTGAAATCGGTATCCCATCCATGCTTCCCGCTTATTGGAAAGCAGACCCAACCCTCCCTGGCACCGCAACCGACTACCTCCCATTCTATTGGGGCGGCATGATGGTAGGTCGTTTCGCTGGTTCTGCCATCCTCGCCAAGTTCAAGGCACGCACATTGCTCTCCGCATGCCTCATCTTGGGTGCTATCTGCGTAGGCATTTCCTTCGTTCTCCCTGGCATGTACGCAGTTTACGCCATGTTGGCAGCAGGTCTCTTCCACTCTGTGATGTGGCCACTCATCTTCAACCTCGGTTTGCAAGAGCTTGGTCCTCACACAAAGAGCGCATCTGGTATCATCAACATGGGTGTGCTTGGTGGTGCCACACTGCCACTCCTCATGGGCACAGTAGTTGATAACCCATCACTCGGTGTAGTTGCAGCCATCATGATGATGTTCGTTTACTACATCTATGTGTTNTGGTTCTGCAACTTNGGTTCANNAATTGGACTATCAANATAAGTTTTACTGAATACTTCTAACCATTAAAAACCTAACAAGTTATGAAATTGAAAATTGATGATGTAAGAAATCGTTTCATCAAGCATCTTGGCGGTGAGCCAGGTTCTGTTTACGCTTCACCAGGTCGTATCAACCTCATCGGTGAGCACACCGACTACAATGGTGGCTTCGTGTTCCCAGGTGCTGTGGAACAGGGCATGATTGCAGAGGTTCGTCCCAACGGCACACGCACCGTCCGTGCCTACTCTATCGACTTGAAGGACTATGCAGAGTTCTCCATCGACGACGAGCAGGGTCCAAAGGCGACACACTTCCGCTATATCTTCGGTGTGATTCGCGAGATGATGGCACTCGGCGTGCCCGTAGAAGGCTTCGACACAGCTTTTGCCGGTGACGTTCCTAATGGTGCAGGCATGTCTTCATCCGCAGCCCTCGAAAGCTGTTACGCTTTTGCCATCAACGACCTCTTCGGTGGCAACAAGATTGACAAGATGACCCTTGCCAAGGTGGGTCAAGCTACTGAGCACAAGTACATCGGTGTGAACTGCGGCATCATGGACCAGTTCGCATCTGTCTTCGGCAAAGCAGGCAACCTCATGCGCCTCGACTGCCGCTCAGGCGAGTTTGAGTATTTCCCATGGAATCCAAAGGGTTACAAGCTCGTACTCATCAATTCGTGCGTTAAGCACGAACTCGTTAGTTCGCCTTACAACGACCGCCGCAACTCATGCGAAAACTGCGTGAAAGCCATCAAGGAACTGCACCCCGAGAAGGAAATCACCACCCTCCGCGAGGCCACTTGGGAAGAGCTGAAGGAAATTGAGGGCAAGGTATCTGCAGAAGACATCAAGCGCGCCACCTTCGTGCTCGGTGAGAAAGACCGCGTGTTGGCAGTGTGCGACGCTCTGGAGAAAGGCGACNACGAAACCGTCGGTCAGAAAATGTACGAAACACACTATGGCTTGTCGAAGGACTATNAAGNATCTTGCGAAGAACTCGACTTCCTCAACGACNTCGCCAAGGAGTGCTCTGTAACTGGTTCACGCATCATGGGTGGCGGCTTCGGCGGCAGCACCATCAACCTTGTGGCAGAGGAACTCTATGACAACTTCGTCACGACTGCTGTCAACAAGTTCCAAGAGAAGTATGGCAAGAAGCCTATCGTCATCGACGTAGTTATCGGCGACGGCTCACGCAAGCTCTGCTAATCCGCGACATCAAACACCACTTCCCTACCCGAAGCGGCAATTCAAAACACGGAGGCCGCTCATCATCCCGATGAGCGGCCTCCGTGTTTTTCTACTTGAACCAANCGNTGCTGGTCACAAAATCCGTTNTTTNTGGCATTGCCNTTGCTGAATCGTCACTTGAAAAGCTGTTATACACCGCTTTAGTAAAACTACTTATCCCCATAATGACCATAGGTGGTAAGAATCAGCACCACAACCTCTGTATCGTTGATGGCATAAACCAAACGATGCTTCTTCGTAATACGGCGACTCCACTGGCCAGCACGGTCGCCCGAAAGCGGTTCAGGCTTGCCTGTGCCTATTTTGGGGTGTTCCATAAGTTCCTCCAGCAATTTGCCCAGTTTCTGAAAAGCTTTGGGTTCTTCACGTTTCAGACGTTGCATATCCCGTTTCGCCTCATCAGTATAGTCTAATTTGTACATATCACTCAGAGGCTGTTAAGAAACTGGTGTAGTTCTTCTTTTGACTCAATCCTATGGACCTGCCCCTGCCGAGCCTGTTCCAGCGACTTATCCACATGAGCAAAGAAATCCTCCTCGGTCATCTCCGTGGGGTCAGCCCTCCTTTCCATAACAAGCTTCTTGGCATACTTAGTCAATCGCCTCATCAGCGGTTCGCTGTCAGCAATTGCACCGATGCTTTGCCAGAGTTCGACGTTCATGGCATTCAGTTGCACATCTGTCATATCTTCAAAATGATTGATTGGACTGCAAAGTTATGCTTTTATATCCAATCAACCAATAAAAGCAATCACAAATTGAAACTACAGCCTCCTCCTAAATGACCCTCAAAAACGATGTCCCCGACATCGACCAATCGGAGTCCCCGACTCCGACCGACCGATGTCGGGGACTCCGATTCTGAGGCAGTGAAAGCGCACCGCACACAGAAGGGCCTTGTTGCATGTGCAGTTCCTTCATGCCCGAAGAGAAAAGCGATGTCTTCATCTCAAACGGAGACGACGAATCACCACGCTTCAAGACTATGGTTACCCTCCTTTTATTGCAAAAAGAGCCTCAAAAAGTGTCGCGAGCACACTTTATGTTATAAAACATGTTTTCAACAAAGGGAGAACCGTGAAAAAGTCGTAACTTTGGCGAATCGTTTATAAACTAATTCCTATTATAACCCCAATTATGAAAAATCTGAAAACGATTCTGATGGGAAGTGCTGCAGCCGTAGCATTCCTGTGTGCATGCAATTCTGCACAGAATCCAGCTCCAGAGCTGACGAAGTCGGGCATCAATCCAGCCGACTATGACACTTGTATCGCTGTAGCATACGATGCTGCAACCCAAACCTTCATGGCAGACTCGTCCGAGACCAAGCCCGTGAAACTCTACACGCTCACCAACAAGAACGGCATGGAAGTGTGCATCACGAACTTCGGCGGACGCATCGTGAGCATCATGGTGCCCAACAAGGACGGCGAGTTCGTCGATGTTGCCTGTGGCTTCGACAAGGTGGAGAACTATTTCCCATGGAACTATGAGACTGACTTCGGCTGCTCCGTTGGTCGCTATGCCAACCGCATCAACAACGGTCAGTACACCTACGACGGCACGACCGTGACGCTGGACAAGAACAACAACGGCGTGGCATGTCTGCACGGCGGCTACACTGGCTGGCAGTATCAAGTGTATGACGTGCTGGAAGCAACAGAGCAGTCGCTCACCATCCAGCGCACGTCTCCAGCTGGCGACAACAAGTTCCCTGCCACCGTTGTGGCTACAGTGAAGTTTGAGCTGACCGACGACAATGCCATCGTCATCAACTACGACGGCAAGGCCGACGCTCCTACCGTGCTCAACATGACCAACCNCACTTNCTTTAACCTCTCGNGCGACTTGAACAACACNNTCGNCGAGTCTATCCTGACGGTGAATGCCGACANCTATACCCCTGGCGACCGCAACCTGATTCCAACTGGCGAGATTCGTCCTGTAGAAGGCACGGTGTTTGACTTCCGCGCTCCAAAGGCCATCGGTACAGACTTTGGCAAGAACGACCCCGAAATGTCAGCTGTCGGTGGTGGCTACGACCACAACTGGGTGCTCAACACCAAGGGCGACCAGAACACCATCTGCGCAACCATGGTTGACCAACGTTCTGGCATCAAGATGGACATGTACACCAACGAGCCAGGCGTTCAGTGCTACACAGCCAACTTCCAAGACGGCACTCGTCCAGGCAAGGGCGGCATCATGTATCAGAAGCACTGCGCCATCTGCCTCGAAAGCCAGAAGTTCCCTGACTCTCCTAACAAATACACCCTGCCAGGTTGGGAACTCAGCAACCCATTCGTTACTCCAGAGAAGCCATACCACTCTTATTGCAAGTATGCCTTCTCCATTGCAGAATAAACAACAATCTCTATTACTTATCTAAATTTTAACAAAACATTTTCAAACAATGGACACACCACAAATGAGTTTCACCGAAGCGATAAGTCGGAGCGGCTTTGAAACCATCGACTTTATCATTTTGGTTGTTTACATCATCCTGCTCGTGAGCCTCGGCATGTTCCTCAGCCGCGACAAGGATGGTAAAGAAAAGAGTGCAAACGACTACTTCCTCGCTGGCAACACACTGACATGGTGGGCAGTAGGTGCTTCACTCATTGCCGCAAACATTTCTGCCGAGCAGTTCATCGGCATGTCGGGAACGGGCTATGCTGACGGCATCGCCATTGCCGCCTACGAGGTGATGGCAGCTGTGACACTTGTCATTATCGGCAAGTTCCTGCTCCCAACCATGATTGAACGCAAGATTTTCACCATCCCCCAGTTCCTCCGCGAGCGTTACAATGACGGTGTGGGTCTTGCATTCTCCATCCTGTGGCTCTTCCTCTATGTCTTCGTCAACCTGACCTCTGTGGCATGGCTTGGCGCTCTCGCCATCGAGCAGATTCTCGGTCTTCAAGGTCTGATGGTCACGTTTGGCGGCATAGAGATTTCCATGCGCATGATTATCATTATCAGCCTCTTCCTCATCGCTGGTATCTACTCCATCTACGGTGGTTTGGCTTCTGTGGCATGGACCGACGTGATGCAGGTGACCTTCCTCGTGGGTGGCGGTCTGGTGACAGCCTACTTTGCCCTCTGCTCTGTGGCAGGTGAGGACGGCACATTCATTGATGGCTTCAACAAGGTTTACGCTTACCTGACCTCAGGCGAATATGCCCAAGACACACATTTCCATTTGGTTATCCAGCGTTCATGTGCCGAGCTGCACCCACACGCTGACGGCTCTAACGCATTCGACAACGTGCCAGGCATCGCAGCCGTGGTAGGTGGCGTATGGTTGACCAACCTCGGCTACTGGGGCTTCAACCAGTACATCATTCAGAAGGGTTTGGCGGCCAAGAGCATCAACGAGGCCAAGAAAGGTCTTGTATTTGCAGGCTTCCTGAAGATTCTTATCCCATTCATCGTGGTGCTTCCTGGTATCTGCGCTTACTACATGGCACAGAACGCAGACATGTTCACTCACTTGCAGGGTTGTATCAATGTGGCTGACGACGCATATCCATGGCTCATCCGCAACTTCACCCCAACAGGTATCAAGGGTCTCTCATTCGCAGCCCTCGCAGCAGCCATCATTTCGTCACTCGCTTCTATGTTCAACAGTACTTCTACCCTCTTCACGATGGACATCTACAAGAAGTATATCAACAAGACTGCGACTGACAAGACACTGGTGAATGTAGGACGTATCGTAGCCGTAGCCGCTCTCATCATTGCAGCAGTGGCAGTGCAGCCTCTCCTCGGCGGTCTCGACCAAGCTTTCCAGTACATTCAGGAGTATTCAGGCTTCATCTATCCCGGCATCATCACCGTGTTTGGTCTTGGTCTGCTCTGGAAGCGCGCATCTTCAACAGCCGCTATCTGGACAGCCATCATCACCATTCCACTCGGCGTCATCTTCAAGGTTGCCTTCCCAGACGTTGCCTTCCAGTTCCGTGCTGGCTACATCTTCATCATCGTGGTAAGCTTCTTCATCATGATGAGCCTCCTCGACAAGAAGTACGTAAGCATTAAGACACCAGAAGAGAAGGACGTAAAGACCATGATAAAGTGGGCTGGCATCCTCGGCTGCATCGGTATCATCTGCATCCTTGCAGGTATCATCGTAGTTATTATGGGTGACTCTACCGAGCTAACCGCCTACCTCAACGACATCGGTTTCCAAGCATTCATCTTCTTCGGTGTGCTGGTGGGCTGCAACGCAGTATGGCTCTACAGCAACTCAAAGGACACAAAGGCCGACCCCAAGGCTCTGCCTATCGACCTCAACCTGTTCCGCACCACTCGTGGCTACACCTACGGCACTATCGGCATCTGTGTCATCACGATAATTCTCTACAGCCTGCTCTGGTAAAAACTACACATTATATATAATATAGAAACCTCCAATCAATGACAGCATATCAATCATACCCACAGTTCTATGTGTCTGTTGACTGCATCATCTTCGGATTTGCAGAAGGACACCTGAAGGTGCTGATACATCAGCGTCCTTACGAACCGGGCATGGGCGAACTGTCACTGATTGGAGGCTTTGTTCAAACAAACGAAAGCGTGGATTCTTCAGCCAAGCGCATCCTGAAAGAGTTCACAGGTCTCGACAACGTATATATGCAACAACTTGCCGCCTATGGTGAAGTGGAACGCGACCCAGGCGAGCGAGTTATCAGTATTGTCTATTATGCGCTCATCAATGTGGACAACTACGACCAAACGCTTTCCGAACTACACAATGCAAAATGGGTGGATGTGGACCATCTACCTACCCTCTGCTTTGACCATCGCGACATGGTGCAGAAGGCTCGCCGAAAGATTGGCGAGACCATCAAGAACGAACCTATCGGCAGCANCCTCTTGCCCCGATACTTCANGCTGNGCCTGCTTCAAGCACTCTATGAAAGCATTCTCGGCACNTCGATAGACAAACGGAATTTCCGTCGCGCTATCTCTGAAAAAGACTATATCAAGCCTACTGGCATGATAGACAAAGCGTCTTCACGCCGTGGTGCAACATTATACCAATTTACAATGAGGGATTGAACAGACAATCCTTAGTGGAACGTAATTCAAACATTTACATCATAAAAGAATAAGACTATGTTAGAAGAACTGAAAGAGAAAGTGTTCAAGGCAAACCTTGACTTGGTAAAGCAGGGTCTCGTTATCNTTACATGGGGTAACGTCTCTGGCATCGACCGAGAGAAGGGACTCGTAGTAATCAAGCCTTCTGGTGTCAGCTATGATGACATGAAGGCAAGTGACATGGTGGTGGTTGACTTGGAGAGCGGAAAAGTGGTGGAAGGCGACCTCAACCCTTCGTCCGATACCCCTACTCACCTTGTGCTTTATAAGGCATTCCCCAACATTCAAGGTGTGGTTCACACCCACTCCACCTATGCTACCGCCTTTGCACAGGCAGGAAAGGACATCCCCAACATCGGCACTACTCATGCCGACTACTTCTACAAGGCTATCCCTTGTACACGCGACATGACCAAGGAAGAGGTGGAGGGTCAGTATGAGCTGGAGACTGGCAATGTGATTGTGGACGAAATCCTCAATATCCGCAAGATTAACCCAGACCACACGCCAGCCGTGCTGGTGAAGAACCACGGTCCTTTCTCTTGGGGCACATCCCCTGACAATGCCGTTTACAACGCTAAGGTGATGGAACAATGCGCCAAGATGGCTTTCGTCGCATTCTCGGTCAACCCTAACCTGACCATGAATCCGCTCCTCATTGAGAAGCACTACAACCGCAAGCATGGTCCTAATGCCTACTACGGTCAGAAAGGTCAGCAACACTAAAACTTACCATCCGCTATTCTGGAGATAAGAAACGTATCCTTTGGATGCACCCCCTTGTTTTCTGCGGATACAATAACACAGCAAACAAAATTAAAGCATATTACTAACGCTAAAAACTTTGAAATTATGGCTTTTGAAAATTTGGAACTTTGGTGGGTGACTGGTGCGCAGTTGCTCTACGGTGGCGAAACAGTGAAGATTGTTGACGGTCACTCAAAAGAAATGGTTGAGGGTCTCAACAATAGTGGTATCATCCCTGTCAAGGTGGTTTATAAGGGCACAGCCAACTCTTCTAAGGAAGTGGAGGCAGTGATGAAGGCCGCCAACAACGACGAGAAGTGTGCTGGTGTCATCACATGGATGCACACCTTCTCTCCTGCCAAGATGTGGATTAAGGGCTTGCAGGACCTCCAGAAGCCACTCCTCCACTTCCACACACAGTATAACGCAGAGATTCCATGGAGCGAGATTGACATGGACTTCATGAACCTCAACCAGTCGGCTCACGGCGACATCGAGTTCGGTCACATCTGTACTCGTATGCGCGTGCCTCGCAAGGTGGTGTGCGGCTACTGGAAGGACGAACAGGCTCAGAAACAGATTGCAGTTTGGGCACGTGTGGCAGCTGGTGTAGCCGATGCCAAGAACGTGCGCTGCCTCATGTTCGGCATGAACATGAACAACGTGTCAGTGACCGACGGTGACCGTGTAGAGTTCGAGCAGCGTATGGGCTACCATGTTGACTACTACCCTGTTTCCTCTCTCATGGAGTACTTTAAGCAAGTAACTGACGCAGAAGCTGATGCACTCGTTGAAGAGTACAAGAAGGAATACACTATCAAGATTGACGAATCGGGCGAGCAGGTGTATTGGGAGAAGGTGAAGAATGCCGCTAAGGCTGAAATCGCTCTGCGCCGTGTCTTGAAAGATGAGGGTGCAACTGCCTTCACCACCAACTTCGACGACCTTGGCGATGCCGACATCAATGACCCCAACTTCGTTGGTTTCGACCAGATTCCAGGTCTCGCTTCACAGCGTCTCATGGCTGAAGGTTACGGCTTCGGTGCCGAAGGTGACTGGAAGACCGCTTGCCTCTACCGCACATTGTGGGTTATCTCTCAAGGNCTGNCCACAGGTTGCTCATTCCTTGAGGATTACACCCTCAACTTNGCTGGTGACCGCTCATCTTGNCTCCAGAGCCACATGCTTGAGGNTTGTCCGCNCATCGCTGTCGATAAACCAANGCTCGAAGTTCACTTCCNCGNCATTGGNATCCNCAAGCAGCAGACCGCTCGCCTCGTGTTCACATCGAAAGTAGGTCGTGGCATCAAGGCTACAGTTGTTGACCTCGGCAATCGCTTCCGTCTCATCTCTCAGGAAGTGGAGTGCATCGAGCCAAAGCCCATGCCAAACCTTCCTGTGGCATCCGCTCTTTGGGTTCCACAGCCAACCTTCGAGATTGGTGCAGGTGCATGGATTCTCGCTGGCGGCACACACCACAGCGCTTTCTCTTACGATATCACCGAGGAGTATTGGGAGGACTTCGCAGAGATGCTTGGCATTGAATATGTGAAGATTAACAAGAACACCACTATCAGCGAGTTCAAGCACAACCTCCAGATGAACGAGGTGTATTACATGCTGAACAAGGCACTGAAGTAACATCAGAAGTGAAGGATTGAAGGCTATTGCAACTTCAATTCTTCATTTCTTCAACTCTTAACTGTTAATTATGACTGCAAAACAAACCATAGAATCGGGCAAAGCCATTCTCGGCATCGAGTTTGGCTCTACCCGTATTAAGGCTGTTCTCATCGACGAAGACTACAAGCCAATCGCTCAAGGCAGCCACACATGGGAGAACCAGCTGGTGGATGGTCTTTGGACCTACAGCACTGAGGCTATCTGGTATGGTCTTCAAGACTGCTACGCCCAGTTGCGCAAGAATGTATTGGAGCAATACGAGGTTGAGATTGAGACACTTGCTGCCATTGGTATCAGTGCTATGATGCACGGCTACATGCCATTCAAAGGCAACGACATCCTCGTGCCTTTCCGCACTTGGCGCAACACCAACACAGGCAAGGCCGCAGCCGAACTCTCCACGCTCTTCAACTACAACATTCCGCTCCGTTGGAGCATCTCACACCTCTACGAGGCTATCCTCGACAACGAGGAGCATGTAAAGGACATCGAGTTCCTCACCACCCTCGCAGGCTACATCCACTGGCAGATTACGGGTCAGAAGGTGCTGGGTGTGGGCGACGCATCAGGCATGATTCCTGTTGACCCCAAGACCAAGACTTACGACACCACGATGGTGGAGAAGTTCGACAAACTCATTGAGCCACGAGGCTTCGGCTGGAAGTTGCTGGACATCCTGCCAAAGTCGCTGAATGCTGGCGAAAACGCAGGTTTCCTCACTCCCGATGGTGCCAACCGTCTTGACGTATCAGGGCACTTGAAGCCAGGCATCCCCGTATGTCCTCCCGAAGGCGACGCAGGCACAGGCATGGTGGCCACTAACGCTGTAAAGCAGCGCACAGGCAACGTGTCAGCAGGCACATCTTCTTTCTCCATGATTGTGCTGGAAAAGGAGCTTTCCAAGCCTTACGAGATGATAGACATGGTGACCACTCCAGACGGCTCGCTCGTAGCCATGGTACACTGCAACAACTGCACCTCCGACATCAATGCCTGGGTGAAGATTTTCAAGGAGTTCCAAGAGATGATGGGCATGCCTGTTGACATGAACCAGCTCTATGTCAACCTTTTCAACACCGCTTTGAAGGGCGATGCAGACTGCGGTGGCGTGCTGTCCTATAACTACGTGTCAGGCGAACCTGTCACAGGTCTCTCTGATGGTCGTCCACTCTTCGTGCGTTCAGCCAATGACAAGTTTAACCTCGCCAACTTCATGCGCGCACACCTCTATGGTGCCATCGGTGTGTTGAAGATTGGCAACGACGTGCTCTTCAACGAAGAGAACGTGAAGGTGGACCGCATTATGGGTCATGGTGGCTACTTCACCACTCCAAAGGTCGGTCAACAAATGCTTGCAGCCGCCCTCAACTCCCCCATCTCTGTCATGGAGACAGCGGGCGAAGGTGGTGCATGGGGCATTGCGCTCCTCGCAGCTTATACTGTCAACAACGACAAGAAGCTCTCCCTTGCCGACTATCTCGACCAAGTAGTCTTCGCTGGCAACGCTGGTGTGGAAATCAAGCCAACTCCCGAAGACGTGGCTGGCTTCAACGCTTACATCGAGAACTACAAGAAGGGCTTGACCATCGAACAAGCAGCAGTAGATAACAAGAATAATTGAATTACAAAAGAATAGAAGAAAGGAAGCCCCACAGAAAGATGCTTCAGTTTCTCCATTCTGCAACTACAGAATTCTAAAACATGGCAAATTCTATCGAAGTTTTGAATCACGCAGCGGACAACATCCGCATCCTCGCTGCATCGGCAGTAGAGAAGGCAAAGTCAGGTCACCCAGGCGGTGCAATGGGCGGTGCCGACTTCATCAATGTATTGTACTCTGAGTACCTCAAATATGACCCCAAGAACCCCAGCTGGGAAGGTCGCGACCGCTTCTTCCTCGACCCTGGTCACATGGCTCCCATGCTCTACTCACAGCTCTGCCTCATTGGCAAATTCTCGCTCGAAGAGTTGGCACAGCTCCGCCAGTGGGGTTCTCCCACCACTGGTCATCCTGAGTTTGAGATTGCCCGAGGCATCGAAAACACCTCTGGCCCTCTCGGTCAGGGGCATGTATTCGCCATCGGTGCTGCCATCGCTGCTAAGTTCTTGGCTGTCCACACTGGCAACCCCACATTCTCGAAGGAGACCATCTATGCCTACATTTCTGACGGTGGTGTACAAGAAGAGATTTCACATAGCGGCGCACGCATCGCTGGCACCCTCGGTCTTGACAACCTCATCATGTTCTACGACTCCAACGACATTCAGCTTTCCACTGAAACCAAGGAAGTCATGGCAGAGGACACTGCTACAAAGTACCGCGCACTCGGTTGGGAAGTCTTTGAAATTGTCGGCAACGACGCAGCACAGATTCGTACCGCTCTCGACAAGGCTCTGAAGGTGGAAGGCAAGCCAACCCTCATCATCGGTAAGTGCATCATGGGTAAGGGCGCGTTGAAGGCCGACGGCACTTCTTACGAGGCAAACTGCAAGACTCACGGTGCTCCTCTCGGCGGTGACGCATTTATCAACACCATCAAGAACCTCGGTGGCGACCCAGAGAACCCATTCCAGATTTTCGACGACGTGAAGGAACTTTACGCCAACCGTGCCAAGGAACTCGAAGCCATCTGCGCCGAGCGTTATGCAGAGGAGAAGGCTTGGGCAGATGCCAACCCTGAGAAGGCAGCTGCACAGGCTGAGTGGTTCAGCGGCAAAGCTCCGAAGATTGACTGGAGCAAGTGCGTACAGAAAGACAACGATGCAACACGTTCTGCATCAGCAGCTTGTCTGTCAGTGCTGGCAGAGCAAGTCCCCAACATGATTTGTGCTTCTGCCGACCTCTCCAACTCAGACAAGACCGACGGCTTCCTCAAGAAGACCCACGCCTTCACCAAAGGCGACTTCTCAGGTGCCTTCTTCCAAGCAGGTGTGGCCGAGTTGACGATGGCTTGCTGCTGCATCGGCATGGCACTTCACGGAGGTGTCATCCCTGCATGTGGCACATTCTTCGTGTTCTCCGACTACATGAAGCCAGCCGTTCGTATGGCAGCCCTCATGGAGCTCCCAGTCAAGTTCATTTGGACACACGACGCTTTCCGCGTAGGCGAAGACGGTCCTACTCACGAACCAGTGGAGCAGGAAGCACAAATCCGTCTCATGGAGAAACTGCACAACCACTCAGGCAAGCCAAGTGTACTCGTACTCCGTCCTGCCGACGCTTTGGAGACCACCGAGGCTTGGGCACTCGCTATGGAGAACATGGCCACACCAACAGCCCTCATCCTCTCTCGTCAGAACATCCAAAACCTGCCCGCTGGCAACGACTACAGCCAGGCAGCCAAGGGCGGCTACATCGTAGCAGGCTCTGACGAGAACCCCGACGTGATTCTCGTAGCTACAGGTTCTGAAGTCAGCACCCTCGTGGCTGGCGCCGAACTGCTCCGTAAGGACGGCAAGAAGGTGCGTATTGTCAGCGTCCCATCCGAAGGTCTCTTCCGTCAGCAGCCAAAGGAATACCAGCAGAGCGTTCTCCCACAGGGCGTGAAGAAGTTCGGTCTCACCGCAGGTCTGCCCGTCAACCTCCTCGGTCTCGTGCCCGAAGCAGAAGGCAGCATCTGGGGTCTTGAGTCTTTCGGCTTCTCAGCTCCTTACAAGGTGCTCGACGAGAAACTCGGCTACACTGCTGAGAACGTCTATGCACAAGTGAACAAGCTTTTCGCATAAAACAATTCATGCATAATTCGNGGGCATTCATGGGCAGTTNNTCGTAAAAAGCNAGAACACAAATGACCATGNATANCCACGAATTATCGTTAATATAAAGTGCATTTATGGAAGTGAAAACCGTGGGAATAGCTTCTGACCACGCAGCATTCCCGTTGAAGCAGTTCGTCAAGAAATACCTCGAAGAGAAAGGCATCGCCTATAAGGACTATGGCACCCATACCGAAGAGTCCTGCAACTACGCCACCTATGGTCACGCTCTGGCCGAAGGCATCGAGAAAGGCGAAGTCTATCCAGGCATTGCCATGTGCGGCTCAGGCGAAGGTATCTCCATGACCCTCAACAAGCACCAGAACATCCGTGCAGGTCTTGTGTGGCAACCCGAGATAGCCCACCTCATCCGTGAGCACAACAATGCCAACGTCATCGTCTTCCCCGGCCGATTCATCAGCGAGGAAGTCTGCCGCCAATGTCTCGACGAGTTCTTCAACACCGAGTTCGCTGGTGGTCGCCACCAGCAACGCATTGAGGACATCCCCTGCAAGTAAAACAAAAACTAACAAACTGCCCTGCACCATGTAAGATGGTGCAGGGCAGTTTGTATGCCAGCCTCACGGAAAGAAGAAGTTACGTCGTTCTGTGACAATCTTTTCCAACATGCCCCTATCTCACTTGAACACTCACCATTCTACCCTCCTTCACCCCAAAGGATGTTTTTCCTGCACGGGGAAGGAAAACCGTCCTGCACAAGGAAGGAAAGGTGTCCTGCACACAGAAAGGAATCGACAGCTCACCAAGGACAGAATGAGTCGCAACTCCTACGCCTGTGTAGCGAGAGGCTACAACCCACTGTTTCCCTTTTATTACAGACGATGAGGAATGAGAAAAACAGGATGACGAGGGAAGTGAATCAAAAACATTGTAGCATTGAACATGGAGTGAGAGACCCATATTCAATGCTACAAAACTTATACTTAAGATTCATTCTGACTTCATCGTGAAATGCGTCTATGCGTTTCACAATACATCTACAAGTGACACATCTATTGTACAGAATAATTCGACACTAAATTATGCGCATTTTCTGGGCGTTTTCGCCTTAATCTCGAAAAAAGAAAGCTTTACGCCACATATCAACCTGTCTCAATGATGATGAAGAACAAACAATCCGACAGGAACGATAGAGGGGACGCATCAGTCAAATATCTTCTTCCAAATCCACAAGACCAGAACGGCGCCAGCCACACAAAAGATGAAGTTGGTGATATACCCTGTGCCGAAAAGGGATATGTTGAGCAGGTAGCTGATGAGAGCACCCGCATAACTGCCAATGATGCCGACAATGAGGTTCATGCAACATCCTTTGCCTTTACCACTCATGATACGGTTGGCAACGTAGCCAATAAGAATGCCTGTAAGGATAGGCCATGCTGTGAAATCTACAATGTGTTCTAACATACTGCTTACATTTTGATTTTCTGCCACAAACATACAACATTTTTTTTATATGCTTTCACAAATACCCAAGAAATTTGTGTGAAACAGGATGAAAAGTCGGTTGATTCCCCATTCTCNNTCATTTTGTGGNAGAAAATGAAAAAAACTGCAGGGNCAAGGTGNGTGGGTGAGNTTTTTTTTATAATTTTGCATGATTNTNCGATNTCNTGGCTGGATGCGAGGCTTTCAGGTGCGCAACACGCAGACGGACATCTATTGTATATTAACAAATCAAAATAACAAAAAAATGGCAGTATTACAAAAAATCAGAAGCAAGGGCGTGCTCCTTGTTTCCATCATCGCCCTGGCGTTGTTCCTCTTTGTTGCAGGCGACTTGTTCAGGGGGCTGGAGAGCGTGTTCCAAAGCTCAAGCCAGCAGGTAGGTGAAGTGAACGGCAAGACCGTCTCCATTCAGGAGTATCAGAAAATGGTAGATGACTTGCAGACTTACTATGAAATAGTTCAGCAAAAAAGCTCTTTCAACGAGGATGAGCTGAACCGTATCAAGGACGAGGCTTGGCAGACATTTGTGCAGTCAGAGCTAATCAAGAACCAATGTGACGAACTTGGCATTGCCGTGACCGACGACGAGATTTCCGACATCGTGAAGAGCGGCATGAGCCAAATGCTTCAGGTGCCTGTGTTCATGAACCAGCAGACAGGTCGTTACGATTATGCCATGGTGAACGCATTCCTGACAGAGTACAAGACCCTGAAAGATGCTGGTAGCCAAATTCCAGAGGCATACGACAAAATCTACAAGTACTATCTGTTCGCACAACGCCAAATTCGTGACCAGTTGCTCACTCAGAAGTATCAAGTGCTGCTTTCTCAGATTTTCCTCTCTAACCCAGAAGAAGCAAAGATGGCATTCGCAGGTNGCACGGAANAATCTGACCTGTTGCTGGCANCCCTACCTGCNANGTCNNTGAAGGATGACGCTGTANNNGTAACAGACACCGATTTGAAGAACAAGTACAACGAGGACAAGGAGGAGTACAAACAATATGTCGAAACCCGTGATATCAAGGTGATTAACATTCAGGTGACAGCCAGCAATGAGGACAAGAAAGCTGCCGAAGCAGAAATGGCAGACGCTGCCGCTAAGCTGACCAACGCAGCCAACAACACTGCAGCTGGTAACGTGGTGCGCCAATCCGCTTCACTGCTCTCCTACTCTGATGTGTTCAAGACGAAGGACGCATTCCCCAACATGATTTCATCTAACCTTGACTCCGCCGCTGTAGGTACAGTGAAAGCTCCTGCATACGATGCAATGACCAACACCTACTACACTTACAAAGTGCTGGGCAAGAAGATGGAGGCTGATTCTGTGCTTTTCCGCCAGATTGGTGTGATTGGTAAAGACGAAGCTGATGTGGCAAAGAAGGCTGACAGCATCATGACCGCCCTGAACAACGGTGCGAACTTCAAGGAGTTGGCAAAGAAGTATAACCAGACGGGCGATTCCACATGGATTGCCACGAACCAGTTCCAGACTTCGCAATTGGATGGAGACAACGCACTTTTCATCAACACACTCTATGGCATGAATTCTGGCGAAACCAAGAAACTGACGATGGAGAACGGGGCGACCGTCATTCTGCAAGTGATGAAGACAGTCAACCCTGTGACAAAGTACAATGTTGCTGCAGTGGTGAAGGAACTGAAATTTTCTGACAACACCTATAGCAAGGAATACAACAAATTCTCAGCTTTTGTGGCAGAGAACAAGAGTTTGGAACAGATGGAAGCCAACGCAGCTAAGAGCGGCTATACAGTTCGCCCCATCAACGACGTGACCAGCAACGCTCATGGCATTGCTAACATCCGCGCCACTCGCGATGCTTTGAAGTGGTTGTTTGACGATGCCAAGACGGGCGATGTTTCGCAGCTTTATGAATGCGGCAGCAACGACCATCTGTTGATTGTGGCTCTAACAAACATCAACAAGAAGGGCTACCGCTCTGAGGCAAAGTTGAAGGACATGCTTACAGAGGAAATCAAGCAAGAGAAGAAAGTGGAGAAACTCTATGAAAGTGCCAAGAACGTGAAGAGTATGGCTGAGGCAATGAAACTGAAGGATGTGGTGGTGGATACTATCAAGCATGTATCATTCAGTGCTCCTACCTACATCGTAGCCACTGGTGCCTCAGAGCCTATGGTGAGTGCTTTGGCTGCCAAGACTGCCAAAGGTGCATTCGCAGGTCCAGTGAAAGGCAACAATGGTGTATATATGCTTCAGGTCATCAACAAAAACAAAACCGCAGAGAAGTTTGACGCCAAGGCAGAAGAGACTTCTGCTGCCATGAACGACTTCCGTGCCGCATCAAGTGCCATCATCAACGCACTCTATCTGAAAGCCAATGTAGAGGACAAGCGTTATAAGTTTTTCTAAACTACCAAAAGTAAGCGACACATTATTATATAATAAAGGACGGTCAGTAGCAACTACTGACCGTCCTTTTTCCGTTTTATTGTACAAATACGTGCTTTTTTACAAAATAATTTGGATGAATACGAAAAAAAANNTATTTTTGCACTNCNAATNTAATTGTATATGGTGAAAAAATTACATAACACATTGAAAACCTTTCTACTGATGGGATGTCTTGTATGTCCTGCACCTTTCTTGATGGCGCAGGAAGTACAACAAAGCCAAGTGGAGATAGAACAAAATCATATCACCATTGCAGTGAATGGATTCAACCTCCGTGTAAAGAATGCCGAGGGACTGGTTCTGGAGATTTTCAGTTTGACAGGTGAAAAGGTCTATACCCAACACATCGAGAGTGCCTCGAAAGCGGTCAACCTCTCACAGATGCAATCTGGTTATTATCTTGTAAAGATTGGGAACTTCACTCGCAAGATTTACTTACACAAATAGTTCCGTTTCATGCCCATCCCATGATGGAGAGTGGATACACATAAAAAAGTGAAAGTTTGACTTCCCAAATTACACAGAAGCAACTTTCACTTTTTTCATTCGCTATTTTAAACCATCTGATGCCCACAACGTCAAATCCAATGAACAAAGCAACCCCATGGCTCAGATAAACGAATATGACATTCTGCAACATCTGCGAGACCCTGACACAAAGCGCAAGGCCTTTGAACAGATGGTGAATGTCTATTCGCGCAAGCTCTATTGGCAGATTCACTACCTGATACAGAACCACGAGGATACCGACGATGTGCTACAGAACACTTTCATCAAGGCGTGGAGGGGCATAGACAATTTCAAAGGCGAGGCAGCTTTGTCCACTTGGCTCTATCGCATCGCTTATAACGAGTCCATCACTTTCTTGAAGCAACAACGACACATGGCTTCGATTGACGACAACGAATTCGTAGAGCCAGCAGGATTTGTGGCAGACGACCATTTTGATGGCGATGAGACCGAAGCACTGCTGATGCAAGCCGTATCAACTCTACCGCCCAAACAGAGACAAGTGTTTTGTCTGAAATACTTCGAGGAGCAGAAATACGAAGACATCTCTGTACTCGTGGGCACCAGTGTTGGAGCGCTCAAGGCATCCTACCACATCGCTGTGGAAAAAATTACTTCATTCATCAAGAGTAAAGAGTAACATAGACAAATAACACCATACAAGGCTATCCTAAAAGAAAAAATGCTAACAGCATTAAACCTTGGGATATCCAAGCAAGTCATAACAATAACAAACAACTAAAAACCAATGAATATGAGTACAAAAGAGACCCGAAAGTTAAACCTTGATAGCGGGCGATACCCGTTCA
Organism: Bacteroidales bacterium; assembly: GCA_009177185.1. Classification (GTDB taxonomy): domain Bacteria; phylum Bacteroidota; class Bacteroidia; order Bacteroidales; family Bacteroidaceae; genus Minthosoma. The sequence goes on from WFMB01000086.1 coordinate 43,168, forward strand.
AGGTATCAGACAACTACTTCGACAATCTGACTGCTCGTATCATGGAGCAAATCCCAGAAGAGCAGCCCCGACAAACAGCCCCTCGTATGAGCCCCATAAGGAGGACTCTATGGCTGACAACCCTTTCCATCGCTGCATCGCTTGTACTGATTGTGGCCATTGCACTGAATGTCATCTCGGCGCCCTCAACAGAACAAGCAAAGGAACTGACCGCTGAATATACCAATAACGATTACTATGAGGATTTGATGACCTACACGATGGTGGACAATATGGACGTGTACTATTACCTCGCCTCAGAAGAGACTAATGAATAAAATGTTCAACCCATTCAAAAAAACAAAAACGACCATGATGAAGAAAATGACTATATGGATGTCGACATGGATACTATGTCTATGCGTTGATGCCCAGCCCCCCCATGCTGGCAACCGTCCTCCACAGCAACCGCAACGCCAGTTCAGTCCTGAACTTTACATGAAACAACTTAATGAATTTGTGTCACGAGGCGCATCTCTTACTGATGCTGAACAAGCAAAGTTCCTACCCATGCTTGCGGAAATGCTTGGAAAACAACATGAATTGAAAAAGCAACAGCGCGAACTCCTCATGCAGAGCTGGCAAAACAAGAACATGACAGAGACAGACTATGAGAAGATGGTGAATAGAAACATTGCATTGGATTTGGAAAGTAAAAAGATAGAACAGACATACTACAAGAAGTTCCATACAGTGCTATCATGGAAAAAAGTGTATGCTGTACGCCAATCGTTGCAGCGTTTCCAGATGGAGGCACTCAACCATTTTCTGCCAGGAAAGAACAAACCACGACAACGACGACCAACGGAATAACAGTAAGAAACAAAGTATGCCTATCCACATTTTAGATAATTTAGAGATTATAATTTGACCAAATAGGGTAAAAGCATTAACTTTGCAAGCAGATTGAAACAACATTTACCCATAAAAACGGAATACTGATGAAAAAGCTAATCATAGCACTATGTGTAGCAACGCTGCCTATGATGATGTCTGCTCAAAGCGAAGGTCTTTTTGCCCGCAAGAAAATCAAAGCAGCCAGTGCCGACATGACAATTTATAAGGCAAAGGGAGCTGTACCGGAAGAGAACGGAGTCGTAATGTTTAAGGACGTGATTGCCGCTCCAGGAAAGACAAAAGACGACATATTTGCAAAAGTCGCTCAATGGGCCAGTCTGCGCTATGAGCCCAATAGTGTGATGGGAGTATATACAGATTCCAACTTTTTCAAGAACCTTGAGTTCTCGAAAGTGAAGGAAGCAAACAAGCAAAGTGGTAAGATTCTGTGTCAAGGTGCCGAGGAACTAATTTTCTCCATCAAGCCACTGGCAAAGAACTACACACAAGCTTTTTATCTGCTGGATTTGGACGTGCAGAATGGTCAGGTCGGTTTCAATCTTCATACTTTATCGTTCAACGTAGATCAGGGCGAAGGGCAATTTGTCCGTGAAACGGCTGAAGACTGGATTACGGATAAGGAGTGTCTGAACAAGAATGGAGAATTGAGACGCATCCCTGGCAAGTTCCGCATTAAGACAATCGACCTGGTGAATGAACTGAAGAAAGAAATCGCAGCAGCTATTAACCAGTGAGCAGATGAATCAAGAGGACGTAGATAGAATCATTNCCGAGGCGGTAGCTGANAGTAAGNGGAAAAGCCACAAGAANTGGCATAAAGGAAAGTCATCGGACAATGGCATTAACACAGCGCGCACCCTGCTGAACTGGACATTTATGATTGGCTTCGTAGCAGCCGTCATTATCTATTTCGTGTGGCCAGAGCAACGTATGCTGTTCTTCGGTGTAGGTTTTGGCGCGGTGGCGCTTAAACTTGTGGAGTTCTACTTACGTTTCATGTTTTAGAGACGACTTGAAAATTTTGAAATCAAAACACATATCCATACATTTTCTCTTTTTCGGGGTGTTTCTGGCATTACCATGTCATNCACAANGCATCATCTNTGAATTGNAAACTAATTCCGNTTTAGAGATGGATTCACGTCTTGACTCTGCATCAACCACGAATACCTCAAAGATTGTACCCAATGACATCAAGGCATGGACCGTGGACGAACGGTATGGCAACATCACAGAGACCTATGTGGACACACTCCACCACATGTTCATGAACACAGATTTGCCAGAAGGCATGGAAGGACACTACAACTCGCTGGGCAATGTCGGTTCACCTCGCATGTCACGTATTTACATGGAGCGTCCTTTCATTTCCGACTTCATGTTTACCTATCCTTTCGACATGTTCGTAGTATCGACTGAACGATTTCGTTTCTACAACACTAAGTCGCCTTTCATGAACGTGACCTACAATTGGAATGGGTCGAAAACTAACGGTTCGGACCATGTGAAGGTGACCTACACCAACAACGCAGGCAAGCGATTCAATTTTGGCGGCATCTTCGACTACCTCTATGGACGCGGTTATTATGATTCCCAATCCACCTCCTACATGAATGCCTCAGCATGGGCCTCTTACATCAATGACCAATACAATTGCCATTTCTACTATCAGCATAACTTCATGAAGACGAAGGAGAATGGCGGTATTCTGGACGAGGAGTATATCACAAACCCTGAGGCGATGGACAGGTCATACACGTCGAACGACATCCCTACCCTACTCTCGCAGACATGGAACCGGCAGGAGCATGATTTCATCTTCTTCAACCACCACTATAACATTGGTTTCTACCGCGAAAAAGAAATCGACTCAACCCATACACAAGAGGTGTTTGTACCTGTAAGTAAGGTGTTCCACACCTTTAAGCTGGAGAAAATGATGCGCAACCACCGTGCCTATCAAGAAACGGAGAACTATCATTCCTACACTTACCTGCCAGGCGACTCCGCACAGGACTATACCAAGGCACTGACGGTGCGCAATCTGCTGGGGCTATCGCTGTGTGAAGGATTCAATAAATGGGCACTTTTCGGATTAAACGCCTATGTAGGTTATGAATACAAGCGATTCATGCTACCCGACTCGACAAAGCGTGGTGGCTACTACACGAACAAATTTGGTAATATCGCCCAACAATACTACCACAAACACAACATAATGGTAGGTGGGCAGATAGTTCGCAAACAGGGGCATCTTGTTCACTACAACCTCGATACCGAGTTTGTACTGGCAGGCACAGATATTGGGCAGTTTAATCTTAACGGTCATGCAGAGGTGAACATTCCCCTTTTGGGTGACACGGCACAAGTGGCACTCAACGCCTCACTCAGAAACTTAGCACCCAGTTTTTATTTCGGTAACTATCACGGCAAGCATGCATGGTGGGATAAGTCCACCGATAAGGAGTTCAGACAACGCATTGAAGGTGTCATAGACATTCCTCATACCAAAACAAAAATCACTGTAAGCATAGAGAATATCAAGAATTTCTGCTATTTCCAAAACACTGGTATCGTACTGAATACAAACACGGAGAATCCCGTCATCAGCAACAACGTATCTTCCATGCAGTACGGCGAAAACATTCAAGTCATCAGTGCCAATCTGCGTCAAAGAATGAAACTGGGTATCCTCAACTGGGAGAATGATATCACTTATCAGACCAGCACCCATGAGGATATACTCCCCTTACCCACTTTATCGCTCTACACAAACTTATTCCTACGTTTCCGAATCGCTCAGGTGCTGAACACTGAAGTGGGTGCCGACATGAAGTATTTCACCGAATACTACGCCCCCGACTATTCGCCTATCATCGGCATGTTCATGAATCAGAACGCACTAAAAAAGACAAAAATTGGCAACTACCCTCTAATTTCGGTTTATGCCAATTTTGATTTGAAACGTACACGATTCTATGTAATGTATCACCATGCCAACCAGTCAGATGGTCGCTATTTCTGGGCTCCAAACTATCCTATGAATCCTTCCAGCATTCGCTTTGGTCTGAGCTGGAACTTCTTCGACTAAAGACTGATGCTGTGAAACTATAGTTTCCGTTCGACTATAGTTCCCGCTGTCGGCAGAACATACCAGAGAATTTCTCATCGATATCCTCTACAGGGTCTTCAAAAATGCCAAACACACTGGAGCCACTACCTGACATACTAGCATACACCGCTCCCAAATCATACAGTTTATCCTTAATGGCAGCAATCTCTGGATACTTGGCAAAAACACTCGGCTCAAAATCGTTCACAATAGTGTCCTTCCATGTATCAATGGGTTGCGACAAAAGCTCAGGCAACTGCTTCTCGGGACGCTGCACCTTCACCTTCGCATAGGCATCTTTCGTAGAGACAAAAACATCGGGCTTCACCAACACCAGTTGCTTATATTTCAAGTTGATGTCAATGGGATGGAATACATTGCCTATGCCCGTTGCAAACACGGGGGTGTTCTGAATGAAGAAAGNACAATNAGCACCCAGCTGCACACAATAATCCTCCATCTGTTGTGTGGTCAAGCCCAACCTGAAACGGTCATTCAGCGTCTTCACCGTGAAAGCCGCATCTGCAGAACCGCCACCCAAACCAGCCCCTGTAGGGATGTGCTTGTATAGCCCTATGCTGACAGGCGGCAAATCAAAATCCCGTTTCAGCAATTTGAAAGAACGAACCACCAAGTTGTCCTCAGGTGAGCCATCCAACAACGTCCCCGTTACTTTCAGGCGATAGCCACACTCAGGCACATCTGTGTCCAACTCTTGAATCTCCAAGATGTCTTGCAGACCGATAGGATAAAATACTGTTTCCAAATTATGATAGCCGTCTGGACGCTTCTCCACAACGTTCAGACCAATGTTAATCTTCGCATTAGGATATACAATCATAGTTCCATTTTTATAGTCAACGTGACAAAGATAGACAAAAACAAGCACAAGGCAAAATAGATACAGATTTATTTTGCCTTGTGCTTGTTTTTGTACCTATATGGCACGACAGGATACTACTTGTTCACCTGAAACTTCGTGATACCCTCCTTGATATAGCCCACAATCTGATTCGCCGCAGCAAGACCTGCGTTGGTGTTGGCCTCAGCTGTCTGAGCACCCATCTTCTTAGGTGTAGAGAAGTAGCGACCCTCAAACTTAGCAAATTCAGCATCGGCATCAGGCTTGATGTCGGTGATGTACTTGAGGTCAGTGCGCTCTGCAAGAAGCTCAAGAAGCTCAGGCTCGTTGATAACTTCCTTACGGGCGGTATTAATCAGGATTGCATTCTTCCTCATGCTGCCCACCAATGCCTTGTTGATACTCTGTTTGGTTTCAGCCGTAGCAGGAATGTGGAGCGACACGATGTCACAAGTCTCGAAGAGTTCTGCCTGAGATGCAGCAGCATGAACGCCAGCAGCCTCGATAGCCTCTGCGGGGCAGTAAGCATCGTATGCCGAAACCTCCATGCCAAAGCCCTTGGCGATGCGAGCCACGTTGCGTCCAACGTTACCGAAAGCGAGGATACCCAACTTCTTGCCCATCAGTTCAGAGCCAGCCTTGCCATTGTAGAAGTTACGAACGGCAAACACGAGCAAACCCAGCACCAGTTCAGCTACCGCATTAGCATTCTGACCAGGAGTGTTCATCACCACCACGTTATGAGCTGTAGCAGCCGCCAAATCCACGTTGTCGTAGCCTGCACCTGCACGAACCACAATCTTCAGCTGCTTGGCAGCATCAAGCACTTCCGCATCAATTTTGTCAGAGCGGATGATGATGGCATCCACATCTGCCACAGCCTCCAACAACTGCACCTTCTCTGTATATTTCTCCAACAATGCCAACTCAAAGCCAGCACCTTCAATAATTTCTTTAATACCAGCAACCGCAGGAGCCGCAAACGGCTTCTCTGTTGCAATTAAAACTTTTGCCATTATTTTTCCAGTTTAAGAATTGGGGAATTGATGTTTTCTGCCATTAGGACAAGAAGACTTCAATTCCCCATTTTTTATTCTAAATTTAGTGTTGCGCCTCAAATTCCTGCATGCACTTCACAAGTGCCTGAACTCCTTCGACAGACATAGCGTTGTAGCAAGAAGCACGGAAACCGCCTACATCGCGATGACCCTTTACGCCCACCATACCCTGACTGGTAGCGAACTTCAAGAACTCATCCTGCAAGTCCTGATACTCAGGCTTCAAGACGAAAGTGATGTTCATGAGCGAACGGCTATCTTTCTCAGCCGTACCCACAAACATCTTGTTGCGGTCGATTTCAGCATAGAGAATCTCAGCACGCTGCTCTGCCAACTTCTGCATAGCCACCACACCGCCATGAGCCTTCATGTAACGAAGATTCATCAAAGCAGAGTAAATCCANGCTAAANGACAGGAGGCGTGTTGAACATAGAACCCTTCTTCACATGGGTACGGTAGTCGAGCATGGTTGGAATGTGACGTGACACCTTGCCCAGCGCATCATCCTTCACAATAACAAAGGTGAGACCCGCCATGGCAAGGTTCTTCTGAGCACCACCATAAATCATAGCGTACTTGCTCACATCAACAGGACGGCTGAAAATATCAGAAGACATATCTGCAATCACAGGGATTGGAGAGTCGATATCTTCACGAAGCTCTGTACCATAGATGGTGTTGTTTGTTGTGATGTGGAGATAGTCAGCGTCAGTTGGAATCTCAAAATTACGTGGAATGTAGGTGAAGTTCTTGTCAGCAGAAGAAGCCACTTCCACCACCTCACCAAACGCTTTAGCCTCCTTCTCTGCCTTTGTAGCCCAAACACCCGTGTTCAAGTAAGCAGCCTTCTTCTCAAGGAAGTTGTAAGGAACCATGCAGAACTCCAAACTTGCACCACCACCGAGGAAAAGCACAGAGTAACCCTCTGGAATGTCGAGGAGTTCCTTGAAGAGTGCTACAGCCTCATCAACAACTGGTTGAAAATCCTTTGCACGGTGGCTAATCTCCATGAGAGAGAGTCCTGACCCATTGAAATCAAGACAAGCCTGTGCAGTCTGCTCAATCACCTCACGGGGAAGGATTGAAGGTCCTGCATTGAAATTGTACTTTTTCATCTTGTTTATATTGTTAGATAAATGATATATCCTATTTCATGCGTAATAGAGAAAACCTAAAAGCTTTTGCCTCAAATCTTCTTTTTACAAAAAAATCGTTGCAAAATTACTAAATATCCGCGAAACTTGTATCATGCTGTCACTTTTTTATGCTTTGAGGTATAAAAAAGGACGTAAGCCAATCTAAATTGGTACGTCCATGTTGCAATTCCGCTCAATAGCGCCACCGACACCTTGCAACCAGCAGCATGCCCCAAACCATCAGCTGCCCAGCCTCAACGCCCTACAGCCACTTCTTCCGCCTGAACCACCAAAAAGAGAGCGCGGTGCAAGCCACACAGGCAATGATAGCAATGGGGAATCCCATCTTCCACTCTTCCATGCCGTTAATGAGGTTCATGCCAAACATAGAAGTGATGAACGTGGGAAAAAGGATAATCATGTTCAGCGACGTCAGCAGCCTCATCACCGTGTTCATATTGTTGTTAATGATGTTCGCATAGGTGTCCATAGTCGAATCGAGAATGTTAATATAGATGGCAGTCGTCTCACGCGCCTGATTCATCTCGATGTTCACATCCTCAATAAGTTCTGCATCCAGTTCATCCACAGGCAGACGGAACTTCAACTTGCTCAACAGAGACTCGTTGCCACGAATAGACGTGCCAAAGTACGTAAGCGAGTCCTGCAAACGCGAGAGGTTCACGAGGTCTTTGTTGTCAATGTGCTTGTCAAGGTCACGCTTCGCCTTCTCAATGATGCCATTCACCTGTTTCAGATACTTCAAATACCACACCGAAGCACTCAGGAAGAGACGAAACACCAAGTCGGCAGCATCGGTAAAACCCTCAGCACGACGCATCTGGTGGTTCACAAAGTCAAGCATNATGCNNGTCTCCTGATTACNAATGGTGATAATCTTGTCACCCTTCAATACGNTACCCANCGGAATCGTCGTGTAAGGACTCCGCGACGACACACTCTTCAAGTGGGGAATACGCAAAATAATCATCAGCCATCCCTCATCCATGTCGTAACGAGCCCTCTCATCGGCATCGGCCACGTCCTCCATGAAGTAGTCAGGCATGCCCAACTCCTGCTCCAAAAAATCTCTATCATCATCTACCGGGCAAGTGACCTGCACCCAGCAGTTTGGCTCCCAAGCATCAATGTGCTTGATGCCACCATTAAAATTCCAGAATGTTCGCATTGTTTTCTGAATCTTTGCTTTTTCGATGTATGAACAATAAAAAGGTGGGGCAAAGACTCATATCAACTCCGCGTAAGAGGTGAGTCTTATCCCATGCGCTTTGTACTATTCGCCGGATAATCGTCCATAGTTGTCTTCAATTAGTTACTACTCTCTCTTCTNATCTGCGATTCCACCGCGTGTCCCCNCAAAANCGGCTGCAAAGTTACAAAAAAATTGAAAGCACCATCACAAAACCCTCACTTTTTTCTATCTGCCCATAAATCTTTCATCCGATTTTGTACCACCGACTTTCGTGTTTCGCAGTGCATCCACACCATCCTCACACGCCCGAACTCGAAAAAACCTCAATAATTTTGGCTCTTAACGCACGAAGTCGTACCTTTGCCCCCAATTTCAAGTTGTTTTGAAACAAAAGCAAATGGTCATTATCAATTCAGTCAAGGAACTCAAGGACAAGGTATCTGCCCTGAAACGCGAGAACAAGACTGTTGGTCTCGTGCCAACCATGGGTGCGCTCCACGCCGGACACGCATCATTAGTAAGCAAAAGTGTGGAAGAGAACGACACCACCGTGGTGAGCGTGTTCGTCAACCCCACCCAATTCAACGACAAGAGCGACCTCGCAGCCTACCCACGCACCCTCGAGGCCGATTGTGCCCTCCTCAACAGCATCGGAGCCGACTACGTGTTCGCCCCCTCTGTCGAAGAAGTGTATCCCGAACCCGACACACGCACCTTCTCCTACCCCCCCACCGACACGGTGATGGAAGGAGCATTCNGCCCGGGCCATTTCAACGGAGTTTGCCAAATCGTGAGCAAGCTCTTCATGTTCGTAGAGCCAGACCGCGCCTACTNCGGCGAGAAAGACTTCCAGCAGANNGCCGTCATCAAGGNAATNGTGGCCGACTACGCANCGCAGAACGCCTCGNGGGCCAAGCACCTCGACATCCGCCCCTGCCCTATCATGCGCGAAGCCGACGGGCTGGCACTCTCCAGCCGCAACACCCTCCTTGCCACCAACGAGCGCGCCATCGCGCCCAACATATACAAGGCACTGAAAGCCAGTGTCGCCTACAGCAAGACCCACACAGTGGAGGAAACCAAACAGCAAACCATTGCCGACATCAACGCCGTGCAAGGGCTTGAAGTACAATACTACGACATTGTGAATGCCCTCACCCTCGAGAGCGTCACCTCGTGGGACGATGCCGACCACATCCAAGGCTGCATCACTGTATTCTGTGGTGCCACCCCCATCCGACTCATCGACAACATCAACTACAAATATCAAGGCCATGCAGATTGAAGTACTGAAATCGAAGCTGCACTGCGTCAAGGTGACCGAAGCCAATCTCAACTACATGGGCAGCATCACCATCGACGAAGACCTGATGGACGCAGTCGGCATCATCGCTGGCGAGCGCGTCTATATCGTCAACAACAACAACGGAGAACGCTTCGACACCTATGTCATCCGCGGTCAGCGTGGCAGCGGATGTATCTGTCTCAACGGTGCAGCCGCCCGCAAGGTGCAGGTGGGCGACATCGTCATCATCATGTCCTATGCNCNGATGNNCTTTGAGGAAGCNAAGACCTTCACCNCCNAGNTTGTCTTCNCCGNCNAAAACNCCNACAGAATCATACTATAAAGAGAATGAACAACAAAGAGAACAAAGAGACTTATGTGAAGCCTGAATCCGAGATTGTGAATCTGGAACTGGAGCAACCAATACTACAAGCCAGTGGTCCAAACTTTGAAGATGGTGGCTATTGGGGATGACGCTGACCAATCAATAGAAAGATAAGAAAGCCAAGAATCAAGGCGAGGAAACGACACCAAAGAATTGATGACTCAATTAGTCTATCAAGTAGGCGAGCATCTGTTCGCCCTTGACATGCCGAATGGACTGCTGTCCGAAAAGGAGCTTGCACCGTATGCTCCTTTTCGGACAGCGTGTCGTTTTAAGGAGGACTTGCTTTTCTCCCTTTCCCTTTTGACCGATGCCGCTTCGTTGCCGCCAGTCGGGCAGAAAACGATGACCTTTGAGGACGAAATCGGACGAATGACCCTCTATGCCATGCCGTCAGGCGGTATGGCAATTGAGCTTTTTACCCCCCCCAATCCATACTGCTGCAGCCTCTGCATATCCCCTGACTACCGCAAAGCCACCGCGTGGATAGGCGGCAACCATCAAGAACGTCACTATGCACTCGACACCATGATGATGCTCCTCTATGCGTTTGCCTCCTCCAGCCGTGACACCCTACTGTTACATGCTTCTGTTGTGGAGTACAACGGGAGCGGTTACCTGTTTCTTGGCAAGAGCGGCACGGGCAAAAGTACCCACAGCCGCCTGTGGCTCCAGCACGCAAACGGAGCCACACTGCTCAACGACGACAATCCCGTGGTGCGTGTGATAGACGGACAGGCATACGTCTTCGGTTCGCCGTGGAGCGGCAAAACACCATGTTACCTAAACCGAAAGACCCCCGTGGGGGCTATCGTGCGTCTGCACCAAGCACCACACAACACCATCAACCGCCTCGACGGAACAAAGGCATACGCAGCCCTGCTGCCCTCCTGTTCCTGCATGAAGTGGAATCATCCCATGGCAGAAGCAGTACACCGCACCATTGGGCAGGTGTTGGAAAGCGTAGCTGTATATGATATGGCATGTCTGCCCAATCCCGACGCAGCCACCCTGTGCATGAAGACCATAACAAATGATAGCAACAAGACATAAAAGCAGAATGATGAAAAAGATAAACGGACTGGCACTGCGCCACCTCGGAACAGAAGCCTTCCTCGTGGCCGAAAGCCCCGCCTTGGTCAACTTCGACCGACTTATAACCCTCAATGCGTCGGCAGCCTACGTATGGAAAAGCCTTCCCGACTCAGGTTTCGACACCAGCACCATTGCGCACCTCCTGACCGACCGCTATGACGTGACCGAGGCAACGGCACTTGCCGATGCCCATACATTGGTCGATGTGTGGAAACAGGCAGGTGTCATTAAGGAGCAACAACCATAGCACCACACCGTCAGAAAAGCACCCCACCACTCCTCCGCACAAACCCCTCAAAAATCGATGTCCCCGACATCGACCAATCGGAGTCCCCGACATCGGTCAGCCGATGTCGGGGACTCCGATTTTGAGGCAGTGGAAGCACACCATGCGCAGATGCGCCATACGAGGCATAGCCGACCTTCCTATTTGAAGAATCTCCAAGCCCCGTCTTATCTCGAACTTAGATAGAGTCTCCTATTTCGTTCTTAGGTCACTTCAGTTTCATGTTCTTCCATTTGTCACCCAAAGCAGCAGAATAGCTGATGGCTGGAGTCTGCGGCTTCTCGTTGACAATGATAGCGCGCTTGGAAACTTGCTGCTTCACATAATCACCAAGTTCTTGCATGGTACAATCGCCTTTAGAGTCTTGCAACTTTTTCAGCAGAAAATAAGTAAAAAATCCATGCCCTTTCTCTTTGTATGGATATGCCGTTTCATCACTCTGAGCCGCAGTCATCACGACCATCGCCCCTTGGGGCGTAGCGGGCTTTGCTTTAATGGACACACCACGAGCCGATACCAAAAACTTATCATCACGCTGTGAACCTGAAAAACACGCGTCCAAAAATACAGCGATGTTCTGTGTCTGCATCTGACCAAGCGTTTCGTAAAGATTGGAAAGTTTATAACCTGTGGTGACATTAGAACCCATACCATCCACAGGCAGCAAATATGCATCTTTGCTTGCCTCGTCGGGAACGCCATGACCAGCATAATAGAAGATGACTTTTGCCTCCCCTCCAAACACGGTACACACTTTCTTCAGCCAATCAACCTCAGCAATAATGTTGTTCAGCGTTGCATTCTCGCGGTAGTGGATATTCTCCACAGGAATACCCAGTGTTTTCTCACAATACTNCTTGAAANTTCTTCCATCATTACAAGCAAACTGCACTTCTGCCTNTCGGTCATACTTCTCATTGGCAATAATGATAGCAANTGTGTTCTCATTAGCNGANGAAGCATGNGNAATGTTTTGGTCAACATCAGACAGAGAGGAGGACGCAACTGTCTCAGAATGCGACATAGAAGGAGTTTGTTGAGTAGGAGTCGGCTGAGCAGAATGTGACACAGGAGCCTGTTGGACAGAGGTCGGCTGAACGATTGGGACTGCCGTTGTTGGAGCAACACTAACGACAGCCTGTCCTGTTGTGGTGGCTACCGCCACAGGAAGTGCCCCTCCATTTTTTCTTGCTACGTAATCGTTGTATGAATCCTCATGTATTCCGAGTGTCTTTGCTTGTTCAGCAGTCACCCAATCAGGCAAGGAAAGAACCTCACATTTTGAAGTCCACCATGACCCATACAAATTGCGAAACCTGTTAAAAGCATGCTCACCTACCTCTATATTCGTGTTCGGGATGGATAGCGTTTTCAGTTTCGTGCTCTCACCAAGAGACCCATTGAGAGAGAAGAAAGCATAATTTCCAATGCTTTTCACAGTCACAGGAATGACAACTTTAGAGATTGGTGCCCCCTCGAATGCCGAGACACCTATTCGCTCCAAACCTTCATGAAACGTAACACTGACAAGCTTTCTGCACATACCGAATGCCGCTGCATCGATGTCTCTCACGGTGTTTGGAATGATTACGCTCGACATTTTGCTTTTGTAAAATGCCTTTTCAGCAATTTTTGTCACGACATACTGATTGCCTTGCCATTCTACTACAGCAGGTATCTCACATGATATGGACGTGTACTTGTCCTTGGCTGGAACAACACTCACTTCATTGTTACCAGAGATACGGAAGGTCATCATATTGCCTTTACCGCCAATGCTGAAATCTTGACACCATCCTGCAACATTGAAGGTAGCTATCAATAGAAAACTTATTACTTTTTTCATACTCTACTCGCAAATAGTTTATTCATTATCAAATGCTTCTCGTACAAAGTCTGAAACCCTCTCAGCGTACTTCTGTGCCATCTCGGTCTCCCGTGCCGCATTCTCCAAGGCACGAAGACGTGCCTTGGAAGCTGCACTCTCGTTGATAATAAAAAAAGCCTGCATCTCGCAAGTGCCATCACCATTGTCGTGAAGGATACTATACGATTCCTGCATTTCACCCTTAATCTCTTTTTCTACAAGACGCTGATAAGCAGCATAGAAGTGATCGAATTCGCCTTCTGCATCAACACCATCACCATCCATATCACTGATGACACGTCCTTGTAGATGGCTGCCTGCTTGCTGTGCATAAGTAATACAGGCACTATTGATAGCCATCTGATGTCCTACGTTCTTTGACTTGAACTTTGTAGCAACACCTGATACTTCCATACCATTGTCACCCAGTTTGTTCAACTTTTCATAGTGTGTCAGCAAAGCGACTTCGAGCGAGCGGGAGGAACCAAAAAGTTTCCAGTTGTCCTTTTTGTACTCCTTCATCTTGGTTTTGTACTCTTTTTCTCTCATCTTCTCCAACTGCTTGTTTTGAGCACTAACAGCAGGAACCATCAGGCATACAGCCATCAAAAATACAATAAACTTTTTCATAAATCATTAGTTTTTTATATGAGTTAATACTAATTGGTTATCTTCAAATGCATCACCTTCACCCCCATTTTTGTATCACACTTACGACACTTGCTAAGCCATTGAGAAAAGTCCTTATATGATAACTGGCGTGGTAAAGTATCATTGAGTTGCTTGTCCAAAGCTTTATGAAAAGCATTCGGGGAAAAGATGACATACACTTGGTTGTGTTCAACTGTTCCATTAGCACAATTCATTACCAGTTCATCCACCTCCTTCTCATCATCATTCTTTCGGCTGGGGGCAAAGAAGACATATTCCCTATCGCGGCGCACAGGCATCTGACCATCTGCATCATTTTGATAGGGAAGAAGACAGAAAGCCGTATGATTCTCATCTATTAAGTAGATAGCCACATAACCATCTACCGGTGCACGAAACTGCATAAACATATCATCACCATCGCGGAAATGTGTATCGGCAAAACGTGCTTCGATTCCGTTCCGCAATACTTGTGCCTCAAAGTCCACTGCCTCGTTCGACACAGCTCGCGCTTTGCCACTGACTTTAGCCTTTAACACCATCATATCAGTTAAAGCCTCAACCACTTCACATTGTGGCTCCGCTGTATCTTCCAGCCATTCACCTTTCACTTCCGACGAACTAAGTTGCATGAAGAAATTGCTTTCCTCTCCATCAACTGATTGCTCCATCTGCTCCGTGCTTTGAGAAATAAACGTACCAAATTCGTTTGCAAGTGCTTGCAAGCGAGCGTTTTCGACAGCTGACCGTTTGGCATCATTCAGCGACATAGATGCATCAGCATAGTAAACAAACTCACCACTTACGCTTTTCACCTTCTGAGCATAACAGGCAATGGATATAAATAAAAACAATACGAACAAAGCAACCTGTCTCATGTCGTTCTTACGATGTGAGCCTATAGCCTCCCTGATTCGGCAGTTAATGAATAAAGTTATAAAACAAAAAGACGTGGGAGTACTCTACGGTGTCCGCCTATCCCGTGTGTGGGCTCTCGCATTGCCTTGTACCAGGATAAGCAACTCGAGTTAGCCCACGCCGTGATATATTATACAACAACCCACACCTTCATAATAATATAGATGTGGACAGGATACAATACATCCCACGTGGACGTTACGGTTGCGCATCTTTCGGTACATTGAATTTGCGAGATTCACACACAAAAGATAACGTTCGTAAACGTCCTTTACCAAAATGTCATGACCTGTCGCCCCCTTGGAGCTAACCGAGTCGGTGGCAAATGTACGAAAGTTTTGGGAGAGCCAAAGGATTTTTAGCGAGAAATCATTCATAATGCAGGAAAAATGGGACAGAAGGAGAAATTTTGTCGTATCTTTGCAAGCACAACGAAGAATGAGAAGAGGAGAAAACGGAAAAGAATGAAGAAGATACTATTTGTATGCCTCGGGAATATCTGCCGTTCGCCGATGGCGGAGGCTGTGATGCGGAAGCTGGTGAAGGACAGAGGGCTGGAGGCGAAGTTTGAGCTTGACTCGGCAGGACTCATCAGCTACCACGAAGGCGAGGGGGCTGACCCACGGATGAAGTCGCATGCGTATCGGCATGGGTACAATATCACGCATATCTCGCGCCCTGTGAGGGAGCTGGACTTTGAGGTGTTTGACCTCATTGCCTGCATGGATGACAGCAACTGGGACAGGTTGCATCGGCTGGCTCCGACGGTGGAGGCGGAAGGGAAGATTGTGCGGATGACGGATTACTGCCGAACGCACGTCATTGACCATGTGCCTGACCCTTACTATGGCGGTGCGCAGGGATTTGAGAATGTGATTGAGATACTGGAAGATGCGTGTGAAGGGCTGTTGGAATCGCTAACCGTTGTACACGAAAAAGAGTAGAGACATTGATTTATCCGAATACATACGAACAGAAGATTGGGTTCGACCAAATCAGGGAACGACTCACGGCATTGTGCCTCTGCACGCTGGGCGAAGAGCTGGTGCGCAAGATGGCGTTCTCGGTACAGTTTGAGGACATCCGCCGACAGATGAAGCAGACGATGGAGTTTGTGCGCATCGTGCAGGAAGAGGATTTCCCCGACCAAAATTTCTTCGATGTGCGCCCGTCGTTGAAGCGCATCCGCATCCAGAATGCGTGTCTGGAAGTGGAGGAGCTGTTCAACTTGCAGCGGTCGCTATCGACGATTCACAACATCGTGACGTTCCTCCATCGCTGCTCAGACGAGGAGAACACCGTCCCGACGTTCCCCTACCTCTATGCCTTGACCACCGACGTGAAGACGTATCCTCAGATGGTGAAGCGCATTGACCAAATCTTGGACAAGTACGGTCATGTGAAGGACACGGCATCGCCCACCCTGCTGATGATTCGCAGGGAGTTGGCATCCACGGCTGGCAGCGTGTCGCGTGCTTTGCAGAACATCCTCAAGTCGGCGAAGGGCGAAGGGCTTATCGACAAGGACGTGTCCCCCACCCTTCGCGACGGTCGTTTGGTCATCCCCGTGGCTCCTGCCATGAAGCGAAAGATACGCGGCATTGTGCATGACGAGTCGGACACGGGACGCACCGTGTTTGTCGAGCCTGCCGAGGTGGTGGAGGCGAACAACAAGATTCGCGAGCTGGAGAGTGAGGAAAGGAAGGAAATCAACCGCATCCTGATGGAGTTCACGCAGACGGTGCGCCCCGAGGTGGAGGATATGCTGCGGAGCTACGAGTTCTTGGCACAAATAGACTTCATCCGTGCCAAGGCGAAATTCGCCATCATCACGAACAGCACCGAGCCGCGCATGGAGAACAAGCAGGTGATTGACTGGTCGATAGCCGTGCATCCGCTGTTGGAACTGAAATTCAGCAAATACAACATGGAGCATCGGGAGGAGGAGCCAAGGAAGGTCGTGCCTCTCGACATCACACTCACGCAGAAGCAACGCATCCTGCTCATATCAGGTCCGAACGCTGGCGGAAAGTCCGTCTGCCTGAAAACCACGGGATTGCTCCAATATATGTTCCAATGCGGCATGCCAGTGCCCGTGGCGAAGAGCAGCGTTTTCGGCATCTTCCGCAGCATCTTCATCGACATCGGCGACGAACAGAGTTTGGAGAACGACCTCTCCACCTACTCTTCCCACCTGCTCAACATGAAGAACATGATGAAGCACTGCGACGGGGCGAGCCTCATCCTCATCGACGAGTTCGGTGGCGGCACAGAGCCTCAGATTGGCGGTGCGATGGCGGAGGCGATGTTGAAGATATTCAACAAGAAACGCGCCTTCGGTGTCATCACCACCCACTATCAGAACCTGAAACACTATGCCCAAGAGACAACAGGCATCGTGAACGGCGCGATGCTCTACGACCGCCAGCTGATGCAGCCACTCTTCCAGCTCTCCATCGGCAATCCGGGCAGTTCGTTCGCCATCGAAATAGCCCGCAAGACAGGCATCCCCGACGAGGTAATCCGCGATGCCAGCGAAATCGTGGGCAAGGACTACATCAACTCCGACAAATACCTGCAAGACATCGTGCGCGACAAACGCTATTGGGAGCAGAAGCGGCAGAGCATCCACCAGCACGAGAAGCAGATGGAGCAAACCATCCAGCGATACGAAGAGGACATCCAAAGGGTACACGACGAGCGCAAAGCCATCATCGCCCGTGCCAAGGAAGAGGCAGAGCAGATGCTCAAGGAGTCGAACGCCAAGATTGAACAAACCATCAAGGACATCAAGGAGGCACAGGCGGAGAAGGAACGCACCCGCATGATTCGGCAGGACCTTGCCGACTTCAAGCAAGACATCCGCGAGATTGACCCCAACATTGCCGACGAGAAAATCAGACGGCAGATGGAGAAGCTCGTGGCACGCCGAAAGAGGAAGGAGGAGAAGAAAAGCCGAGGAACAGAACCAACGAACAGCCCCAAGACGCAAGGTTTCAGCCAAGCAGCCGCCCCCGTTCGACCGTTGGAGGAAAACTCCTTTGTCCGCCTGAAAGACCAGAGTGCCGTCGGTCAGATTCAGCGAATCAGCGGAAACGAAGCCACCGTCATCTTCGGGCAAATCACCACCAACGTGAAGCTGAACCGCCTCGAACCAGCAGAAGCCCCCAAGAAGGAGAAGAACGTGGCTGCCACCTTCGTCAGCGTGCAGACACGCGACGAGATACGCCAAACCACGCTCAACTTCAAGGAGCAGCTCGACGTGCGCGGTATGCGAGGCGACGAAGCCATCCAAGCCGTCACCTACTTCATCGACGACGCACTCGTGGCACGCGCCTCCCGTGTCAAAATCCTGCACGGCACAGGCACAGGCGCGCTCAAGACCGTCATCCGCCAATACCTCAACACCATGCCCCCCGTGGCTGACTTCTACGACGAAGACATCCGATTCGGAGGGGCAGGCATCACCATCGTAGAACTTGTATAGCCAACACATAGAAACAGACGAATGCGCATGAAAAAGATACTGACATTCATGATTGCCTGTGCCGCCCTAACAGCCCATGCACAGACCGACAGCCTCGCACAGCAGGCACCAACAGCCTTCCCTCGCCTCACCCCGATTTCTTCCCACGAAGAACTGAATCAGGACGTGATGCAGCTCCAGTTCGACAAGGTTGATGCCGCCGTCAAGAAACTCGTCCAAGCCGCCAAACGCAAACGGCAGCCCGTGACGGAATACGACGACATATTGGACATCTGCCGCAAAGGCGAGAACGGCTTGCGCGGCGTTGACCGCGTGGTCATCGTCGATAGCGTGGTGGTCGATAAGAAGAACTTCCTCAGGGGCTATCCCCTCTCAGCCGACCTCGGCACGCTGACCCTCTCCGAACAGGGCGACATCGTGCAGTATCAGACCCAGCTCAACGGCATCGTGCTCCGTCCCGAACGCACAGACAGCACCGACCTTCAGATTGTGCGCCACTACATAGAGAACCACCGCCTCGGCGAAGGCGAAGCCATCAAGGGACTCGGCATCGAGGGTGACATCAACTATCCCTTCCTCATGCCCGACGGACAGACCTTCTACTTTGCCGCACGCAGCGACGACGGCTACGGCAACTACGACCTCTACGCCACTCGCTACGACAGCGACTCCAAGCGTTTCTATCAGGCAGAAAACATGGGCTTCCCCTACAACTCCTACGCCAACGACTACATGCTCGTCATCGACGAAACAGCCAACCTCGGATGGTTCGCCAGCGACCGCTACCAGCCCTCCGACAAGGTGTGCATCTACACCTTCATTCCCAACGAGTCGCGCCAAACCATCGAGTACGAGACCACCGACCTCAGCCAGCTCCGTGTCGCCGCCTCGCTCCAATCCCTCGCCGCCATCCCCATGACCGACGGGCAGAAGCAAGCCACAGCCCAAGCCCTCCAACGCATCAAGCAACTCTCCGCCACAGCCACCACCACACGCCATCAAGACTTCGAGTTTGTCCTCAACGACAGCAAGACCTGCTACACCCTCGACGACTTCACCTCTTCCGAAGCAAAGAAAGCATGCAAGGAATGGCATCAGAAGACCAAGAACCTCGCCACCCTCTGCGAACAGCTACAGCAGACACGAGACACCTCGCCCACTGCCCGTCAGCAGCT